>CAZEVN010000007.1:0-14394 GCA_964515145.1 uncultured Enemella sp.
CATCGCCTCCGGCGTGGACGACATCGCCTCCGGCGTGGACGACATCGCCTCCGGCGTGGCCGACATCGCCTCCGGCGCGGCCGGCGTCGGCCGCGGTGCAGCACTCTTCCGGACAGGGGCCTTCTTGGCCACGGCCTTCACGGGTGTCTCGTTTGCGACCGTCTTCTTCGCCGGTGTCTTCCTCGCGGTCGTCTTCTTCGCGGTCGTCTTCTTCGCGGTCGTCTTCTTCGTTGGAGCCTTCTTCGCGGCCGTCTTCCGGGGCGGCGTTGCCGGGGCCGCCCCGGGAGCGGCTGCCCGTGTGGGCTGACGGGTGGCCTCGGCCCGGGCGGCGGTCTCGGTCAACTCGCGCAGGGCGTCCTCCATGCACTGGGCGAGCACATCAAGGTCATTGAGGGAGTCCCGGTCACCCGTCAGCCCGAAAAACACCTTGCCGTTGTAGGAAGTGACCCCGATCGCCAGCAGGTGACCCGGCGGCAGGGGCAATACCGGATAACTCGCGACCATGCGGGCACCGCATGCATAGAGCGCATGCTGGGGTCCCGGTGCATTGGTGATCAGCAGGTCGTGAGGTCGGCGAGACATGGTGGCCGCCACCCGAACGCCCAGTGCGTGCAACGTGCTCGGCGCAAAGCCCGCGATATCACTGATCGTGCGCGCGCTCACAGCCCGCCCGGTCTCGGTGTGGGCACGCGTGCCGAAGGACACCTGATGGAGCCGCATGAGGGCATTGGCCTCGTCGACGGGCAACTGGATCAGGTGGGGCGCCACATGGGAGCCGAGGGACGTGGGTTCCCCATCCTCATCGATGACGCTCATCGGGACCATGGCGAGCAGTCCGCCCGAGCCGATGGCTTCGCCCCGCGTCGCCAGCCAGTCGCGGAGGCCTCCGCTGATCACGGCGAGCACCACATCGTTGACGGTGTAACGCTCGCGCATCCGGAGGGTACGCAACTCCTCCAGATCCATGGTGACCAACGCCACGCGACGCTGCTCGGAGGGCGCGCCCGCGAGCGGAGTCTCACCCCGCGGCCTGGCCCCGCCTCGCAGAGCCGACCCGGCGAACTCGCCCAGAGCTCCGCCGATGCCTCCGACAGCCTCGCCCACCGCGACAGCCGTGCCCAACAGGCCCGTCACCCCACGACGCGCCGCATCGAACAGGGCATCGGAGTCGGCAAGCCCGTGGCGGACGGCATCGACCACGAGGTCGACCGGCCGCGGCTCGGGCACCGGTTCCCACTCGCTCCGCGGCAGGGGCTCTTCCTCGGCGTTCTCATCGAGGAGGACCTGGCCCAGATCGACCGCATCGACACCGTCGACGAGGACCTGATGCGTCTTGGTCACCAGGGCGAACCGATTGCCGGAGAGTCCCTCGACGATGTAGGCCTCCCACAGAGGACGGGATCGGTCGAGGCGACGGGCACACACGCGACCCACGAACTCCCGGAGCTGCTCCGGTGTCCCTTCGCGGGGCAGAGCAGATCGTCGGACGTGGTAGCTCAGGTCGAAGTCCTCGTCCTCCACCCAGACGGGTGCGGCCAGCGCGCCGGGCACGGGGAGGAGACGCATCCGATATTTCGGGACGTAGTCGAGTCGGTCACGAATGGCGGCGATCAGGCGCTCGGCATCGAAGGAATCGGTCACCTCGAAAATATCGACAGTGCCGACATGCGCCGGGGTGTGTTGGGTGTCCAATGCCAGCAGGGACATCTCACGCGCAGTCAGGCGGGTCGGCATAGTGCCAACCGTAGCCGAGCACCCCCACCACCGACACACCCCCGAGGACCTACGCGTCCATGGATCGGCTGACTAGGATCTCGCCTGAGGAGGGAACATGATCATCACTGTGAATGTTGATTGCACACCCGAGGAATTGCGCACGTTCCTGGGCCTGCCCGATGTGGCACCCATGCAGAAGGCCGTCATGGACGAGCTGGAGCGGCGCATGCTCGAGTCGATGGAACACCTGAGTCCCGGTGCCATGATGCGCGAGTGGTTCACGCCCTCCGGCACCATGCAGCAGGCGATGATGAACCTGTTCCAGGCAGGCCGCATGCAAACCTCGAGTGACGCGCGGCAGGCGGCGGACGAGGACTCCTGACCCCTCCCCCGGCGTGTCGTCCACAGATCCGGAGTCGAGAGACCGCCCTTTCGGTCCGACCGCCGTTTCACCCGACACGCTGGGGGCATGAGCGCACTCAGCACCCACCCGCACCCCTGGGCGTACGCCAGAATTCCCGACGCCCGCCCGGCCGCCATCCACTGGCCGGGACCCGACCGACGACCGGCTGGCCTGACGGTCCTTCCTCTCACCGACGATGTATCACCGCCACCTGTCGGCAGCATCGATGATCCCGCCGCCGAAAGCTTTGCCCACGTCCTGATGTCGGCCCTGCTGGACGCGATCCAGGGCCGTCGATCGCCCACCCAGCTGATCCGCTGGGTCAGCGACGACATCCTGGCCGAACTCGTGACGCGGGCCCGACTGCATCAGCGCACGCCTATGCCCCTGAGCCTGCGCAGCGTGCGGCTGCAGCAGGTCGGGGATGATGCGATCGAGGTGGCGGCGCGGTTCCGCTCCGGTGATCGGTACGCCGCAGCGGCCCTGCGTCTGGAGCGCGTCGGCAACCGCTGGCTGTGCCTGATCGCCGACTTCGGGCCGCTCTCCCCGCCCGTCGACCCGCCGCTTCCGAGACTGGGGGTTGATCAGCGACGCGTGTAGACGCGGCCCGGAGTCGTCCCGCCCAGCAGTTCGCTCACCGTGACCAGCACGTAGCCCTGGCCCTGCAGATCGGAGATGATGCCGGGCACGGCATCGACTGTAGAGCCGTGAATGTCGTGCATGAGCACGATCGAGCCGGCGCGGGCCTGATAGGCGACGGCCTTGCGGGTCGCGGACGCGCTGCGGGTCCGCCAGTCCAGGGTGTCGATATCCCACAGGATGACGGCCTCGCCCGCCTCCGCAGCCATGGCATCGACCGCACCGTTGCGGGCGCCATAGGGCGGCCGGAAAACCGTCGCGCTCCTGCCGGTGACCTCCTGGATGGTGGCGTGGTTGCCGACGATCTCGCGGCGCAACTGGGCCGAGCCGACAGCGGTCAGTTGCGGATGGGTCGAGGAATGGTTGGCAACCTCCATGCCCGGGGTGTTGGCCACCCGCCGCGCGACGCCCGGATTGGCGCGAACCATGGCCCCCTGCATGAAGAACGTGGCGCGGGCACCCTTGCTCGTGAGCATCCCGAGCAGTCGTTCGGTGTGGGGCCCGGGGCCGTCGTCGAACGTCAGCGCGATGCACTTCACCTGGCTGCAGTCCACTGCCCCTGCCGGCGGCGGGTTCACCCGACGACCGGACTCGGCCGCGGGCGTCGAGCTCGGGGTGCCCGCCACGAACTCCCGGATCGGCATGGCCTTGATCTCCGATCGCGGTTCGGCGGTCGGTTCCCCTACCGTCGGCTCGGCGCTGGGCGACGCCGTCGGCGACGACACCGCGGTGGTCGTCTCCGGCACCGAGGTGGGCGGCGCGGGCGTCGCTGATTCGGTGTCGGGAGCACACCCGACGGTCAGCAGCAGCGTGGCAACGAGTGCCACTGCCGTCCGGAGCCGGACGCGGCGGCCCGGCCTGGTATGCGAAGTGGGAACGGACACGGGCGTCATCCTAGACAGCGGAAGGCCGCCCGCGGGCCTCGCTCTCAGCCTCGCTTCCCGTGGCACAGCTTGAACTTCTTGCCCGAACCACAGGGACAGGGCTGATTGCGGCCGACCCCGGCGTACGGATCCTTTTCGGGGTCCTCGACGACCTGCTCGACCGAGCCGTCTTCGGCCGGAGCGGTGTAGTTCAGCTTGCGCGGCTTGCTCTCGCTGCCCTTGATGGCCAGCTTCGGTCGGGCAGCGGCCGCCGCCGGCTCCGGCTCCAGCTCCGGCTCAGGGTCGGTTTCGTCAGCCGCGTCAGGAGCCTCAGCCGCAGCCAGTTCCTCGTTGGTCGGTTCGCGCTTCGCGTCACCCGTCGCGGCCACGCCGGCCTGTTCGAGCTTGGCGGCCAGGGCATCGACGGTGACCGCAGCACCCTTGGAGTCCACAACGGGCGCCAACTGGGGCTGTTGCACCTCGACCTGATAGACGAAGCCGACGACCTCCTCCATGAACGCCTCCATCATGGAGTTGAACATGTCGCCGCCCTCGCGCTGATATTCGACCAGCGGATCACGCTGGGCCATGGCCCGCAGGCCGATGCCCTCACGCAGATAGTCCATCTCATAGAGATGTTCCCGCCACTTGCGGTCGAGCACGGTCAGCATGACCTGACGCTCCAGTTCACGCATGTTGTCGGCGCCGAGTTCTGTTTCGCGCCTGTCGTAGGCCTCCTGGGCGTCGGCTACGAAATCGGCCACGAGCTGGTTCTGGTCCACATCGCTGTCGATGTAGTCATCGATGTCGAGCGAGACCGGATAGAGCGTCGACAGCTGCGTCCAGAGCTGATCGAGATCCCAGTCCTCGGCGAATCCCTGCGTACCCCCGCGCACATATTCCTCGACGACCCGGTCGACGGTCTTGCGCAGCTGCGACTCGACATCCGCGCCCTCGAGCAGTTCGCGACGATCGCCATAGATGACGTGCCGCTGGCGGTTCATGACGTCGTCATATTTCAGGACGTTCTTGCGCATCTCGAAGTTCTGGGATTCGACCTGCTTCTGAGCGCTGGCGATCGAATCCGACACCCGCTTGTTCTCGATCGGCTGGTCATCGGGGATCTTCAGCGCCTGCAGCACCCAGTCGACGATGTCGGACTTGAACAGGCGCATCAGGTCATCCCCGAGCGACAGATAGAACCGCGACTCACCCGGGTCGCCCTGACGACCGGAACGACCGCGCAGCTGATTGTCGATGCGACGCGATTCGTGGCGCTCGGAGCCGACGACATAGAGACCGCCGAGACCGACGACCTCTTCGTGCTCCTCCGCAGCCTGTTTCTCGAAATCGCTCAGCGTCTCGGGCCAGGCCGCCTCATAGGCCTCGGGATCCTCCAGAGGGTCGAACCCCTTCTCCTTGAGCTTGAGGTCGGCCAGGAACTCGGCATTGCCGCCGAGGATGATGTCGGTGCCTCGACCGGCCATGTTGGTGGCCACGGTGACCGCGCCCTTGCGGCCCGCCTGGGCCACGATGGCGGCCTCGCGCGCGTGGTTCTTGGCGTTGAGGACCTCGTGGGTCACCTTCGCCTGCGTCAGCATCTTGGACAGGATCTCGGACTTCGCAACGGAGGCGGTGCCGATGAGAATCGGCTGACCCTTGGCGTGTCGCTCGGCCACGTCGGCGATCACGGCCTCGAACTTGGCCTTCTCCGTGCGATAGATGAGGTCCTTGTTGTCGATGCGGATCATCGGCTTGTTGGTCTGGATCGGGATGACCGAGAGACCATAGATCTTCTGGAATTCCGATTCCTCGGTCTTCGCCGTGCCGGTCATGCCGGCCAACTTTTCATACATCCGGAAGAAGTTCTGGAGCGTGACGGTGGCCAGGGTCTGGTATTCGTCCTTGATCTGGACGCGTTCCTTGGCCTCGATGGCCTGGTGGAGACCCTCGTTGTAGCGGCGACCGTGCAGCGTCCGGCCCGTGTGTTCGTCGACGATCAGGACCTCGCCGTCCATCACGACATAGTCGCGGTCCTTCTTGAACAGTTCCTTGGCCTTGATGGCGTTGTTCAGATAGGAGATCAGCGGCGTATTGGCCGACTCATAGAGGTTTTCGATGCCCAGACGATCCTCGACCACCGTGATGCCCGGCTCCAGGATCGAGATCGTGCGCTTCTTCTCGTCGATCTCGTAGTGGTTGTCGAGGACCAGCCGCTCGGCGATCTTGGCGAACTCCGGATACCACTCATGGGTGTCCTCGGCGGGGCCGGAGATGATCAGCGGGGTCCTGGCCTCATCGACCAGGATCGAGTCGACCTCGTCGACGATCGCGAAATAGTGGCCACGCTGCACGAGTTCCTCGGTCGAGAGCGCCATGTTGTCGCGCAGATAGTCGAAGCCGAACTCGTTGTTGGTGCCATAGGTGATGTCCGCTGCGTACGCCCGGCGGCGCTCGGCGGGAGTCATGTGGGCGAGGATGCAGCCGACCTCGAGCCCGAGGAACCGATGGATGCGGCCCATCTGTTCCGACTGGCTCTCGGCCAGATAATCGTTGACGGTGACCACGTGCACACCCTTGCCGGTGAGCGCGTTGAGATAGGACGGCATAGTGGCGACGAGGGTCTTGCCCTCACCGGTCTTCATCTCGGCGATGTTGCAGAGGTGGAGCGCGGCGCCACCCATGATCTGCACATCGAAGTGGCGCTTGCCGAGCACCCGCCGGCTCGCCTCGCGAACCGTGGCGAACGCCTCCGGCATGATGTCGTCGAGGCTCTCACCGTTCTCGAGCCGTTCCTTCAGCTCAGCAGTCTGGCCCTTGAGTTCCTCATCGGTCATGTCCTCGTAGTCGGGCTCGATGAGGTTGACCTGGTCCGCCACGGCCTTCAGCTTGCGCAGAATCCTGCCCTCGCCCAGACGAAGCAACTTGTCGAAAACGGCCACGGGTTCGGCTCCTGAAAATCTCGGGTGTTCATCCGGGTGGTGCGGGACACACCACAGACTTCGCCATCCTAGTGGCACTGCACGACCGGAGCCGCATTCGCTCACCCGGTCAGGCGTGCCCCCAGCGCCGGCGCGAGGTCGCCGTTGGCGACCACCGCGACCCTGTCCAGCCCGAGCCAGCCGGCCAAGTCGGTGAGTTCCTCGGCCAGTTCACCGCTCACGTACGCCGGGTCGGCGCCCTCCTCGGCCCACGCGCCGAGAACTCTCAGAACGCCCGTGGCCCGGTCTGCCTTGAGGTCGACGCGCGCGACAAAGCGGTCGCCGAGCACGAACGGATAGACGTAGTACCGTGGCGCCGCCGCGCCGCCGGGACATAGATCTCGATGCGATAGTCGAACCCGAAGAGTTCCCGCAGCCGTCGACGTTCGAACACCAGCGAGTCGAACGGGCTGAGCAGGGCTCGGGCGCGGATCACGCGGGGGCGCCTGGCTGCGACCCACAGCCACAGTTCCCGCGGCCAGCCGGGGACGGTGACCGGCTCGAGCTCGCCGGTCTCCACCAGGCTGTCCACGGCCGAGCGCGTCTCCGGCAGACTCAGTCGGAAATAGTCGGCGAAGCACCCGAGCGATCCGATCCCCAGGGCGGCGGCAGCGCGGCGTACCAGCGTGAGATGGGCCTCGGGATCGCTCGGCGTCGGCGCATCGGCGATCGCGCGCGGGAGCACTCGCTCCGGCCGGTCGAAGATGCGCTCGAACTGGGCATTGCGCCCTGCCGAGGTGATGTCCCCCGACCAGAACAGCCATTCGCAGGTCGTCTTGACCGTGGACCAGTTCCAGCCCCAGTGCTCGCGATTCCGGTCTTCCTCCACCTGCTCCAACTCGCGGGCGGTGACCGGCCCGGTCCGGGCGATATCGGCGCGGACCCGGTCGATGAGGTCAGGGTGTTCGGCAGCGATACGGCGCATGCTGCCCCAGGCCTCTTCCTCGGCGCGCGCCGCACGAAACCTCAGAGCCGGCTGGAGGGAGACATCGATCAGGCTGGCCGCATGCCCCCAATACTCGAAGAGCCGCCGCGGTGATCGATGGGCCATCCGGTCGAGCAACGCTGTGTCATAGGGGCCGAGCCGGGAGAACAGGGGCAAATAGTGGGCCCGGCGGACCACATTGATCGAGTCGATCAGGAATTGGGCGACCCGGTCGATGACCCGCTGCAGATCCCGCACGCCCACGGCGCGATCCGGCCGCGCCGAACCGAAGCCCTGCGCGGCCAGTGCTATCCGGCGAGCCTGCGGCTGGGCTATCCGCCGCCCCCGGGCCGATGCCAATGCGCGCGTGCTGATCAGGGGATCCGGTCGAGCGCGTCGGCCAACCGCTGCACGGTGCCGTCGACATCGGCCCACTTGTCGAGGCCGAACAGCCCGAGGCGGAAGGTGGCGAAGTCGGCGGGCTCATCACAGCCGAGGGGTACGCCCGCAGCCGCCTGGACCCCCACTTTGGCCAGTTCGGCGGCGGTCGACCGGCCGGGCACCGGCTCGTGGCACACGATCACGGTTGGCGCCTCGAACCCCTCCGCCGCGACGGACATGAAACCACGCTCGGCCAGCATGGCCCTGACCTTCCGGCCGAGGTCCCACTGCCGTGCGCGCAGCTCCTCGGGGCCGGTGGCGATGGTCTCCTTCATCACCTCGACGTTGTGCCGGAGCGTGTCGGTGGGAACCGTCGCGTGATAGGCGTGACGGCCCTCGGCGTACCCCTCCGAGATCGTCATCCATTTCTTGAGGTCGACGGCGAAGCTGGAGCTCACGGTGTCGTCGATCGCAGCACGCGCGTCGGCACCGAGCATCACATAGCCCGCACAGGGGCTGCCGCTCCAGCCCTTCTGGGGAGCGCTGATGAGGATGTCCACCCCGAGTTCGGTCATGTCGGTCCAGAGCGGGCCGGAGGCGACACAGTCGAGCACGAACAGGCCCCCGGCGGCATGGGTCGCGTCCGCGACGGCACGCACATAGTCGTCGGGCAGCACGATGCCGGCTGCGGTCTCGACATGCGGGGCGAACACGAATTCGGGCCGTTCGGCCTCGATCCGCGCGACCACGTCGGCGATCGGAGCCGGGCTCCACCGCGCGGAGCGATCCGCGGAATCGGGCACCGCCTTCAGCACCGTGTGGTGATCGGTGAGGGCGCCGGCATCGATGATCTGCGACCAGCGATAGGAGAAGAACCCGTTGCGCAGGACCAGGACCCGGCGACCATGCGCGAACTGGCGGGCGACCGCCTCCATCGCATAGGAGCCGCCACCCGGGACCATCACCGCGGTATGGGCCGAGTAGGTGTCGCGGAGCATGGACAGCAGGTCCTGCATCACGCCGACGAAGCGGGCGGACATGTGGTTCAGGGCACGATCGGTGAAGACAACGGAATATTCGAGCAGGCCGTCGGGATCGACATCGGGCAAGGGCAGCGACATATGGCCACCCTAGAGGTCCTGGTCCCCCACCCGCTCCACGGGCCGGGCCCGCGAACAGCAACAATGGCAGCCATCCCGGCGTACCCCGCGAAAGGACGACTCATGAGTGACACCGCACGCGCAACGGTGGGCGTGATCGGCATGGCTGTGATGGGCTCCAACCTGGCACGCAATTTCGCCCGCAAGGGCATTCGCACGGCCGTCTTCAACCGCACGCACGCGCGCACCCAACAGGTCATGGCCGAGCACGGGGACGAGGGCGAGTTCTTCCCCGCCGAGACCCTCGAGGACTTCGTCGCCAGCCTGGAACGGCCGCGCCGCATGATCATCATGGTCAAGGCGGGCGCCGGCACCGATGCGGTGATCGACCAGTTGGTGCCACTGCTGGAGGAGGGCGACATCGTCGTCGACGGCGGCAACGCCCACTATGCCGACACCCGCCGCCGCGATGCCGCGCTGCGCGAACACGGCCTGCACTTCGTCGGCGCCGGCATCTCGGGCGGTGAGGAGGGTGCGCTGAACGGGCCCAGCATCATGCCGGGCGGTTCGCGGGAGGCGTACGCCGCACTGGGCCCGATCCTGGAGCAGATCTCCGCCCACTACGACGGCGAGCCGTGCTGCACATGGATCGGCCCCGACGGCGCCGGTCATTTCGTGAAGATGGTGCACAACGGCATCGAGTACGCCGACATGCAGTTCATCGCCGAGGCCTATGACGTGCTCCGCGCCGCCGGCCTCACCGTGCGCGAGATCAGCGACGTGTTCCGCGAGTGGAACACCGGTGACCTGGACTCCTTCCTCATCGAGATCACGAGCAAGGTCCTCGACCAGGTCGACCCGCGCGACCCCGACCGGCCGCTGGTCGACGTGATCGTCGACGAGGCCGAACAGAAGGGAACGGGGCGCT
This sequence comes from uncultured Enemella sp., assembly GCA_964515145.1. GTDB lineage: Bacteria > Actinomycetota > Actinomycetes > Propionibacteriales > Propionibacteriaceae > Enemella. The sequence goes on from CAZEVN010000007.1 coordinate 9,937, forward strand.
GGACGGCCCAGATAGCGCTCGAACTGGGCGTACCCGTCAACACCATCGCCGAGAGCGTCTTCGCCAGGTCCACCTCGGGTCACCCGGAATTGCGGGCGGTGGCCCGGGGCGCCCTGGGCGGACCGGAGCGGACCGTGGTCGGGATCGATCGGGACGAGCTCGTCTCCTCGCTGCGGGATGCGCTGTGGTCGGCCAAGGTCGTCGCGTACGCCCAGGGGCTCGACATGATCCGGGAGGCGAGCCGCGAATACGAGTGGGACATCGATGTGGCCGAGGTGGCCCGGATCTGGCGAGCCGGCTGCATCATCCGGGCCAGGCTCCTGGAACGGATCCGATCGGAGTACGCCGGGCACGACCTGACCACGTTGCTGGAGGCACCCTCCGTGGCGGACGAACTGACCGCGACCCAGGCCGGCTGGCGGCGTGCCGTGACGTCCGCAGTCGCGGCGGGCGTACCCGTGCCCGGTTTCAGTGCCGCACTGGCCTACTACGACACGGTGCGGGCCGAACGGCTGCCGGCGGCGCTCGTCCAGGGGCTACGCGACTATTTCGGCGCCCACACCTATCGTCGGACCGACGCCGGGGGCACCTTCCACATCGAATGGACCGGCGATCATTCGGAGACTCATAGCCGATGAGCTGGGCACCCAGCAGGAGCTGAGGCCCCGAGGACACCGCAACAACCAAGCGGCCCCGGAACCAACTGGTTCCGGGGCCGTCTCGGCGAGACTGCGATTCAGGCCGACTTGGCTTCCTCTTCCTCCTCGACGACATCGAGCCGGATGACGCCGTAGTCGTAGGCCTTGCGGCGATAGACCACGCTCGGTGCCCCGGAGTTCTTGTCGACGAACAGGAAGAAGTCGTGACCGACCAATTCCATTTCCTCAAGGGCCCGATCGAGGCTCATGGGCGCGGCAGCGTGTTCCTTCTCGCGCACGACGAGGGGGCCGTCACCGGTGACCTCGATGCCCGCGACGGTGCGGGTCTCGCCGTCGTCGGCATCGGTCGTCGCATCCGAGGGCGACTCGACCATCCAGTCACCGGCATCCCGGATCGTCTGATGGCCGCGATGTCCCCGATGATCCCGTCGGCGATCAGCCGCGCGACGCAAACGCGCCATCAGCTTGTCCAGGGCCAGCTCGAACGCGGCCACCTTGTCGCTCGCACTCGCCTCTGCGCGAATGACCGGACCCTTGCTCCGCAGCGTGATTTCGACCTGCAGAGCCTCATCGGGCTGTCGCTTGGTCCCGGTTGCCGACACCTGCACCTCAACGCGGATAACGCGATCGGACAGTTTGTCGATCCTCGTGATCCGATCCAGAACGTGGGCACGGAACTCGTCCGAAATCTGGCAATGTCGCCCCGTCACCGTAACGTCCATCACAACCTCCTTGGGGTGTTAGACACAAAGACACCGAGACCCACCCGTCCCGCAGAATGCGGCGGATGGCTTCTTCGGTGCCATACCCAAACGTTAGTCCTCCCCCGCATGGTTTTCCACCCATTCATCTTGGTGTCTTGCGGAGATCACCATCCGGTCATCCACTCCCGTCGGACCCGCGACCTAGGATGGCTGCAGTCATCAGCGAGGAGGCGGCCGTGTCCGGAACCGGGGATCTGCAAGGGACGATGTTTATCGCTGGGAAACGCGTGTCCGGTGGAGAGGCGTTGTTCCGGGCGACCGATCCCGCGACCGGTGCCGAACTCGAGCCGGCCTATCCCGAGGCCGGTGTTTCGCATCTTGACGCGGCGGCCGACGCCGCAGCCCGCGCCTTCGCCGACTATCGCCGGACCTCGGCCGCAGAGCGTGCGGCCTTCCTCCGGAGCATCGCCGATGGCATCGATGCCGCACCCGGACTGGTCGAACGGGTCCACGCAGAGAGCGGCATTGCGACCGAACGCATCGAGGCGGAGCGGACACGCACCACCAATCAACTGAGGCTGTTCGCCGACGTCGTGCTCGAAGGCAGCTATCAGGGCCTTCGGATCGACTCCGGCGATCCTGACCGGACTCCCCTGCCCAAGCCCGACCTGCGCCATCGATTCATTCCGCTGGGGCCGGTCGCTGTGTTCGGCGCGAGCAACTTCCCCCTCGCGTTCTCCGTCGCCGGCGGTGACACGGCGGCCGCGCTGGCGGCGGGGTGTCCGGTGGTCGTGAAGGCCCATGAGGCCCACCCCGGCACGTCCGAGATCGTGGGCCGGGTCATCGCGGATGCCGTGGCAGCCCATGCCCTGCCGGCCGGCACGTTCTCCATGATCTATGGCAGTTCGCCCGACCTGGCCGTCGCGCTCGTTCGCCACCCCGCCATTTCGGCGGTGGGTTTCACCGGCTCACGGCAGGCCGGGCTCGCGCTCGTCGCCGCAGCCCAGGCGCGGCCGATCCCGATTCCGGTGTTCGCGGAAATGGCGAGCGTGAATCCGGTGTTCGTGTTTCCCGGCGCCCTGGAGACCCGCGCGGCCGAGATCGGAGGCGGCCTGATCTGGTCGGTGCTGACCGGCATGGGCCAGCTCTGCACCAGCCCGGGGCTGGTCTTCGTGCCCGATGCGCCCGAAACGAGCACGTTGCTGGACGCGGCCGCAGCTGCCCTCGACACCGCCGATGCAGGCTGCATGCTCACGCCCCGGATCGCGGCCTCGTTCGACGAAGGCGTCGCGCGGATTTCCGCAGTGCCGGGCGTACGCCTGGTCGCCCGGGCCACCGAAGGCAGCGATGCGGTCGCGCGTTGCACACCGACGTTGTTCGAAACCGATCTGGCGACGTTCCTCGCCCATCGCGAGGTGCTGTCGGCCGAGGTGTTCGGCTCGGTCACGCTGGTCGTCCGGGTGCAGGACATCCCGGCCGACTTCGACGCGGTCGTCGACGGGCTGGAGGGCCAGCTCACTTCCTCCCTGCAGATCGAGCCCGAGGATCATGCGCTCGCGGGAGAGCTCGTCGATCAGCTCGAGTTGGTGGCCGGGCGGCTTGTGTTCAACGGCTGGTCCACCGGTCTCGAGGTCAACGATGCCGTCATCCACGGCGGCCCGTTCCCGGCGACCTCGGCACCCTCGACGACCTCCGTCGGGACACGGGCGATCGAGCGCTTCCTGCGTCCGGTGGCCTATCAGAATGCCCCGGCGGATCTCCTGCCCGATGCCCTGCGCGATTCCGCGGCCGGGACCTTGCGCCGGGTCAATGGCGGGTTCACGGACGGGGCCCTCTCGGGCTGAGGTCAGGGTCGAGACCCAGACCCATCATTCGTCGTAGGGCACCCGGATCTCGATGAGCGACGGGGTCCCGTCGGTCGGTCGGTTCGCCCAGGCCTCGGCGAGTTCCTCCGGCGCGTTGACGGTGGCGCCATAGGCGCCGTACGCCCGGGCGAGCGCCGCGAAATCCGGATTCGCGAGCTCGGTCGCGACGGGGCGGCCGGGGAACTCGCGACGCTGGTGGTTCCGGATCACGCCATAGACCTCGTTGTTGATGACGATCACCGTGAGCCCGAGCTTGTTCTGCACGGCGGTGGCGAGTTCCTGGCCGTTCATGAAAAAACAGCCGTCGCCCGCGAACGCCACCACCTCGGCCTCGGGAGCGAGCAGTTTCGCCGTCACGGCGGCGGGCAGCCCATAGCCCATCGCCCCCGATGCCGACCCGAGACACGTGCGATAACGGGTGTAGTCGTGCCGTCGCTGCGCCCAGAACGTGTACGCGCCAGCGCCGACCGTGAAGACCGTCGAGTCGTCCACGACGTCGTCGAGCACGGCCATGTAGCGCGCCGCCAGCTGCGCCCCCGCCGACCCTCCGGTCCCGGATCGAACCTTGTCATAGTTGGCTCGGAGCCGCTCGCGCCAGGCCTGCCAGCCGGGCTGCGGCGTACCCGCGCCCCGGTCCTCCCACGCGACCGCGAACTCCCCCGGATCGGCCACCACCCCCACTGCGGTCGGCAGGAGCTTGCCGATGAGGCCGGGCTCGGGATGAACATGCAGGATGCGAGCTGTCGGCACTGCGTCCTCCAGCCAGCCCGCCGCGGTCTGCTCATCCGGCCGGGTGCCCAGGAGCAGGACCGCGTCCGCCTCCCGGGCGAGCTCGGCCAGCCCGGTCGTCGACAACGGCCCGAACCCACCGACAAAGGCCGACGACGTGTTGTCGATCAGATCCTGGCGCCGGAACGCCGTCGCGAACGGGAGTCCCGACCCGGCGACCAGCTCCCCCAGCGCCGCGACGCCCTCATCGGTCCAGCCGGTTCCGCCGACCACGACGAGCGGACGTTCGGCCGTGGCGAGGGCGGCGGTCACCGCCTCGACGCTCCGGATATCGGGCACGGGACGCAGCGTCGGGCTCGGCGGCACGATCGGCGCACACGTCAGGACCCGGAGCATGTCCTCGGGCAGGACCACCACGACCGGTCCGGGCTCCCCTGTCACGGCCGTCCGCCAGGCCCGGGCCACATATTCGGGCACCCGGTCCGGGTCCCGGATCTCGAC
>CAZEVN010000007.1:14494-62332 GCA_964515145.1 uncultured Enemella sp.
TCCGCCAGGCCCGGGCCACATATTCGGGCACCCGGTCCGGGTCCCGGATCTCGACAACCTCCTTGGCGATCTCGGCATACATCAGCCGATAGTCGACCTCCTGGAACGACCGGCGATCGAGTTCGCGCAGCGGCACCTGCCCCACGAACAGCAGCATCGGGTTGGCGTCCTGGTTGGCCATGTGCAGGCCGATCGACGCATTGGTCGCCCCGGGGCCACGAGTGACCATCGCGATGCCCGGCCGGCCGGTCAGCTGGCCGTAGGCCGACGCCATCATCGCCGTCCCACCCTCCTGGCGGTTGGTGATGACACGGATGGACTCAGCATGTTCATACAACCCATCGAGTACGCCCAGGAAGCTCTCCCCCGGAACACAGAACACGGTGTCCGCGCCGAGCGCCACCAGTTGTTCGACGAGGACGTGCCCCGCAATGCGTGATTCGACCATCATCGGTCTCCTTTGATCGGCGGGTGCAGACCCAGCCTATGGCCCCGGTCGCGACCGCTGGGGCGTACGCCTCCGGCAGCTTGAAACGCACCCGAAACACAACCCCCGAACACGCCACAGACTCGTAACACCATGACAATCGGCACGAAACAGCCGTCCACGAGTGTTTTCGCATGGTTACTCCACTCGAACTGAGCGCAGGCGACACAGCCTGGGTGCTGACCAGCGCAGCCCTGGTCCTGATGATGACCGTCCCCGGTCTGGCCCTTTTCTATGGCGGCATGACGCGCGTCAAGTCCGTCCTCAACATGATGATGATGAGCTTCTCGGCCGTCGCGGTCGTGGGCGTGCTCTGGGTGCTGTTCGGCTACAGCATGACGTTCGGCGATTCCGTCGGCGGGCTCGGTCTGGTCGGCAACCCGCTCGAAGCACTCGGGCTGAACGGGCTGATGAGCGAGAGCGCGATGTCGGGGACAATCCCGACGCTCGCCTTCGTCTCGTTCCAGGCGGCTTTCGCCATCATCGCCGTCGCCCTCATCTCGGGCGCGGTGGCCGATCGCATGAAGTTCGGCGCCTGGATCGTCTTCGCGATCGTCTGGGTCACCGTCGTCTATTTCCCGGTCGCGCACTGGGTCTTCGCCTTCGACGGGGACACCACGAAGGGTGGCTGGATCGCCAACACCATCCACGCCCTCGACTTCGCCGGTGGCACCGCGATCCACATCAACGCCGGTGCCGCAGCGCTCGCGCTGGTGCTCGTCCTCGGCAAACGCATCGGGTTCGGCCGTGAACCCATGCGACCCCACAACCTGCCTCTGGTCATGGTCGGCTCGGCACTGTTGTTCGTCGGCTGGTTCGGGTTCAATGCCGGCTCGGCCCTCGGGGCCAACACGCTCGCCTCGGTGGCGTTCGTCAACACCATTGCCGCTACCGCCGCTGCCATCATCGGCTGGCTAGTGCTGGAACGCCTCCGCGACGGCCACGCCACCTCGCTGGGTGCCGCATCGGGCATCGTCGCGGGTCTTGTCGGCATCACCCCGGCCGCCAACTCGGTCAGCCCGCTCGGGGCGCTCGTCATCGGCCTCATCTGCGGCGTGGTCGCCGCCTGGGCCGTGGGTCTGAAATACAAGCTCGGTTATGACGATTCGCTCGACGTCGTCGGAGTGCACATGGTCGCCGGTCTGGTCGGCACCCTCCTCATCGGCCTCCTCGCCGATCCGGCCTCGCCGGCGGGTGTCGCAGGGCTCTTCTATGGCGGCGGCGTCGACCAGCTGGGACGTCAGGCCCTGGGTGCCTTCGCCGTCCTGATCTTCTCCTTCGGGGTGTCCTTCGTCATCGCCAAGATCCTCGACGCCACCATGGGTCTCCGGATCCCGGCCGACGAAGAGACCCAGGGCATCGACACCAACACGCACGCCGAATCGGCGTACGACCTCAATCCCTTCGGCGGCCGTCTCGGAAGGGGCGTGCTCGCTCCGACCCCGGCAGCCGACACCGAGAGCCAGTCCCCCGAGTCCCTCAGCCCGGAAGAGAGCGCGAAGTGAAGCTCATCACCGCCATCATCAAGCCCCACCAACTCGATGCCGTGAAGCAGGCCCTGGAGGCCTTCGGCATCTCCGGCATGACGGTCTCCGAAGCCTCCGGCTATGGCCGCCAGCGGGGCCACAGCGAGGTCTATCGAGGCGCCGAATACGAAGTCGACTTCGTGCCCAAGGTGCGCGTCGAGGTGCTGGTCGACGACCAGGACGCCGACTCGGTCATCAACGTCATCGTCAAGCAGGCCCAGACGGGCAAGATCGGGGACGGCAAGGTCTGGTCCGTTCCGGTCGACGAGGTCGTCCGGGTCCGCACGGGAGAGCGCGGCCCCGCCGCACTCTGATCATGTCGACCACTCGGAAGCGGACCACGCTCGCCGAGGTCGTCAGTCTGCGCGCGAACGCCGGCGTCCGGGGGGCATTCGTCCCGGGCGTCGGCGTCGGCGTTCGGGCTGAGATCTCCCGGAGCACGCGCAGCTGGCTGCACGACCTGTGGCAGGAGGTGGAAGGTCCCATGCACGGTGTCGCGCTGGCCTGCACCGGTTCGCTGGCTCGGCAGGAGTCCGGGCCGCTCAGCGATCTCGACCTCATCGTCCTCCACGACCCCGGCCTCGAGACGGCCGAGGTCGCGCGCCTTGCCGAACGGCTCTGGTATCCCATCTGGGACTCGGGACTGGCCCTCGACCATTCCGTGCGCTCCGTCAAGGAGTGTCGACAGGTCGCCTCCCGCGACCTCACTGTCGCCGGCGCCTTGCTCGACCTCTCTCCGATCGCGGGCGATCTCGACCTGGTCCGTCGGGCCGGCAGGCAACTCGCAGAGGACTGGCGGGCGAATGCTCGCAAGCGCCTACCCGAAGTGCTCAACCACATCGCCGACCGCCACGAACGTTTCGGAGAACTCGCCCAGATGCTCGAGCCGGACCTCAAGGAAGCCAAAGGCGGGCTCCGCGACATGTCGGTCCTGCGAGCCGTGACTGTCTCCTGGCTTGCGGACCGCCCGCACGGGGCGGTCGACGAGGCGTACGCCTTCCTCCTCGACGTCCGCGACACGCTCCATCTCGTCACCGGCCGACCGCGCAACGTCGTGGTCCAGCACGACCAGGCGGAACTCGCGGCCCGACTCGGGTTCACCGACTCCGACGAACTCCTCAGCCGGATCGGGACCGCCTCGCGGCGGGTCTCGAGCGCCACCGACGACACCCTGCGCCGCGCCGGGCAGTCACAGCGCATGCGCCTGGGACGCCGGAGACGGCGTCCCGAACTCGTGCCCCTGCACCAGGGGGTGTATGCCCACGACGGCGAGGTGGTGCTGGGCCCGATGCGCGGAGGGTCTGAAACCGATGAAGTCCTCCTGCCGTTCCGGGCCGCCGCGAGCAGCGCGACGCAGGACCTGCCGCTGTCCCCCGTCACGGCGCGCAGGCTGGCAGCCCTGCCCGGCCCGCCGCAACCCTGGCCCGCGGTCGCCCGGGCTGAGTTCGTGACATTCCTGCGTGGCCCGGGACTGGTCAGGACCTGGGACACCCTTGACCTGGCCGGGGTGATCGACCTCTGGCTTCCCGAATGGGCCGCGATCCGGGATCGCCCCCAGCGCAACCCCCTCCACCGGCACACGGTGGACCGACACAGTCTCGAAACGGTCAGGGAGGCCGCGAGGCTGCTGGATCGCGTGCCCCGGCCGGACCTGCTGCTCGTCGGCGCCCTGCTGCATGATCTCGGCAAGCGTCCGGGGGTTTCCGATCATTCCGCCGAGGGGGCGTGCCTCTCCGGGGCTGTGGCCGAGCGCATGGGCTGGCCCGCCGGCGACGCCCGCACCCTGGAGATCCTCGTCGCCGAGCACCTGACTGTGATGGCACTCGCCACCGGCCAGGACCCGACCGATCCGGCAACCGCGCGCCGGCTGGCCGACGCTGTCGGACATCAATCGGTCACGCTGCAGCTCCTCGCGGCGCTGACCGAGGCCGACGCCAGGGCCGCCGGGTCGCGGACGTGGACGACGTGCCGCGCCGCCCTGATGAAGAAGCTGGTGGTCCGCACGCTCGGGATCCTGGAGCATGGCTGACCTTCGCGTACGCCGGCCCTGCGGTCGGCCGGTCAACGGGAGGGGGTGCGCCGCACCGTCGCCGCGACCACGACCGCCCCCAGCGCCGGGCTGCCGACCCGAGCCAGAGCCAGCGCTGCGGCGGCGAGCGTCGATCCCGTCGTCGTGACATCGTCGACCAGGATCGGGATCTCGCCCCGGGACGAGGGCACCGCGAGGAAGTGGTTGCTCCGGTTCATCAGGCGAGCAGTCGCATCGAGGCCGACCTGGTCCACCACTCGGCGTGGTGGTCGGATCAGCCGGCGGACGGGCAGGACCAGACCAACCTCCCGCCGCACCTCCCGGGCCGCGCGGGTGGCGAGCAGCTGGGTGTGGTCGAGCCCACGTTCGCGGATCGCGACGGGTGCCGAGGGCACCGGGACGAGGGCGTACGCCTGCCCCAGCCGCCCGAGCGCCGCCAGGAAGTGCACCACAGACTGCCCGAGACGCCCGGCCAGAGGAGCGGCGAGGTCGACCAGTCGCTCGTCCTTGAACCCGGTCAGCAGCGCGGGCATCACCCCGGTGTAGTCGCCGGCCGACACCGTCAGGGGGAATCCGGGCGGGCTGGGGTCGCGCTCGACGAAGCCGACCCGGCCCCGGGCCAGCTCGCGACGACAGGACGCGCACAGGCCGCGGCCGGGCAGATGGCAGCCCGGGCAGCGACTTCCCAGCAGCAGATCGGCGGCATGATCGAGAAGATCGGACATGGCCCCACCATGCGCGCCCGGGCACCGAATGATTCAGAAACGATCAGGATGCGTATGCGACCGCGGTCAGGCCCTTGCCGACCAGTGGCCACCGATAGTCGTCCTCATAGCGCCAGACCCCGTTGCGTCCCTGGACGAGTGCCCTGCCGCCGCCGGTGCGGGGGGCGGTCGCCACCGTTTCGGCCTGCCAGTTGTCCGGCTGGCCGATCTCGGTGACCGAGGTGGCATACACACCGACGCGATAGGGCTTCACCGGCTGTCGCTCCCCCTCCCCGGCCAGGACCAGGAGAGTAGTCGGGTCGAGCCACCCGACATCGACGAGCAGTGCGGGGCCCGGGTCCTTCGCGTCGCCCAGGGGCACCGGGCGCCAGCCGTCGAGCACGATGTCCGGCAGCGAGCGGTTCACCCGGGCGACCCCCAGTTCCCGTTGTCCGTCAGGAGTGACCCGGATCAGAGCCATGCGCGTGCCGTCCGGCGACACTCGGAACGCGAGGATCCGGCTCTCCAGGACGGGTGGAACGAGATGGTCGATGCGATCGGGCGCAATGCGCACCACGGTCTGGAGTGGGGCGACACCCGGCTCCTCCGGGGCTCCCAGGTCACCGATGGCCCAGATCTCTGAGGCTTGGGCCGAGACGAATTGGGGTCGCAGCAGGCCGTTCCCGGTCACGACCTCCGTCGGCGTGTCGACGAGTGCGCCGACCCGCAACGAATGTCCGCCGTCGGTCACGAGCGCGACCCGGTCCCGGCCCGGTGCAACATCGAAGGCCTCGACCCCGGGCATTTCGCCCAGCGGCCCGGCCACGGGTTGGATCTCGGTGTTTCCGGCCCCGTCGGTCATGGTGACGAGTCCGGTCTCGGTGGCACCGAACACGGCCGGCTGGCGGCCGCCGGCCGGCGTGCGATCGAGCCATTCGAACGCCCGGATGTCCACGACCCCCTCGTGGGCCTCGGGAATCGCATACGGGGCCCCGTTCACGTGGAAGCGGACACCGGAGACGCCGTCGAGTTGCCCCAGGGTCCACACCACCTGGGCGGCCATCCGGGAGCGTTGCTCGTCGGCGAGGGCGGCGACGGATTCACTGAGGGAGACCTCGACGACGCCGTCGGCATCGGCGTACGCCGACTGGACGTTGAGACGTGTCTGCGGAGGGATCGCCGAGACCACGACCGGCGAAAGCCAATCGGTCGGGCCACGCAACAAACCCTGCAGCAGGGCAGTCGGGGTCCGGTTGCCCGTCGGCACCAGGACCGGGTCGGGCACCATCGTGGTCCAGGACGGGTCGAAGAACCACAGGTTCACTGAGGCATAGAACTTGTCGAACAGGTAGCGCGAGATCAGCAGCCCCTCGGGTGGATTGCCGATGCGCCATTCGCCGTCGGTGTCGCGGACCAGGTGGAAGTCGTGGACCAATGGGTCGGTGCGATGCTGGAATGACCCATCGGCCTCGATCGTGCCGACCAGGGGGGCTTCGAGCGTGGCGACTTCGGGAGTGGCGCTCACCCCATAGCCGTCCTCATAGACGGTCACCCCGGTTTCGGGCCGCCAGCTCTCCCGGACGGCCGACGACAGATAGAGCCGGGCCACGCCATAGCCCTGCTGATAATTGGCCATGGCCTGCAGGTAGCCCTCGACCACCATGCGCGGGGACGCGCCGGGGGTCGGCGGCTCGGGGGCCACCTCCACCGAGACCTCGGGTGCCTTGGTCGGGCCCTCGGCCGATTCCACCGGCCCCGAGGTGGGGATCCGGGTGCATCCGGACACGACGAAAAGGGCCAACGCGACCAGGAGCACGAGCCGGCGTACGCCATGGGGCGCGCGGCCGACCATCGGAATCCTCATGCGTCCACCTCCCGCGGCGCAGCCTCCAGGGCGGGGCGCCCGGCGACCCCCGTCAGGTCGCGGGGAATGACCGGCAGCGGCGAGATCTCCAGGACCTGCCCGGCCTGGCGCGGCAGGGTGAGCCGGAACTGGGCGCCCTGCTGGGGCCGGCCCCACGCATTGAGCCAGCCCCCGTGGAGTCGCGCATCCTCCATTGCGATCGAGAGGCCCAGTCCGGTGCCGCCGATCGTGCGGTTGCGCGCGGGATCGGCTCGCCAGAAGCGATGAAAGACCTGCTTGACCTGGGCCGATTCGAAGCCGACACCATGGTCGCGCACAGCCACGGCGACCGCCTTGTCATCACCCGCGAGATGGATATCGATCGGGCGACCCTCACCGTGCTCGATGGCGTTGGTGATGAGGTTGCGCAGGATTCGGCGTACGCGTCGCACGTCGATCTCAGCTGTCATCGGGCCGGTGGCATGGATCCGGAGCTGCGTCCCGCTGCGGTCCGCGAACGCCCGCTGGGCCTCGACCTCCTGGCTCACGACCTCGTGGAGATCGGCCGGCTCCCGGCTCAATTCCGCGGCCCCGGCGTCGAAGCGGGAGATCTCGAGCAGATCGCCGAGCAACGCCTCGAAACGGTCGAGTTCGTGCTGCAGGAGTTCGACCGAGCGCTGCTCCAGCGGGTCGAACGTCTCGCGGGCGTCGTGGAGCACTTCGGCCGCCATGCGGACCGTGGTGAGCGGAGTTCGCAGCTCGTGGGACACGTCGGAGACGAAGCGGTGCTGGACCCGGGAGAGTTCTTCCAACTGGCTGATCTGCTTCTGCAGTTCGGCCGCCATGTTGTTCATCGACATCGCCAGGGACGCGAGGTCGTCGGTGCCCCGCACGGTCATGCGATCGTCGAGCTGGCCCGAGGTGACACGTTCTGCCTGCAGCCGGGCCTCCCGGATGGGCGCAACCACCTGGCGGGAGACGAGTGCGGCGATGATGGCGAGAAGGACGATGAGCAGGACGCCGGTGCTGACTGCGGCCCGTTCGAGCACCTCAAGGGTCTGCTGCTCCTGGGTCAGCGGGAAGATCAGATAGATCGGATAGCGCGCGAGGGTCGGCGTTTCGAGGTTGGCGCCGATGGCGAGCCCGGGCTCACTGGGGCGGCCATCCGCATAGACCACCTCGGTCGGGGTCACCCACAGGCGACCGATCTCGGCGTTCCGGGTGACCACCTCCCGCAATGATCCGGGCACGGATTCGGGCAACACACGGCCCGAGCGGATATCCGCCACGGGACCCTGCACGATGATCTGGTATTGCCCCGACACCGCCCCGCGGTTGGCCACCTCGAACGTCAACTGGGTGAGCAGGTCGTTGACCGTGATGGTGCCCGCATCGGCGGCCCGCAACTGGCGCTGGGCCGTATCGACCGCGATCGACGCCTCGGCCGTGGCCGATCGTCGTTTTCCGTTGAGTACGCCTTCGGTGGCCTGTTGCAGCAGCAGGAACATGCCGAGCGCGATGACGAGGGCCGATGCGACCAGAGTGCTGCCGACCACCCGGACCGGCAGTGAACCCCACCAGATGCGCCCAGGTGCAGTCAGCAGCCGGGCGCCTCCGGCGCGCCAGTCACGATCAGGCAATTTCACCGGCCTTGTAGCCGATTCCGCGCACCGTGATCACGATGCGTGGGCGTTCGGGATCGAGCTCGATCTTGGAGCGCAGGCGCTGAACGTGGACGTTCACCAGGCGGGTATCGGCCGCGTGGCGATAACCCCAGACCTCCTCGAGGAGGATTTCGCGGCTGAAGACCTGTTTCGGCTTGCGGGCCAGCGCGAGCAGCAGGTCGAATTCGAGAGGAGTGAGCGCAATCGGGACCCCATCGCGCTGCACCGAATGCCCGGCGACAGAAATGGTCAGGTCGCCGATCCGGAGCTGATCGGTGTCGCTGCCGTCGCCGAGTCGGCGCAGGCGGGTCCGGATGCGCGCAAGAAGCTCCTTGGCCTTGAACGGCTTGGCCACATAGTCGTCGGCTCCTGCCTCGAGACCCGCAACCACGTCTGTGGTGTCCGAGCGAGCGGTCAGCATCACGATGGGCACGCCCGACTCGGCGCGAATATCGCGACAGATCGAGACCCCGTCGCGGCCGGGCAGCATCAGGTCGAGCAACACGAGGTCGGGCCGGGAAGAACGAAAGGCTGCCAAGGCGTCGGCACCATCGGCGCACCACTCGGTCTCAAAGCCCTCCTGGCGAAGGACAATCTGCAGCATCTCGGCCAGCGCGGCGTCGTCGTCGACCACCAGAATGCGTGCAAGAGATTTCTCCGTCACCTGGTCCCCCTGTCGTGTGGCTCCGCCCATCCTAGACGCGGCGGGCCGGAGTCCCAGTGCCCGGCAAACCGTGTCGCAGCGCGGTTCTGTGTGTCCAACCGAAGAATTCAGTTGGTTTCCGGGTCGTCGGTCCAGGTCGAATAGACCGCGACATCCGGGCCCTGGCGGCGCAGCACGCGCTGCCACAGGTCGGTCTGGTCGACTCCGAAGATGTCGTCATGGCGCGCCGGAGCGACGAACCAGGCATCGCGGGCGAGCTCGGATTCCAGCTGTCCGGGCGCCCAACCGGCGTACCCGGCGAAGATCCTGAGCCCCGCGTACGCCCCCGCGACCAGCTCGACCGGGGTGTCGAGGTGCAACAGCCCGACATTGTCGAAAAGACGACGCCAACCCGGCGGCTCCTCCGAGCCGTCCACGCTTGCCAGGCAGATCGCGCCGTTGCGTGACACCGGACCCCCGTCGAACAGGACCCGTGGATCGGAGACCACCTCGACCCACGTCGGCAGCACGGCCGTCAGCGGCAGTTGGGCCACCTTGTTGAGGACGACGCCCAGCGTGCCCGATTCGTCGGCGTCCAAGATCAGCACCACCGTGAAATCGAAGACACCGTCACGAAGATTGACGTGGGAGATCAACAGATCGCCCGGGGCAGCACTGATCATGCGCGCGCCCACGAGGGTCGTTCTGGCCTCACCACGACAGAAACCTTACCGAGCCGAACCCCGGACCGACTGTTGACCTCACGACACAGCGGAGGAATAATTATTGAATCTTCAACCTTAGGGGAGATATGACACGCCAACCCGTCCTTTTCCTCGGCCACGGCGCACCGCCGCTCGCCGACGACGCTCGCTGGACCCGCGAACTGGCCGACTGGTCGGCACGGATCCCCCGCCCCGAACGCATCCTGATGGTCTCGGCCCACTGGGAGTCCCGCCCGACCACGGTGTCGGCCCACCTGGCTCCCCAGCCGCTGGTCTATGACTTCTGGGGCTTCCCCGAGCGCTATTACACGGTCACCTATCCGGCTCCCCTGGCCCCGGAACTCGCGACCGATGTCGCCGGCCTGCTCGGCGCGGACAACGTCGCCGCTGATCACGAACGTGGCCTCGACCACGGTGCCTATGTGCCGCTGGTGGAGATGTATCCCGACGCGGACGTTCCCGTCCTCCAGCTCTCGCTGCCCACCCTCGCGCCGCAGGAATTGTTCGATCTGGGGCGTACGCTGGCGCCGCTGCGCGATTCCGGGACGTTGATCGTGGGCTCCGGCTTCACAACCCACAACCTGCGCTGGTTCAACCCGCGCCAGCCTGCCGATGCCCCCGCGCCCGCGCCGTCGGTCGAGTTCGACCACTGGGCCGACGAGGCGGTGTCGTCGATGGATGTCGATGCGCTGCTCAACTTCACCGAGACCGCGCCCGCCGCCCTCGAGGCCCACCCGCGCACCGAGCACTGGGCTCCCCTCTACGTCGCCCTGGGCGCGGCTGATGCCGGCACGGGTACGCCCAGCACCGCAGTCGACGGGTTCTGGTTCGGCCTGTCGAAACGCTCCTGGGAATTCAACTGAGCCGTACGCCGACCCGGCGTACCCAAGGAAACACAACGGGCCCCGACCGAAATGGTCGGGGCCCGTTGCCAGGTGGGTGGAGGTGCGGGGAATCGAACCGATAGCGGCCTGACAAGGGCAGGAGCAAGCTCCTACCCGGCAAGTACCGCCTGGGTACCGATTCCGAACGGACAGGCCATGACCACCACGACCACAGCCCGACTCACCAAGACCGAGCGTGACCTCATCGCCGACGCGCTGACCAGGCAGGCTCACCGAGCAGTTGCCGACGGCGACCAGGCCCTTGCTGCCCAGTCCCGCGAGCTGGCCCTCAAGGTGCTGGCGGGTGCGCGATGACTACCACCGACGATTTCCTTGCGGTCGCCATGCCGGACGGCGTCGTCGGCATCGTGCTCGATGTGCGCGGCTTGCTCGATGCCCACGACATCGCGCAGCTCACGCTCACGCCTGCAGAGGCTCGCGCCTGGGCCGAACGCCTACTGACGGCCGCACGCCTGTCCGAGCAGAACGTGACCGGCCGATAGCCACCGAGCAAAGCAGAGCCCCGGCCCGTGATGGGTCGGGGCTCGTTGCGCTTCTAGCCCTGTCGTGGTCGGTACGCGCCGCGAGCGGGTCTCGATGGTGCGCGGCGTCCGTGCTTGTCCGGCAACTGCAACGCGGCCAGAGAGCGTTTCATCTGCTCGGCATCGGCCAGGGCCAGCCGGCCGGGATTGTCGACCGTGAGCACGAGCCCGGGCAGCTCGGCGAACGATTCAGTTTCGCCACGGATGATGGCGTCGAACCTATCGAGCCGATCCTTGGCGCGGCACGCCTCCAACAGCATCACTCGCTGAACGGTGCCGAGCTCGTGCTCTGCGGTGACCTCCTGCCACAGTGCGGCTCCGCCTGGGTCCAGATTCACGGCTCCTCCTCGAAAACATTTGACCCTCCCGGACTGCGAGCGTCCTCCCAAACGCTGAAGGTCTGGTACCCCTCGGGGTTTCCCCCCATGGGTCAGGCGATGACGAACGGGTGCGGCCCGAGCGGGGGACGCTCTGCGGCGCGTGCGAGAGCGGCAGCACGGTGCAGCTTGCGGACCATGTCGGGGACGATGGCGAGCAGCACTGGCGTATCGGCGACCGTGAGAGCGTCTGCACTGAGCTTCCCCCGCGCAACCTTGTCAGCCTTGGTCAGCAGCTCGCGCGCAACCTTGTCGGCCTTGTCCGGGGTGAGCGTGGCCGGCTCTCCGGTGGTCGGGATGGCGTCGATGGTGGCGATGGTCTCCCCATCGCTGGGGTGCTGGCAGACCACGTGCAGCGTTCCCCAGTCGCGGACGGTGAGCAGGTAGTTCATGGATGGCTCCTTGGTTGTGTGCCCGCGCCCGGCGGAGTCCGGGGCTCGACGCCGGGCGCGGCACGTGAGGCGCTGGCAGGGTCACTGCTGGGGGAAAGGTGCCTGGCTCGCCTGCCATCCGTCACCCGACAGGGACGGTTGACGCCTCAGCTCGGGGAATTACGCCGGTTCGGTCACAGTGAAGGTGCCGATGCGATCAGGGCGCACGATGTTTTGCCCCACCCGCCAAACAGCCCGGACACCAATCGAGTCGCTGGAGAAATAGGCCTCCTTCGACACGCTGACCTCGACATTTCCGACGGCCGAAACGATGGCGCGCTTGTCGATGATCAGCCCGGTGTTGGCCGGGACCGCGTTGGAGACCAGGACCGGCAGACCGAGCAGCCGGCGCGCGGGTGCCTCGACTCCGGCACCGAGCAGACCGAGCGCGGATCCGGTGCCGGTCTTGAACCGCGACAGCGAGCTCCAGGCGGTCGGCGAGAGCAGCATGTGCGTCGGGTCCGCGCCGTTGGTTTCGAGCGCGGCAATCAGCTCGATCAGGCTGTCCAGGCTGGTCGCCACTGCGGCCGGGGCCGTCTCGATGTCGGCGATCTTGGTCAGACCTGCAGGCGGGGTGACGGCCGGCGCAACGGGCGCGGCCTGGCTGACATAGGCGGTGTTCGCCTTGCTGATGATGGCGCGGCGCACACTCTCGGCGAGTGCTTCCGGCGTCCCCATCTGGCGATACTGCTCACGCGACAGGCGGACCAGGATCGCGATCTTGCCGGTGTGCACCAACGTCTCGGCAAGGGTCGGATCGGACTCATCGATCACTGCACCCTCGGCCACGAACGAGGCGGCAGCATCATCGACGTACGCCACGCGCACAACGGGCTCGTCACCCTCGATCGATCCGGCGACGGTGCTGGTCTGCATGATCAGCGCATCGGGCACGGCATCGACGGCGGCATGGACATGGATATCGGGAGACCAGGCCTTGGCGCTGGTCACGGTGGTTTCGGCGGCCATGATGGCTCCTAGAAATTGAGGCGCGCATGCGCCGGTGAACGTGATTCACGCGGCCGCGAAACTGCTGCCTCGGTGCCCCGCAACTGGGGCGAACGTGAGACGGGGCGAACCGAACGGGCCCGGCATCCTGCCTCGTGGACAGTCTACCGGGCCCGCGCTGGTCTCAGTCTTCCTGCTGCTCCTGCTCCATCCGCTGGCGACGGTAGTAGCGCTCCTGGGCGTCCTTCGGCCAGAACCGCACCGGCACGATGAACTCGTCACTCAGATAGCGCGTCTCCCGCTCATCGAAGTTGGCGCGGCGCTGCTCGGCCTGCGCTCTCATCTCGTCGTCGGCATCGAGAAATGCCTGCGCCGTCTCGGCCGGGGTGAACGGGTCCCTGACGTTGTCCATGTCCGTCCTCAGATCTTGAAGCTGTCGGCGAAGGTCGTGGGCTCGGGCACGGACTGCCGCGCGCCCTGCCCGGGGTCCGGGGGCAACGGCTGCTGCTTGCGCGCCAGGCCGAACTGCTCGACCGCCGCCGCGTCCGCTGCAGCGATCTTCGCGGCGTCGGGGTGACCGTCGTCCCCGAGCAGCTCTGCCGGCTCGATCCCGGTCAGCCACAGTGATCGCGGCTTGGCCAGCTCGCTCGCCGATTCGATGCTGCGCCTCTGCAGCACCGCGAGCTGGGCCTGCAGCTCGTCGCGCTCGGCCTCGGCCGCCTGGGCCCGCTTGCGATAGCGCCGCGCCTCGTCATCGCCCTGGGCGGTGTTGTCGTCGGTGTCGGGGGTCTCGGTCATGGTTGCCTCCGGCTCGGTGGTCGTGGTCTTGGTGGTGTGGTCAGTCATCGTTCTTTCCTTTCGTGTCATGCCTTCACGCACTGCTCGAACGCGCGGCAGTTGGGGTTGTCGCAGTCCTGCCAGCGGGGACAGGTCTTGTCGTCCTGAGATTGCTCGTATTCGTTCCCCGTGTCCCCCGTTTCCCCGCCCTGGGCGGCGCTTTCACCGGCAAACGGGTTAGACGGGGATGGATTACCGGCAATCTCAGGACGAATAGACCAGCGCGTGACTCCGGCCTCGTTGCGGTTGCCCAAGTCCTCGACCTGCCATCCGAGCTTGCGCAGCGCCGGTGCGTGGCGCTTCAACAGTCCGGTGACGGCTCGGGCATTGCCGGGCCAGCCCTTCGGCGGCCGGTCCTCGGCAGGAACGACCAAGGCGCGTAGCTCGGCCGCGGTCCCGGCGAACGGTTCCTTGAGCTGGGCCACCATCTGCGCGATGAACGGGTCCGCGGTCAGGCTGTCGGCGGCCAATGTCTTGGTCTGCTCCAGGTACCGCTTCAATCCCTCGGTGCCGTGGCGCTCATCCAGGGCGTGCAGCACCGCGGCAAAGTCGGCCATCCGTGGTTTCGTTTCAAGACGGACAGAGGGAAGCGCCGCTTTCACCCTGCCAACCTCGGCGAGCAGCGCGCCGAACAGCCGCGGCCGGGCAGCAGCCCACGCGTCCTGCATATCCCGCTCGGTGCGGCGCTCGGCCTCGGGGATCGTGTCCAGGTTGATGTTCAGCAGCCGCTCGGCCAGGTCGCCACGCAACCCGCCCAAGTCGATGCCGTTGAGCAGCACCACGCGCCGGAACGAAAACACCGACAACCCGGCATCCGTGTAGAGCTGCCTGCGCACGTCCCCGTCACCGGTCACCGCTCGGCACAGCGTGTCGCTCAACCAGTCCGGGATGGCCGACAGGTTGTCGAGCCCGACCACCCATGAGCCGGCGGCCGCGGTCACCCAACTGTCCATGTCCCGCGGGGGCTTGCGCAGCGCCACCGGGGACGGGTCCACCAGGTCGACCAGCAGCCGGGATGCGGTGCTCTTGCCGGTGCCCTGCTCCCCGTTCACGTTGAGAATCGGGTGCGGTAGGTCAGTCAGGGCCAGTGCAGCGACCAGCCATGCAAGCACGAGCGGCCGGCCGTCCTCGGCCACGTTCAGCAGTTGCCACAGCTCGGCCAGGTCCCCGGCCTCGGGCGTCGGGAGCGCGCCGGTGAGCGCGGTCCTGCGGAACAGCACCGGCACACCCTCGGTCACGACTTCCCAACGGGCACCGGCGATCCGCACGACTCGATGGCTGGCGTCTCCCAAGTCGAGCCACAGCACGCCGTCCTGCTCGGCAACCCGCAGATAGACCGGCTCGGGCTCGGCGTCATGGGCTTCACCCTCAAGCGCCATGAGCGCGTCGGCGAGAGCCTGCTGCGCCGCAACCCGCCCAGTCTCCCGGCGATACGCAGCCGCCAGCTCGGCGCGCAAACTGCCCTTTCCTCCGCGCAACGGGCGAATGACGTGGCCACCCTCGGCCACCCCGAACGGTTCACCCTCCTGGGTCACCCCGAGCCGGTAGCGCTCCATCGCCAGGTCGACCAGCACGGCCGCGGCTGACTTCTTCTCGGGCTTGTCCTCGTCATCGTTCGGCGTGATCCGTTGAGGCAGATCTGCCTCAACGGTTTTCAGCTCAGCGACGGTACGCCCGGCCGACAGGTGGTCGTGCGCGTCCTTCCCCTCGACCGGCTCCACGATCCGCACCGACGCCGCGGACCCCTTCACGAGCTCGGCAATCGTGGTGGCCGTGTGCCGGCCCGACTCGTCACGGTCGCGGACGATGACGACGTGTCGGCCCGTCAGAGCGTCGGTGTATTCACTGCGCCACTTCGGCCGCTGGTCGGGTTTCCACGCCCCCTCGGTCCAGGTCGTCGCAGTCACCCCGGCACGGGCCAGCGCGTCGGCGTCCTTCTCTCCCTCGGCCAGGTACACCGGTCCCTCGGACCGCAGCACCTCGGGCCACCGATACAGCACGCGGCGCGTGCCGTTCAGATTCCAGACCCACTCACGGCCCACCAGGTGCCGCTGTCGGAATGACTTGGGCTCCAGCCGGACCTTCTGAAACAGCACCGTTCCGGCCTCGTCGCAGTAGTCGTACTCGGCAACGACACGCGGCCGATCCGAACCGGTCCGCGGCTCGTCGTAGAGGTCGGCCAGCTTCCATCCGAGCGCGGCCACAATCTCGCTCGCCGAGCAGCCCGCGTGGCAGTTGACCACGACCCCGTTCCCATCGGCGCGGTTGCCGATGGACAGGCTCGCGTTGCGGTCGTCGTGCGCCGGGCACCGGGAAGCGGAGCCCTTGGGCTGGAATCCTCCCGCGGCCAGGGCGTCGAGCAGACGCTGACGGGCGCTCATCGTGCATCACCGGCAACGATGTAATAGCCGGCCCCGGGACGCTTGTTGCAGTGCGCCAGCCGGTGACCGGGATCGCCCTCACCATCGGACCATGGCCAGCCGTGCTGGTGCGGCTTCCGGCAGTACGGGCAGACCACGACCAGGATGCGCGTGTTGCGCAGCTCGTGAACGAATCGAGCCGTTACGCGTGGGGAATTGGGGCGCGAAAAATTGGGTACGCTCATGCGAGCGCCTCCTTCGGTGCTGTCGAAGTCGAAGGCGTCAGGGCTCGTTCGGTGCTTCCAACACCGGGCGGGCCCGCTTCACTTGTCTGGTCATCATGGCACAGCAGCGGCTGTGCGAGCCCTCCGAGCTCGTAGAGCGGCTTCAGCTCGGACATGACCACGCGGACCCGCTGGCCCCGCAGTCGCGCCCTCTGAGCGGCCCTCTGCGCGGCGCGCAGGCTGAAGTACGCATTGCGTCGGGAGCGGTCGCCGTTGACTTCCACGGTGACCAGCCAGGTCGCGTCCTGGGCCATCGCCAGGGCGTCGGCGTCGGCGGGGTGAAGTACGATAGACCCGACTTCGCCAGTCGCTTTGTGGATCGCCTCGGATGCCAGCCCGGGGCGATCTTTCTTTGCTTGGCTCATGCGGCACCGCCCACGGTGGGGATGCTGCGGCGCATGAGCTTGTCGAGCTCGGCTACCGGGATGCGGAGCGAGCGCCCGACGCGGAAGGCCTTGATCGTGCCATCGGAGACGCGCCGGCGAATCGTCCAGTAGGACACACCGACCAGGTGCGCGGCGTCGTGTATTGAAACTGCTTTGGGTGCGGGCTTGTCGGCCACGATGGTTTCCCCTTCGGAAAACACAGAACCGAGCGCACAAACAAACTCATCTGGAGTTCGTGTGCTGCTCGGTTCGGGCCTCGCGCCATTCCCGTGACCATCCGGCGAGTCCCGTGCGGGCCTTGCCATTCTTCGGCCGGGAATCGCTCCCGTGCCTACTGTGGTCGTCCCCTGCCGGATCGATGGTTGCGCCCGTGCGGACTGCATAGCGTGCGCCATGCAACCACCTGCGCCGGTGGGAGTGCTGCTGGTTCTTCTGTTGTGGTGCTCACGCTAGCACGGGTGAGCGACAGCGTGCCTGCGTCAGCTCTCGGTCCTGTCGGCCAGGGACAGCAGCCGCTTCCGCGTGGCGTGCTGGTATCGCGCCACCGTCTCGGCGTCCCGCTGGCCGGCCCACAGCTTCAGTTCCTCGGTCGTCGCGCCGGCCCGCCCAAGTCTCGTGAGAGCGGTATGCCGCAGGCCGTGGAAGACGAACGTCTCCGGGATCTTGGCCTCTGACTTGTTCGCTGTCTTGATGGCGGCGTCGAACCACTTGCGCAGGGTGTTCGGGTGCAGCTCCAGGTCACCGCGCGCCTTCCTCGGGAACAGCGGCGCGTCCCCGGCCTCGGCAACGAAGTGCTCCAGGTGGTCAGTCAGGGCGTCCTCGAGCCGGGTCAGGACCGGCAGGGACCGGCGACCGGCCGCGGTCTTCGGGGTATCTAGCCGCAGGCCTTGCCCTCGGCTCTGCAACTGCCGGGACACGTTGAGCCAGGTTCGTTCGTCGTGGGTGGTGAAGTCGCGGCGCTGCAGCCCGAGCACTTCGCCGATGCGCAGCGCCATCCAGCCACCGAGCAGCACGGCGAGCCGGGCCTGCTCCGGCATGGCGTTGACCAGGGCGGCGAGCTGGTCGTCTTCCAACACGACGTCCTCGGCCTCGGCCGGCCTCACCGGGCGGTGCTTGGTCGCGCCGACCACGCGGCACGGGCTCGATGCCACGAGCGGAACGAAGTCGTGGGGCAGGCCCTTGGCCGTGCCGGTCGCGTAGTTGAACATGCCGGCCAACGCCATATATGCGCCGCGGGATACCCCGTTGCCGTGCTTCGCATCGAGAGCGTCATACCAGTCCTGCACGACCTGCGGGGTGACGGCCTCGACCGGGAACTCACCGAGCTCCGGCAGGACGCTGGCCTCTAGCTTGCGTTCGTAGGTGTAGATCGTGGATTGCTTGCGGCCCATCCGGCGCACATAGTCGAGCCAGTCCTCCGACAGGTCTCGGACGGTGTACGCCGCCTGCATCCGCTCGGCCTGCTCGGCCTTGACCTCGGCCAGCTTCTCGGCGCGCGTCACCCTGGGCGGCACGAAGGTTCCGCGCAGGATGTCGGCCTGGGCGAGCCGGAGTGCAACCTTGGCGTCCTGCATCGTCTCGAATCGGCCCACGAGCTCACGCCGGCCCTGCCAGGTCACGCGGACTTGGTACAGCGTTAACTGTCGGCCGGCCCGCGAACGGGTGACAGCGGAGATGCCCCGTGGAAGCGCAGCGGCCATAGGGTTCGATTCCTCCCGAACAGTCCATTTGCGGTTCAGGTACCGCGGTACCTGGGTCCCGATTTGGTGCTATTCTATGCCTAAACCTGCTCATTCAGGCTAACTCGGGTTTTCGGCCAAACTGCGTCTGACAACGCAAAAGGCCCTGTCACAGCGATATGACAGGGCCTAGCGTGGAGGTGCGGGGAATCGAACCCCGGTCCTCGAAGGATGACCTGAGACTTCTCCGGGTGCAGTCAGTGTGACGGTCTGCTCGGCCCCTGCACTCGCACTGACACGTCGCAGCCGGGCCCAGTTCCAGTAAAGTCCCCCGCCACCCCTGGAACACAGGCGGCGGAGCAAGCCTTCTTGATGAGGCCAGGATCCGGACCGAAGGCTAAATCCGGGCTGACCCTTCGGTCACTGCTCAGGCAGCGAGAGCGAAGTCAGTGCGCTTGTTGTCGGCACTTATTGGTTTCCACAGAGCGTTAACGAGATAACTGTGGCTCCTCGACCCGCTTCTCTCAGGACTACCGCCCCAAGTCGAAACCGATCACCCCCCTGTTCAGTTGTCACTCGCCCTGAGGCGAGAAACGCGACCGGCGAACCGGCCGAAGATCCATGCTACCGCAGAACACCCCGGGACCTCCGATTAATCCCGGGGCGCCGCTGTGCGGGGTCACTTCTCCTTGAGCACTTCCCAGCGCACAACCTTGCGCACCGGGTTCTGCCAGTTCTCGCCCTGGGCGGCCTTGACGCCACCGATCAGCGTGAGCACGAACCAGGAAACCCAGATCAGGCCCATCATCCAGTCGGTCGCACCGTCGGTGATGCCGGTGACGATGCCACCCAGAAGGAACGCGGTGCTGGCGATCAGCTGGAAGTTGAAGGCCTTGGCAGCCTCCCGGCGCGCATAGCTGCCCCGCGAAGAGATCGCGAACATGAACAGCGGGCCGAAGATCCAGCTCACGAAAGGCGACAGATGGGCGATCGCCGCGCCGGCGCGGCCCGTGTTGCTGTCGGCGCCCTGGGGAATCAGAGTCGGGTGGTACGCCGGGTGCAGCCCCAGCGCCTGGGACGTGGTCGGCACATCGACGAGGCCATAGAACGCCTGGTTGAGATCACGACGCGACTGGGCACCCAGCACCTGGTCCATGCGGGCGTCGAACTCGAACTCGTTGAGGCGACCGTCGGCGTACGCCTCGGCGAGATAGCGCTCGGCGCGATCGCGCTGTTCAGGAGTCACGGCGAGGCCGAGGCTCGGATGCAGGGCGCTGGCGGCCTGGCGTACCGGCTGGGCCTGCGGGGGCAGGGAACTTCCGGTCGGCACATAATCGGAGTAATGCGGGAATTGGCTGCTCATGGCTCCCATTCTTTCCGATCCCGGCGCCCGCCCGAATCGGGCGATCCCCCGGCCGACCCCTGAAAGACCCGGCCGCCCACCGGGACTTTGCGCCAGTAGAGTCCGTGACCATGAACAACAAGCCTGAAGTCGATTTCCCCGAGGGCCCGCCGCCGGCCGAGCTCGAGATCACCGATATCACCGTTGGAGACGGCCCCGAAGCCGGCCCCGGCCAGACCGTCCATGTGCACTATGTGGGTGTTGCCTATTCCAGCGGCGAGGAGTTCGACTCCTCGTGGAACCGCGGCACGCCCCTGGCCTTCCCGCTCGGCGCCCAGCGCGTCATCGCCGGCTGGGATCAGGGCATCCAGGGCATGAAGGTGGGTGGCCGGCGCAAGCTGGTCATTCCGCCCCACCTCGCCTATGGCGACCACGGTGCCGGTGGCGTGATCGCGCCCGGCGAGACCCTGATCTTCGTCTGCGACCTCGTCGCGGTGCAGTGACCCTCTGCTGACCGCGCGTCCGCGGCGCTGCTGAGGAAACCTCAGCGGCGTCGCTGGCGCTCCGCGAGCGCCCGCTCGGTTTCCCGCGTGGCATCTCGGCGACGCAGCGTTTCGCGCTTGTCGTATTCCTTCTTGCCGGTGGCGATCGCGATCTCGACCTTGGCGTACCCGTCGCTGAAATAGAGCGTCAGCGGGATCAACGTCGATCCCGCATCTTGGAGCGCCCGCTCGATCCGGTCGATCTCACGGCGATTGAGCAGCAGTTTGCGCGTGCGACGCGCGGTGTGATTGGTCCACGTCCCATGGCTGTATTCGGGGATGTGCGCCTGCCGCAACCACACCTCACCCTCGTCGACCGTCGCGAACGCATCGACCAGTGAGGCCCGCCCCTGGCGCAGGGACTTCACCTCGGTGCCGGTGAGCACCAGACCCGCCTCATAGGTGTCGTGGATGTGATAGTCGTGCCGGGCCTTCTTGTTCTGCGCCACCATCTTGCGCCCGGTTTCCTTGGCCATGTCCTGCTTCCTCTTTTCGCGAACGCCCAAGACTAGCGTGCGTCGTCCAAAACGAACGGCGCATTTCCTGCCCCGCTGTGCCCGGGGAGGAAATGCGCCGTTCTTTGCTGATTGCGAGAGTGACTCAGAACAGGGTCTGGGGGTTGACCACCTTGCCGCCGACCCAGGTCATCAGGTGCAGGTGGCAGCCGGTGGAATAGCCGGTGGTGCCGACATAGCCGATGACATCGCCCTTCTTGACCCGCTGGCCCACATTGACGGTGTAACGCGTCGCGTGGTTGTAGCCCGTCGTCACATATTGGCCGTTGACGCGACCGTGATCGATCATCAGGCGGTTGCCATAGCCGGCGTTGTAGTAGCGCTCCGCCACCACGCCGTCGGCAGCCGCACGCATCGGCGTACCGCACGCGGCGGCGTAGTCGGTGCCGTCATGCAGTTTCCAGACCTTCAGGACCGGATGCAGTCGCATGCCATAGCGCGACGTCAGCCGACCCTGCACGGGAGGGATGAACGGGCTGGTCGCCTCCGCCGCGGCGGGCGCCGGAGCAGCTTCGCGCGCCGGTTCGGAGTTCGACTCGGGAGCGCGGGCCTGCTCCGCGGCAGCATCCGCTTCGGCCTTGGCCCGGGCCGCGTCCGACTCGGCACGGGAACGCGACGTCATGGCGTCCTCACGAGCCTGACGGTCCCGTTCGCGGTTCTGCGCGTCCTCGGCCTGCTGGCGTGCCATGCGATCAGCGATCCGAGACTCGACGTCGCGCTGTTCGCCCGCCAAGGCCTTGGCCTGGCTTTCGCTGGCCTCGAGCTGCTTCTCGGCGGCCGCCTCGAGCGAGGCGTTGCTCTGGACGAGAGCCGCAATGCTGGCCTGCTGCTCGCTGGCCGCGAGAGTCAGCTGCTGCCGCGTGACCAGGTTGGCGGCCGCATCGGCCCGCTCCGCGGCCATCTGCTTCTCGATCTTCGCCTGCCGGTCCTGGGCTGCCACGAGCTGCCGCTGCAGTTCCTGGAGCTTGTCCATCTCGGCCTGGGTCGAGTCGAACACGGTCGTCGACCACTGGATCCGGTTGTTGATGTCGCCCGTGGAGCTGCCCGTCACGACCATGCCGATCCCGACCATGCCGGATCGCTGCTGGTATTGCGTGCGGGCGACCGAGCCGACCTCCTGCCGCTGAGCTGCGACATTGCGCTCCCCCTCGACAACAGCCGCTCGGGCCGTCTCGAGGTCGTCCTGCGCCGTGGCCCAGCGCGAGGCCGCGTCGCGATCCTTCTGCTCGGCGACGGCAAGCAGCCGCTGGGTTTCGGCCAGCTTCTTCTTGGCCGCCTCGAGCCGGCCCTGGGACTGGGCCAGA
Source organism: uncultured Enemella sp. (assembly GCA_964515145.1). GTDB lineage: Bacteria > Actinomycetota > Actinomycetes > Propionibacteriales > Propionibacteriaceae > Enemella. The sequence continues at coordinate 36,547 of CAZEVN010000007.1, forward strand.
GCCGAGCTGGCGTTGGCCAGAGTCTTGACATCGGTGTCGACCTTCGCCTGGGCGCTGGTCAGATCCTGGGAGATTCGATCGCGCTCATCGTTGAGTTCGTCGGCCCAAGCCGGCACCGCCAACGTGAGCCCGAGGGCGAGAGTCGCCACTCCGGCCGTCAGGCGGGCCAGTAGTCGTCGTGTGTGTGCGAGACGTCGGTGTGACGCTTCGCTGTTTCGCGGGCCGCCTGTGAGGGCGGAGGGAAGGTCCCGTTGCACAGCTAGTCCCCATTCATCGATCGAGGGCGGAAGAACCACCCTTTTCGGTTACACCTTCAAGTACTTCCTCGTTGCAATCAGCGTGGGCATTATGGACAGGAGGATTCCGACGATCGCAACCCCGAGCATGGCCAGACCCGCGTGGGGCCAGCCAATCCAAGGTGAAGCTTTGATCAAGACTTCAGCCTTTTGGATGATGAGGAAGTAAACAGCTGCGGCCAGTGTGGCGCATGCGAGAGCAATGCCGATGAGCGCACTGATGAGGGCCTCGAGCAGGAAGGGCAGCATGATATGGAGGTTGCTCGCGCCCACCAGCCGCATGATGCCTATCTCCCGGCGGCGGGCGAACGCCGCCATCCGGATCGTGTTGCCGATCTGCAGCGCTGCGGCCAGCAGCAGCAGGCCTGAGGCGATGATCGTGCCCCATTGCAGCAGCCCCAGCCAGCTGAACAGACTGTCCAGCACCTGGTGGAGGTCCTGGACCGCCTGGACGCCCTTCAACCCGCTCACGGCGGACACGACGCCCTGATATTGCTCCGGGTCCTTGAGCTTGACCCGGAACCACTCCTGCAGCTGTTCGACCGTCAGGGAGTCCTGGATCGGACTCCCCTCATAGGCCTTCCGGAACTCCTCATAAGCCTGCTGCTTGGACTCGTGGAAGACATCCGCGACCTCCGGATTGGTACGCAGAGTCTGCTCGATCTCGTCCTTCTGTGCCTGGGTGACTTCCTGGCCCGGGTCGCAGTTGTCACCACGGGTGTCCGCGGTGCAGAGGAAGACCGAGATCTCGATCTTGTCGTACCAGTTCCCCTTCATGAGATCGACCTGCTGGTTCGCCAGCAGGCCGACACCGAAGAGGGACAACGAAACCCACATGGTCACGATCACCGCGACCGTCATGCTCAGGTTGCGGCGCAGGCCGTTGAAGGTTTCGGAAAGAGTGTGGCGCATGTCAGCAGTCCTGCTCGATCTGGGAAAGGGAGACGGCGAGAAGTCGGTTCACGATCACTGGTAGCCGTACACCCCCTTGCTCTGGTCACGCACGACCTCACCGTCGTCCAGTTCGATCACGCGCTTGCGCATCTGGTCGACGATGGTCGAGTCGTGGGTAGCCATCACGACGGTCGTATCAGCCCGATTGATCCGGTCGAGCAGCTTCATGATGCCCACGCTGGTCGCCGGGTCGAGGTTGCCGGTGGGCTCATCCGCGATCAGGATCTGGGGCCGATTGACGAACGCCCGAGCGATGGCCACGCGCTGCTGCTCACCGCCCGACAGCTCCTCCGGCAGCCGCTCGCCCTTGTTACCGAGCCCGACGAGCTCGAGGGTCTCGGGCACGGCCTTGCGGATGAAACTGTTGGGCTTGCCGATCACCTGCAGCGCAAAGGCGACGTTCTGGTTCACGGTCTTGCCGGGCAGGAGCCGGAAGTCCTGGAAGACGGTCCCGATCTGTCGGCGCAGGGCGGGGATCTTCCAGTTGGGCAGTCGGGTCAGATCTTTCCCGGCCACCCACACCTTGCCCGTTGTCGGGCGATATTCCCGAAGGATCAGCCGCATGAAGGTCGACTTGCCGGAGCCGGAGGCACCGACGAGGAAGACAAACTCCCCCTTGTCGATCTCGACGTCGACGTTCTTCAGCGCGGCCCGTCGCTGGCCGTCGTAGGTCTTGGAGACGTTCTCGAATCGAATCACTGGCGTGGTCGGGCCGGGCTAGACGATCGTGTCCGCTGGACGCTGCGCGCTGCGGGCACGCCCCGGCACTTCAGCGCAGGGGAACGGCCTTGAGCGAGTGTAGGCGCAGGATTCCGCGACTCCCGCGTATTTCGGTCCGCGTGGGTGTGTTGACCCGCCTCCGGTCCGGGCTCAGTCGGCCGCGAGTTCCTGGCGCTTGCGCCAGCGGATGCCGGCATCGATGAAGCCATCGATCTCACCGTCGAACACTGCGGTGGTATTGCCCGTCTCGTGCTCGGTGCGCAGATCCTTGACCATCTGATAGGGGTGCAGGACATAGGAGCGCATCTGCTCACCCCACGACCCGCTGCCGCCGCCCTTGAGAGCGTTCATCTCGGCTTCCCTCTCCGCCCGGGCCTTCTCGAGCAACCGGGACTGGAGCACCCGCAGCGCTGCCGCCTTGTTTTGCAGCTGGGACTTCTCGTTCTGGCAGGACACGACGATGCCGGTGGGCAGGTGGGTGATGCGGACCGCGGAGTCGGTGGTGTTGACCGACTGTCCGCCGGGACCCGACGAACGGAACACGTCGATGCGGAGGTCGCCTTCGGGGAGATCGATGTGGTCGGTCTCCTCGGTCACGGGAAGAACATCGACACCCGCGAACGAGGTCTGTCGGCGGCCCTGGTTGTCGAACGGCGAGATGCGCACGAGGCGGTGCGTACCCTGTTCGACCGACAACGTGCCATAGGCGAACGGCGCCTTGACCATGAAGGTGGCGGACTTGATGCCCGCCTCCTCGGCATACGAGGTGTCATAGACCTCGGTGCCGTAGCCATGACGCTCGGCCCACCTGAGATACATCCGCATCAGCTTCTCGGCGAAGTCGGAGGCGTCGACGCCACCGGCCTCGGCGCGGATCGTGACCACAGCCTCACGCTCGTCATATTCACCCGACAGCAGCGTCCGGACCTCCATCGCCTCGATGTCGCCACGGAGCTTGCCGAGCTCACGGTCCGCTTCGGCCAGGGAATCCGCGTCGCCCTCCTCCTCGCCGAGTTCGACCAGCACCGCCAGATCGTCGAGACGCGAGCGCAGGCCGGTCACCCGCGCGAGCTCGGACTGCAGGTGCGACAGCCGGGAGGTCACGCGCTGGGCGTTCTCCTGGTCGTCCCACAGGTCGGGTGCGGCGACCTCCTGTTCGAGCTGGGCGATCTCCGCCCGCTTCGCGTCGGGGTCGATAACCGCCTCGATGGACGTCATCGCCCGGTCGAGGTCAGCAAAAGAGGATCCGAAGTCAACTGCCACAAGGGGCGAGTCTACTCCGACCGGGCACCTGCCCGCGACGACCTCCGGAGGGTCGGCACTGTCGGCGAAGATCCTTGTGTCCAGGAGGAGTCTTTGCGCATTCAGCTCCTCTGAGGCTCTTCAGCTTGCGTGAGCCGCTTGAGCTTGCGCCCCACCGCGTACAGCTTGTCTTCGCGTCTTCAGCGGCCCGTGCACCGGGGGCGGAGTCGGCGAGGACGAGCTGGATGGATTTCGGGCCGAGGCAGGGCAAGCCCAAGCGGGAACGGAGCGCTGACTGCCGGGAACGGACGCTGAACGGCGGGGTTGCTGCTGCGATTTCACGTTTTCGGCGGATTGGGCAGGGGTTGGTACGCCTAGGCTGCCGGAGGGCAAGCTGAATGGGCGTCCTGTGACACCACCCCGGAGCAAGGGAGGTCTGCGGTGGTGCGAGTCCCTGCACGGCACAGACGCGCGGCCGGGGCGTACTCGCGCGATGTGGTGGCTCGTGCTGATGCAAGCCCACGACGGCACAGCTGCCGGCTGAAACTAACGCTGCTCGCTGATCAACACGGCGCGGGTCCCGGGCTCAAGGGCTTCGAAGACATGGGGGGCATCACCGGCATAGGTGATGAAATCGCCCGGCGCGAGGGTCTCGGGAGAATCGGTGGGGCCGACCAGCGCGCTCCCGCTGCAGAGCACCACGTGCTCGACCGTCCCGACCGGATGTGGAAATGCGGTCCGAGGCAATCCGGGTTCAGCCTCAAGGAGATAGAGGTCGCGCCGGGCCCCGGGGGGCGATGTCGACAGCAGCGTCGCCACATAGCCGCCCGCCTCGGTGCTGACCCCGGGCCCGTCACCCGCGCGGATCACGGTGACGCCCTGGGGTTGAGGCCCGAGCAGCTGGGCGAACGGCACTTCGAGGGCCGTGGCCAGCGCCCAGAGCGTTTCGAGGCTCGGATTGCCGGACGCCGCTTCCAACTGCGACAGAGTCGATTTGGCCACGCCCGCACGTCGCGCGAGTTCGGTCATCGACCAACCCACCCGCCTGCGCTCCCGCTGCAGGTTGGCGGCGATGGCGTCGAGTGGCAACGATGACATGTTCGATCAACCCTCCCAGGCGTTCGGCTTGACGAACGCGATCGTGTCCGTTCAGACTAGCGAACAACTGTACGCCACACCGAACCCTGCTGGACGTGTCATGACCTCCCCTCCCCTGCGCCAATCCCCCGCCGTCCGGGCCGGGGTGTCGATCGCCCTCGCGGTCGGGGTCTATGGCGTGTCATTCGGGGCGCTGTCGGTGGCCGCCGGGCTCAACGTGTGGCAGACCCAGGCCCTCAGCCTGCTCATGTTCACCGGCGGATCCCAGTTCGCCTTCATCGGCGTGATCGCCGGTGGCGGCGGTGGCGCGGCCGCATTGGGCGCTGCCACCCTGCTGGGCCTGCGCAACGGCATCTATGGCATGCAGATGAATGCCCTGCTGCGTCCTCGTGGCTGGCGGCGCCTCGTCGCTGCCCACGTCACGATCGATGAGTCGGCCGCGGTGGCAATGGGTCAGGAAGGACCGACCGAGCCCCGTCGCGGCTTCTGGGCGGCCGGGCTCGGTGTGTTCGTGCTGTGGAATCTCTTCACTCTGGTCGGCGCGCTGGCCGGCAACGCGATCGGCGATCCCCGCCAGTGGGGTCTGGACGGCGCAGCGGTGGCGGCCTTCGTCGGCCTGCTCTGGCCCCGGCTGCGCAACCGCGAACCGGTCGCGATCGCCATCATCTGTGCGGTCGTCACAGCCGCGTGCATCCCGCTCCTGCCGCCGGGCGTGCCCATCCTTGTCGCGGCCGCCGTGGCCGGCATCCTCGGCTGGCGAGCCAAGGGACCCCGGGACGAGGGTCTCGAACCCGATTTCGACACGGACCGGGAGACCTCATGATCTGGTTCTGGGTCCTGGCGGCCTGCGTGATCGCGTTCGCCACCAAAGGTGCCGGTTACCTGATCCCCGCGTCCCGGCTCGAATCACCGCGGATCAGCCGGATCGCCGGGATCCTTACGGTGGGTCTGCTGGCGTCACTCATCACCATGAACGCCTTCGCCTCGGGGCAGACATTGCGTCTGGACGCCCGCATTGCGGCGCTGGTCGCCGCGATCATCGCGTGTGCGGTTCGCGCGCCCTATCTGGTGGTGGTGCTGGTCGGGGCGCTGGCGGCAGCGGGCGTACGCCTGCTCGGCTGGGGCTGAGCCTCAGCCGCCGGCCGGCTCGACTCCCCCACCGAGGCCAAGGACCTGCCGGGTGCGCACCACGTCCGCGGCGATCTGGTCGATGAGGGCGGGGATGCCGTCGAACTTCACATTGCCCCGCAGTCGCTCGACGAAATCGACTGCCACTGCGACGCCATAGAGCTCCAGGTCGTCACGGTCGAGCACATGCGCCTCGACGACGACAGCCGGCACGTCATCGAACGTCGGATTGGTGCCGACCGAGATCGCGGCCGGCCAAGCCGGTGCGTCAGCCTGATGCATCAGGGTCAGCCAGCCCGCATAAACGCCCGCCGTCGGGACCGCGAAGCCGGCCGGCACGGGCAGGTTGGCCGTGGGAAAACCGAACTCGCGCCCGCGCTGGTGGCCCATCACGACCGTGCCGGCGAAGCGGAACGGACGCCCGAGGTGATGGGCCGCCTCCGCAACCATGCCCTCATCGAGCAGCCGACGGATCTCGGTGGACGAGGTGGTCTTGTGTTCGTTGACCAGCAACTCGAGCCCGGTCACCTCGAAGCGCCCGGCACCATAGGTTCGCAGCGTGTCGACGTTGCCGCTGGCGCGATGACCGAAGCGGAAATTTTCACCGACGACGACGCGCACCGGGTTGAGGGGCGAGATGCAGGCCTCGAGGAAGTCCTCCGGCTGCATCGACATGAGGGCCCGGTCGAAGGCGATCACCTCGACGACATCAGCTCCGGCCGCGCGCAGCAGTTCGACGCGCTGGTCGAGGTCGCTGAGCAGCCGCGGCTCCGAGCCGGGGCGCACGACTGACATGGGATGTGGCCAGAACGTCACCGCCACGAGGCGTGCGCCGGGCTCAAGGCTCCGCGCAACCCGCAGCACCTCCTGGTGGCCCTTGTGCACGCCATCGAAGTTTCCGATGACCACCACGCTGGCTGGGTTCACCCTTGATCCTCCCTGTTGGTCGCGGACACATGCTAGCGATGCTCCTGATCGCTGGCACATCGCATCTCGCTGGCTGCGAGGAACTGCTCAGCTGTCCCTGGTCCGCCGTTCGGCGTCCAGGTCGGCCAGCTTGCGCTCGAGCCGGGCCATCACGTCCTGCAGTTCGTTGATGGTGTCGGCGAGTTCGGGATCGTGGGCCTCTTGCCGGTCCCGGTCCTGATAGGCCCGTTCGAGGGAGTTGATCACGATGCCGATGACGAGGTTGATCACGACGTAGGTGCCGATGAGCAGGAACGAGATCACATAGGGCAATGCCCACGGGGACACCTCGCGCAAGTCATACAGCACGCTGTTCCAGCCTTCCAGCGTGAGCAGGGTGAAGAGAGTGAGCATCCCCTCGCCGAGGTTGCCGAAATACTGCGGGGCGACCCGACCGAACATCATGAAGCCGACGACGGCGTACAGGTAGCAGAGCAGCGCCGTGAGGGCGAGCAGGCTCAGCGCGGGCGGGGCGGCGATCCTGAGGCCGTTCATGAGCACCCGGAAGTCGGGCATGACGCGGGCGAGTCGGGCGATCCGGGCCAGGCGGACCATGCGCAGCGCGGTGGGGTTCGCGCGCAGCCAGGGCAGATAGCCGAGCGTGATCACGACGACGTCGAAAATGTTCCAGGGGTCTTTGAAGAACTGCTTCAGGTTGAAGCGATAGGAGGCCATCCGGATCAGGATCTCCACCACGAAGAAGGCGAGACACACGCCATCGAGGGGCTCGATGAGCCGGTGAACCGAGCCCGGCAGCTGATCGTAGGTCTGCAGGCCCAGGATCGCGGCATTGAACACGATCACCGCCACCACCAGCCACTGGAAGCCGGCCCCGTTCACAATCCGATGGGCTGTGCGCTGCCAGCGTGGAGAATCCGCGGTGAGGACCGCCTCGCTCTCTCCGATGATCGAGTTCGCCATGCCGGAAACCTATGCCCATCTGAGCTCAGGGCGCAGACGGCTCAGACGAAGACCGCCTCCGCCACCGCATCACGGCCTCGGTCGCCCGGCCGATAGAGCGCGAGAAAACGGTCATCGTGCAGGACAGCAGTTATGCCGCCCAGGCCGAGCCCGGCCAGCGGTCGTCCATAGCCGACCTCGCGCGCCGCCGCATCGTCGACCTCCACGACCGGGAAGCAGGCCCGCGCGACACCTGCCAGGTCGAGGACCGGCAGTTCGGTGGTGTCGTTCGCGATCGGGTGGGCCTGATCCAGCCCGAACGGGCCGACCCGCGTACGCCGCAGCGCCGTGAGGTGCCCAGCACTGCCGAGCAGTGCCCCGAGGTCCCGGGCAAGCGCCCGGATATAGGTCCCGGACGAGCAGCGAACGCGCACGTCGCAGTCGAGGACCGGCACCCCGCCCACGTCGCCCGGGGTCATCCCCAGCAACGTGATCTCGTGCACGGTTATGGGCCGGGCCTTGAGCACGACCTCTTCGCCCGCCCGGACCCGGGCGTACGCCCGCTGCCCGTCCACCTTGATGGCCGACACGGCCGTCGGCACCTGGAGGATATCGCCGACGAACGTGGCTATGGCAGCCTCCAGTTCTTTCTCGGGTACGCCGGCACAGCCCGGGGTTGCGGTCGTCTCCCCCTCGGCATCATCGGTGACGGTGGCCACGCCCAGACGCATCGTGGCCGTGTATTCCTTCTCGGTGAGCATCAGGTGACCGAGGAGTCGGGTGGCCCGATTGATCCCGACGAGCAGGATGCCCGTCGCCATCGGGTCGAGTGTGCCGGCGTGACCGACCTTGCGAGTGCCGAAGATCCGGCGGCAGCGTCCGACGACCTGGTGTGATGTCCAGCCCGCGGGCTTGTCGACCACGGCGATGCCGCTCAGGGGCTGCCCGGCCGGCGCGGGTGCGGTCATCGTGAAGTGCCGTCGGGATCCTGGTCGTCCACCTCGTCGGCTTCGTGGTCCTCGTGCTCGTCGTCCGGATGCCGATAGGGGTCGGCGTCGCCGGCATATTGGGCGCCCGCCGCCTGCTCGGCCAATTCGCGGTCGTGATCACGCGTCTGTGCGAGGAGGTCCTCGATGTGGCGGGCGTTCTCCGGGATGGCATCCAGCACGAACGTGAGCGACGGTGCATACCGCAGCCCCAGTTGCTTGCCGATCGTGGAGCGGAGGAGGCCCTTGGCCGACTCGAGTGCCGCCGCAGAGGAGGCGAAGTCGGCGTCGGCGCCGAGGACCGTATAGAAGATGCTGGCCTCACGGGAGTCACCGGTGAGGCGCACGTCGGTGATCGTGACGAACCCCAGGCGGGGGTCCTTGATGCGCCGCTCCAACATCTGGGCGACGATCACCTTGATCTGGTCTGCGAGCTTGCGCGCACGGGGGTTGCTCATGGCAGTCCCTTCGGTGTCGATGGTGGTGGCAGGCCGCGGCGGGTGGGTCCTGAGGACCCGCCCGCCGCGGTCAATGCTGTTCGACCTGCCCCGGATGACCGGGTCAGGTGCGGGGCTTCTCCCGCATTTCGAAGGTTTCGATGATGTCACCGATATGGAGATCGGAGTAGTTCGTGAGCGTGATACCGCACTCATAACCCTCGCGCACCTCGGTCGCATCGTCCTTCTCACGCCGCAGCGAGTTGATGTCGGTCTCGGCGACCACGACGCCATCGCGCAACAGTCGCGCCTTGGCATTGCGTCGCATGATGCCGCTGAGGACCATACAACCCGCGATGGTGCCGGCCTTCGAGGACTTGAAGATCTCGCGGATCTCCGCCTGGCCCAGCTGGGCCTCCTCATAGATCGGCTTGAGCATGCCCTTGAGCGCGGCCTCGATCTCGTCGATCGCGGCATAGATGACCGAGTAGTAACGGACATCGACGTTCTCGCGGTCGGCCTGCTCGGTCGCCTTGCCCTGCGCCCGGACGTTGTAGCCGATGATGACCGCGCCGGAGGCAGCGGCCAGCGACACGTTGGTCTCGGTGATCGCACCGACACCGCGGTCGATGACGCGCAGCGACACCTCGTCGCCCACATCGATCTTCGACAGCGCCTCTTCGAGGGCTTCGACCGAACCGGCCGAATCGCCCTTGAGGATGAGCAGCAGTTCCTGGGTCTCGCCCTTCTCGAGCTGCTCGAAGAGCTGGTCGAGAGTCTTGCGACGAGCACCCGCGGCCTGGGCCGCGGCCCGCTTGCGGGCCTCCCGCTGATCGGCGATCTGACGAGCCGTGCGGTCATCGGCCACCACCAGGAAGGAGTCACCCGCGCCCGGCACCGAGGTCAGGCCGAGGACCTGGACCGGCATCGACGGCGGAGCCTCCGGCACGTTCTCACCGATGTCGTTGACCAGGGCACGCACGCGACCGTGGGCCGGACCGGCGACGATGGAGTCGCCGACCTTGAGCGTGCCACGCTGGACCAGCACCGTGGCGACAGGGCCACGGCCCTTGTCGAGGTGGGCTTCGATGGCAACGCCCTGGGCGTCCATCGTCGGGTTGGCCCGCAGGTCCAGCGCCGCATCGGCCGTGAGGACGACCGCTTCGAGCAACTCGTCGAGACCCTGCCGCGAGACTGCGGAGACGTCGACGAACATGGTTTCGCCGCCGTACTCCTCGGGGATCAGGCCGTATTCGGTGAGCTGACCGCGGACCTTGGCCGGGTCGGCCGTTTCCTTGTCGATCTTGTTGACCGCGACCACGACCGGCACATCGGCCGCAAGCGCATGGTTGAGCGCCTCGATCGTCTGGGGCATCACACCGTCATCGGCCGCGACCACCAGGATGGCGATATCGGTCGACTTGGCACCACGGGCACGCATGGCGGTGAACGCCTCGTGGCCCGGGGTGTCGATGAAGGTGATCCGACGTTCGACCTCGTCGACCTCGGTGCTCACCTGATAGGCGCCGATCGTCTGGGTGATGCCACCGGCCTCACCCGCGACGACGTTGGAGCGCCGGATCGCGTCGAGCAGCTTGGTCTTGCCATGGTCGACGTGACCCATGACGGTGACCACCGCAGGACGGGCCTCGAGGTCATCCTCGTCGCCCTCGTCCTCACCGAACTCGAGGTCGAACCGCTCGAGCAGTTCGCGATCCTCGTCCTCGGGCGAGACGACCTGGATCTTGTAGTTGAGCTCTGCACCCAGCAGCTGCAGCGTGTCGTCGTTCACCGACTGGGTGGCCGTCACCATCTCGCCCAGGCTGAACAGCACCTGCACGAGCTGGGCGGCGTCGACGTTGATCTTCTCGGCGAGGTCGGTCAGCGACGCACCACGGCGGAGGCGAACGGTCGCACCGTCACCCTGTCGGATGCGCACACCACCGATCGACGGCGCCTCCATCTGATCGAACTCTTGACGACGCTGCTTCTTCGACTTGCGCCCACGGCGCTGCTGGCCACCGCGGCCGAAGGCACCCTGCGTGCCCGTGCCACCACGGCCACCACGACCGCGACCGCCGGCGGGCGGACCGCCACCGGGGCCGCCAGGGCCCATGCCACCGCCGGGACCACCACGACCGGGGCCTCCCCCGGGTCGGCCACGGCCGGGACCACCGGGACGACCGCCACGGCCGCCGGGAGCTGCGCCCCCGAGCGTGCTCTGCTTGGGCATCATCGCGGGATTGGGACGCGGCATGCCGGGCACGCCGCCGCCACCGCCCGGACGCGGACCGCCGGGACGCGGGCCATCGGGCCGTGCGCCCTGGGGGCGCGGACCGCCCGGCCGAGCCTCACCCGGACGGGCGTCGGAACGCCCCTCGGGCCGACGTCGCTGCGTGCCCATGCCCTGGGACGACGCAAAAGGATTGTTGCCGGGACGCGGAGTGCCGGGACGCGGCCGGGGTGCACCCGGCAGGCCACCGGTGGAACCCGGACGCGGAGCCTGCGGCGCGCGAGGGCCGGGCATCGGCGGGCGCGGAGCACCGGGCCGGGGAGCCGAGGCAGCGGGCCGTTCGGGCGCGGGCCGCGGGGTTTCCGGACCACGGGGCGCCGCCGGACGCGGCTGGCTCTCGGGACGAGGCGCGGGCGGACGGGGCGTCTGGGCACCGCCGCCGGGTCGCGGAGCGGGCGTACGCCGTTCCTCGGCGGGGCGAGTCTGTGCCGGCTGGCCGGCTGCCTTCGGCACCCGCGGCGTCGGCCGCGGACCGGGCGTGGCCGGCTTGGGCGGAGCCGGAGTGCGCGGGGTGGGTGCCCCTGGCGCGGCGGTCGGCGCGCCGGCTGCGGGTGCTGCCGGCGGGCGCGGCCCGGGTACGCCAGGGCGACGCGGCGCGCCGGGCTTGGCGGCAGGTGCAGGTGCGGGGCTTGGGGCGGCCTTGCTCGCTGCGGGCTCGGCCGAGCCACCGGACTCAAGTCGGTCACGGAGGCGACGAACGACGGGGGCCTCGATGGTCGACGAGGCGGAGCGAACGAATTCACCCATGTCGTTCAGGGTTTTGAGAACTTGCTTGCTTTCGAGTCCGAGCTCCTTTGCGAGCTCGTAGACACGGACCTTGGCCACTACTCTCCTTCAGGCCCGCGTCGATAAAAGCGGACCAGCTAGTTGTCGAACATGCTCATTGGTGCGTACTCATCGAGTGGTCATGAGCGTTAGCCCACCTTCTGATCTGTGCCCTTCCCCGGAACGGGAGGGCGCTGGTCAACTCCCCCGGGCATGAACGCCGGGAGCGCGTCGGTCATTCTACGCCCCCGGACCCCTTTTCGCACAAAGCGGACCCGCGGGCGGACAGTGCGTCCCCCAGTGCGGACAGGGCGGAGACATCGGCGCGGGGTGCCCGCAGAGCCCGCTGGGCCGCATGGCGTTTGACAGCCTGGGTGATGCACCGGGGGTCCCGATGCACATAGGCTCCGCGCCCGGGCGTACGCCTCTGCTCGTCGATGACCACAACGAGACCCGAGAGGTCCAGGGCGAGCCGGACGAGGTCATCCTGCGGGGCGGTCGTGCGGCAGCCGACACACGTGCGTTCAGGGCTCACAGCCCAGACGCTAGTGGCTTGCGGCCCCTTGTGGCACGTTGGTTCCGCCAGGATGCACAGGCTCCCCACAGCCGCTGCGAACTACTCCGACAGGTTGAGCTGGCTGACTTGTTCTCGAAGCACCCCCACAGGAACGGGGTCCGATGAACAAGGAGACACTATGAAGAAGCGCGTTGCCGGAATCGTCCTCACCACGGTGGCCGTGAGCGGACTGGGACTGGGCGCAGCCGGACTCGCGTTCGCCGAGCCCACCACCGGAACCAGCACTCCGTCCGCCACTGCCTCCACCGATACGGGCCAGATGAGTCAGGACCAGATGGGTCAGGGCATGCGTGGCCACCGCGGTGGGATGGGTGACCGGGAAGGCGACCTGGCCGCTCAGCTGGCCGAGAAGCTCGGCGTCGATCAGGCGAAGGTCACCACAATGCTGGAGGAGATCCGCGCGAGCCATGAAGCCGACCACAAGGCGCAGTTCACGACCCGCCTCGATCAGGCGGTGACGGACGGCAAGCTGACCCGGGCCGAGGCCGATGCGGTGCTCAAGGCCGCGGAGGCGGGTGTCATCGGCATGGGCGGTGGACCGCGCTGATCCTGCCGGACCGGGCCGTGGGCCGCCCGACCCATCCCCCTGGATCGGGCGGCCCGCTCACTCAGCGCAGCAGGCAGAACTTCTCGACGTGGGCGGTGCCGCCGGCGACCAGCAGTTCGTCACCCTGATGGACGACCGTGTCGGCGCGCCCGTAGTCAAGATCGTGCCCGGGGCGTTTGACTCCCACGATCGTCACGTCATAGCGGCTGCGGACCACGCTGTCGGCGAGGGTCTTGTTCCAGGTGAACTCGGGGGCGATGGCACGGGCGATGGAGAAGCCGTCGTCGAATTCGATGAAGTCGTTCATGTTGCCGGCGACCATGTGGGCGACGCGCCGGCCCATGCTCCGCTCGGGATAGATGACCTTGGTCGCGCCCACGCGTTCGAGAATCTGTCCGTGTCGGGTGGTGGTGGCCTTCGCCCAGATATTGGAGACGCCGGCCTCCGAGAGTCCGAGCACGGTCATGATCGACGCCTCGATGTCGGAGCCGATCGCCACGATCGCCCGGTCGAAGTCGCGTACGCCGATCTGTTCCAGAGCGTCGGGGTCGGTGGAGTCGAGCTGCACGATGTGGGTGATCTCGCTGGCATAGCGCTGCACCATGACCTCGCGCTCATCGACCGCCAGCACATCGATGCCCATCCTCAGCAGCGTGCTCGCTGCGGCGTACCCGAATCGCCCGAGGCCGATCACCAGCACGGTTCCATCGGGCAGATCACGCTTCTTCGCACCGAACACGGTCGTCCTTCTTCCTGGCAGTCGATGAATCGGTCAGCCCACGAGCGGGCGTTCCTCGGGCAGATGATGCTTGTAGGTCCGGGTCCGCACTGTCATGGCAGCCACCACGGTGATCGGTCCGACCCGGCCACAGAACATCAGGACCATGAGCACGATCTTGCCGATGGGCGGCATCAGCGGAGTCAGATTGGCGCTCAGACCCACTGTGGCGAAAGCGGAGATGCACTCGAAGAGCACCACGTCCAGGCGGAAATGCGTGGCGCTCAGGATGATGTAGGTGCTGAGGGCAATCAGGCCGATCGCCAACAGCACGACCGTGAGCGCCTGCCGGATTGTCTGGGCGCCGACCCTGCGGTGTCCGACCCGGACCTCGTCCTGACCCGTGACCTCGGACCAGATCACATAGGCGAGCAGGAAGAACGTGCCCACCTTGATGCCACCGGCGGTGCCGGCGGATCCGCCGCCGATGAACATCAGCCCATAGTGGACCAGGAGGGTTTCGGGGCGTACGGCCCCGTAATCAACGGCGTTGAAGCCGGCGGTGCGCGGGAACACGCTGCCACCGACCGAGGCCACGATCTTGCCCCACACATCCAGCGGCCCGATCGTGAGGTGATTGCGCCACTCGACGATCGCAAACGCGAAGAACCCGAGCACGAGCAGGATCAGCGTTCCGGCCACGGTCAGCCGGGCATGCACCGACCAGAGGTGGGGCCGCAGGAGCGTACGCCCGCGAAGCAACTCGAAATAGACCGGAAAGCCCAGGCCGCCCGCGACCACCGCGGCGCTGAGGGGAAAGATGATCCATGCATCGTCGACGAAGCCGATCAGGTTGTTCGAATAGAGCGCGAAACCCGCGTTGTTGAAGGCCGAAACGGCATGGAAGACCCCATGCCACACCGCACTGCCCCAGTCCGAGTCATAGGCGGCCCGGAAACGCAGGGTAAGGATGAGGGCGATCACGGACTCGGCCGACAGCATCGCGATGGCGATCCGCTTCGGCAGGCGGCGTACGTCTCCCAGCTTCGCCTGGCTCTCGCTCTGGGCGCCCTTGATCATGGAGATCTTCATCCTCCGACCGAGCAGGACCGCAACCATCGTGGCCAGCGTCATCAATCCGAAGCCACCGATCTGGATCAACACGAGAATGACCACCTTGCCGAAGGTCGACCAGTGGGTGGCGGTGTCAAGGGTCGTGAGACCGGTCACACAGGTGGCCGAGACGGCGGTGAACAGCGCATCAAGGAATGAGGTGGACTGCCCGGGGGCATGGGAGATGGGGAGCCACAGGACGACAGCGCCCACCGCAATGGCCAGGGCGAAGGCCACAGGGACCATCCGTGCCGGATTCGTCCGTTTCATCCCGATCGCCTGTCGAACCAGCCAGCCGGTCCTTCCGACCCGATGCGAAACGGTACGCCCCTTCCGGGGGCGTCGCACCTAAGGTTGCGCAGTGAACTTTTCCTGGGCAGCGCTGGCCGAGCGGGTGCTCGGAGTCCAACCCGTCCCCGAACCCCGCGTGGTTGCGGTGCTCGGGGTGGTGGCGCTGGCGGCCGTGATCCTTGGTTGGCCGGTAACGCGGATGCTGGTGACAGTGGCGCACGAGGCCGGTCACGCCATCGTCGCGCTGCTCGTCGGCCGCCGGCTGACCGGGATCCGATTGCATTCGGACACCTCGGGCCTCACGGTCTCCCGGGGTCGACCGCGCGGCCCGGGCATGGTGGCCACGCTTCTGGCCGGCTATCCGGCACCCGCGCTCCTGGGTCTGGGGGCGGCCGTGCTGCTCGCCTCCGGCCGGGCCGTGCTGGTGATCGCGCTGGTCGTCGTCGTGCTGGCCGGGATGCTGGTGATGATCCGCAATCTGTTCGGGCTGCTCGTCATCGTGATCGGCGCTGCCGCGGTGGGGCTCACCGCGTGGTATCTCGATCCGGTCCAGCAGGCGTGGGTCGCCTATTTCCTCACCTGGGTGCTGTTGTTGGCCGCTCCGCGGCCGGTCCTCGAACTCGCGCGGCAGCGCTCCCGCACCAGCGATCCGGCCCAGTTGGCGCGGCTGACCGGCGTACCCTCCGCGATCTGGACCCTCCTCTTCGGCGTTCTCACGATCGGCGCTCTGGTGGCGGGTCTGGGCGTACTCGCACCCGGGGTCCTGCGCTGGGGCTGAGGCCCCGGCGCAGAACTGGTTCAGGCCTGCTCGGTGTCCGGACGGATGTCGATGCGCCAGCCGGTGAGGCGCGCGGCCAACCGCGCGTTCTGGCCCTCGCGGCCGATAGCCAGGGACAGCTGATAGTCGGGCACGACCACGCGCGCGGCGCGGGCCTGTTCGTCCACCACGGTCACCTTCGACACCTTGGCCGGTGACAGCGCCTGGCCGACGAACCGCCTCGGGTCCTCCGACCAGTCGATGATGTCGATCTTTTCCTCGTTGAGCTCGTGCATCACGGCGCGGACGCGCTGACCCATCGGACCGATGCACGCACCCTTGGCCGACACATCGGGGTTGTGGGAGACGACCGCGATCTTGGTGCGGTGGCCGGCCTCGCGCGCCACCGCCTTGATCTCGACGACACCCTCCTCGATTTCGGGCACCTCAAGACGGAAGAGTTTCTCGACCAGGCCCGGATGGGTGCGGGAGACGACCACCTGGGGACCGCGAAGTTCCTTGCGGACCGAGACGATATAGACCCGGATCCGCTTGCCGTGGCTGTAGACCTCACCCGGCACCTGTTCTGCCTGCGGCATGATCGCCTCGAGCGTCCCCAGATCGACCCGGACCGTGCGGGAGTCGCGATCCTGCTGGATCACTCCCGCGACGATGTCGCCCTCCGCAGCCGCGAAGTGGCCATACTTCTGTTCGTCCTGCGCATCACGAAGCCGCTGGAAAATGACCTGACGAGCAGTGGAGGCGGCAACCCGGCCGAAGTCGGCGGGCGTGTCGTCGTATTCGCCGATGACATTGCCCTCCTCATCGCGTTCCGGTGCGATCACCTGGACCCGGCCGGTGCGGCGATCCAGCTCGACGCGGGCACCGCGCACGGGGTGTTCGGTCTTGTCATAGGCGTTGAGGAGAGCTTCCTCCAGCGCGGTGACAAGGACATCCAGCGGGATCTCCTTGTCTTTCTCGATCGTGCGCAGGACGGCCATGTCGATATCCATCAGGCTTCGTCTCCTTCTTCTTCTTCACCCGACTCGTCGTTCTCGTCGGTCTTGCGGTTGAGTTCGACCTGGATCAGGGCTTTCGTCACGTCCGAGTACGACAGGTCGCGCTCGGCGGTGGTCCCGCGCTTGGGATCGGTCACGATGCTGAGGGTGGCGCCGGCCTCGTCGCTGGCGATGATGCGCCCGGTGATCTCGGAGCCGTCGGTCAACTGGACCTTCACGAGGCGCCCGGCATTGCGGCGCCAGTGTTTGGGATCGGTGAGGGGACGGGAGGTGCCGCGCGAGGAGACCTCGAGGGTGTAGGCCTGCTCGCCGAGCAGGTCGGTCTCGTCGAGGGTGTCGGAGATGGCGCGGGTGGCCTCGGCGATCTCGTCGAGGGTCGGCCCGTGGCCCTTGGGCCCGTCGCCGTCGACGATGAGGCGCAGGAGGCGGCGTCTGCCGGCGGGCACCGAATCGAGGGATTCGAGCTCGAGCCCGAACTGGGCGAGCACCGGGTTCAGCAGGGAAGTCAGTTGGCTGTCTTTCACGCTCCGCACCTCCATGCGATTCGACGATCCTGTTGTCACTTCAGTTGTCCCGATTGCCGGAGTTCTGCACCGGGTGTCGAGAAAGCATACCCGGGTTCACAAGGTCCGCCCGTGCGATAGTTTCGGCGAGTGATCGACCTCCCCCGCCGCGGCTTCCTGACCCTTGCCGGGGCCCTCGCGCTGGGGGTCACCGGGTGTCAGATCAACGATCCGCGCATCACCGGCGGGCCCACCGCTCCCCCGGCCCGGCCAACCCCGACACCGGTCCCCGATGTGCCCGGGCTCGAGGCTGCCCTGCGCCATGAGTCGGATCTGGTGGCGCTCAGCGAGCAGGCCGGAGTTGCGGCCGATCGGCTGCGACTCGGACCCGGACAGCGGGCCGCGCTGGGGTGGATGAGCCGCGACCACGGCGTACACCTCACGGCGCTCCTCGCCCCGCATCCCGCCGAGCGGCCGACAGCCCCGCCCACCCCCGGCCCTCGCTTCACCCCGCGACCGGAGCCCACCAGCTCGGCGACCCTCGCCGCCGGTGCCAAGGATGCCGCCATCGGGGAGCTCACCCGCCGGCTCGAAGCCGCGCTCGTCGACTATCGCGCCAGTGCGCGGGGCAGCCGCGGCCAGATGGCGCTCCTGTGGGGATCGCTGGCGGCGTACGCCCGCTCGGCCCAGGCGGCGCTCGTGAAGGACGCACCTCGCCCTGATCCCCTGGTCGTACCCGTGCGCGCGCTCGAACCGTGGAGCGATGCGGAGGCCGAGCAGCAGGCTCTGCGCCAGGTGCACGCGCTGGTCTATGGCTACCAGGTCGCCATCCCGTGGTTCCGGCGGCCGGAATCACAGACTGCCTACGACCTGTTGGTGCACTGGCGAGACCTGCGCGACCGGATCACCAGGCTGCTGCGCGACCGGGGGCAGACCGCACCGGCCGCCGAGGCGGCGTACGCGCTCCCCGTCCAGCCCACCGATCGCAACACGGCCGCCGAACTGCTGTGGCGCATGGAGTCGGCGTTCGCCCCCTTCGCCGGCGCCTGGCTGGCTGCCGCGACCCAGGACGAATCGCGCCGGATGGCCGCTGACGCACTCGAGGAGGCCGCTCGGCTGTGCCTCGAATGGGGCGGGCCGATGACCGTCTGGCCGGGGTGGCCGGGCTGAGTTGTGTGTCCTCCGCGCGTTCAAAGCCGATCCTCCCCGAGCCACCGGCTGACATCAGACGCGGAGAGCACCTCCGAGGCCTGGGCGACCATGTCGTCGTCCACGTCTCCGGCTTCGGCGGTCCAAGAGCGGTGTGGAGATGGTCACACCGGCCCCGAATCCCAACCAAAGAGCGCCCTCTTTCGTACAATGGAATACCCAAAAGAGGGGGTTTGAGATGACTACCGCCGGCAAGCGAATGGCACACGACCACTACTTCATCGACGACAGTTTCAACGCTTTCGCCGAGGCGGCCCGTGCGGGCAGATTCGCCCGCTTCCCCCTGGAAGACGCGATCCAGCGACTGCGTCACCACTTCTGGGTCGAGGAGGAGTTCGTCTTCCCGCCCCTGGCCCACAGCAATCCCGGGCCGGTCACGGTCATGCTCCGCCAGCACGGAGAGATCTGGGATCACGTGAACGAACTGGAGAGCCTCCTGGAAGCCGACGAGCCCGACCCCGAGCTCGCGCTGACGCTCTTCACCGCCCTCCGGCAGGCGCTGGACGCCCACAACCTCACCGAGGACAACGTTCTCTATCCCGTCGCGGACGACATCCTGGGCGATGACCTTTCGCGCGTCGTGTTGAACGCCTTGGCCACGGACATGCCCGTTGACTGGCGTTGCTCCATGGCTACGGCCCAGGTCTGACACGTCACCCGATCAGGACTGAGCCCGCGTACAGGGAGGGCTCAGTCCGACTCCTCCGGTGTCCAGCGAAGGTCCAGGAGATCCACCAGGTGCGGCAGCGCCTTGCAGAGTTGAGGACGCGTCCAGGACTCCGAGGTGTCGGGCACACCATCGCCGTCGGTGTCGAATTTCACGTCGTAGCCATCGCCGGTCCGGTGGACCCAGACTTCCACTTGGCCGTCCCCGTTGATGTCGAGGAGCGCCATATCGAATTGGCGATCCGGTTCTCCGTCGATGTCGATCAGCCCGATGGTCCGGTCCTGGGTGTAGTCGAGAAGGAGTGAATCGATGCGGTCCTCGCTGGGGAGCGTGGAATCGTACGTGACGGGTTCCCCCGGGGTCGGGTCAGCCATGATGCTCCTTCGCAGCGGTGCGGTGGGTCCCCAAGACTACCCGCCGAGATCTCGTGCTCCCAGGGCGGATTGCAGGAACTCCAGGTCACGGGTCAGCGCGAGCTCGGCTGGGTCCTTGGCGTACTCGACGCGATCCGACTCCGCGAACCAGTGGGCCGTCCCGGGATAGTCGTGCGGCGTGTACGCAGACCCCGCGCGGCGAAGAGCCGTCTCCATTCGTGCCCGTGCTGAGGTCGAGACCCAGGGATCCCCGTCAGCGAAGTGCGCCTGGTAGTCGACGTCGGACCGGAACGTGCCGGCGCGGGCGGCGTAATAGAGGACGGCGGCGCGAAGGCCATAGTCCCGTTGGGACAGCCAGACCGCCCAGTGGCCGCCCATTGAGAAACCGACCACGGCCAGCGGGAGTGTCGGCTCCGTGAGCTGGGTCAGCGCCGCCCCGAGGGCCCGATAGTGGGGACGGCGCCGCGGCTTCGACCGCAGTTGCTTCGCCTGGGCCTCGGTCGCGGCGGTCTCGCCGTCGAACAGGTCCGGCAGAGCCACCCGGAATCCGGCGGCGGCGAGCGCTCGGGCGTACGCGAGGAACGACGGGGTCAGACCCCACCACGAGTGGATCACCAGCACCCCGCCGCGAGGTTCGGCGGCGGGCTCGATCAGGAGCGCCGGCGGGGACGGTCGCGAGCTCATGGTTGTCGCGCCGAGGTCGGGTTGCGCATGGGTCCGTCCGGCGCTTGCGGATCCGGACCATCCCCACGGAGCAGGCGGATTCCGGCGAGGACGCAAAGCACCACCCAGGGAACCAGCGACGCCAGGGAGAACGCCATTCCCACGATTCCGAACGGGGACGGCACAAGCATGAGCACGGCCGCGGCCAGCGCCCACCACGCCGTCGCGCGCCCGAACCGGAGGCCAGATAGGCGGCCATCTGAAGGGTCCCGAGCCCTACGCCGAGGATCACCCCCGAGCGGGACGTCGCCCACAGCGCAGCACCCAGGCCCAGGGGACACGACGCCGAAGTCGTCAGTGTGAAGGGCCGCAGGCTTTGTGCCGTTCCAATGCGGGTTGCGGCTCTCGGTTGAGGGCGCGCAGTGGGCGTTTTCGAACCCCACCGGGGTATCATGCCGAGGCTGTCGTGCGAACGCCTCTGGTTACCACGCGCTAGGCCGAGCGCGGTCTGAATCGCGTGCTGGGCCGGGACGTTGGCACACCTAGAGCGGCAGTATGTCGGCCCTTCAGGGTCGCGGCCACGTTCCAGCCCACGATGCGGCGGCTGTACACCTCGGTGACGAACGCGACGTAGGCGAACCCCGACGAGGTCGACACATAGGTCACGACGGCGACCCACAGCCGCCGTGGCCCGTCGGCGACGAAGCGTCGCTGCACCAGGTCAGCCGGCTTGACCTCGGCAAGCTCGTCGCTGGTCACACCAGGACGGGTCCCTGCGTCGATCTCGGCACGTCGCCGCCACTTCCGCAACGTCTCCGGACCGACACCCAACTTCGACCCGACGTGCCGGATCGCGGCGTACTCGGTGTCATGCTCAGGAATCGCCTCCTCCAGCATCCTGAGCGCGCACTGCCGGAAGTCCGGAGAGAACTGACGGGGCAAGGTCCATCCTCCCAAGAGAATCGGAACCAAACCCAGTACGGATCAGTTTGGTCTCAGGGCTCAGGTCTTGCCGCGATCTCATGGGCGGCGTGCGCCCAGCGCGCGCCCGTCAGCCGGCGGACCGGGGAGGCTGGAGCATCCCATCACGGCGTTGGCGATAGGTGGATTCACGGGCCAGCCATTCATCGAAGTTGTCGTGTTCATCGATGCTGCCCAGTTCACGCGCACGCTGGTCGCGCCGGACTCCGGCGATCGTGGGCCCGACGTCGCAGCCCTTTCGCCCGCAGCCGCACTCGTGTTCGCGCTCCCCTGGAGGGTGGACGTCTCTGATGGCGTCGACGACCTCTTTCCAGTCGTCGCGCGACTGCAAGGCGGAGGCGATCTGTCGCCGTCGCTGGGAGTCCATCCGCTTGCGTTCCTCCAGTTCCACCCGGGCTGCCTTGGCCATCTCCCGCGCCTTCTCGAGCTGCTTGGGCAGCTGCGTGTCATGGTCGCGCAGGACGGCCAGCTCAGCGGCATCACGCGAGTGGTGCGCACAGGAATCGCACCGCTGATCCAAAGTCCGCAGGCTCTCCGGCCCCTCCCAGCGAAAATCGGCCCTGCAGCAGGAGCAGACCTTCTTTAGCGCAACGACGCGCTCACCGGAGTAGCCCACACCGTACGGGTTCCGCTCACGCCAGTCCTGGACACGTTTCTCCATGGGCTCACGATATGCCTTTTTCCGAACGAATGTTCGATGCGAAGCTAGGGTCAGCTTTCAAGTCGCCCGAACCATGGCACAGCTGCGGCGAAAGCGCATTGACGGACTACGGTGATTCTCCACACAGCCCTCGACGACCCACTCAAAGATCGGTCGACCACCCACCCTCCGGGAGTGAGATTCCGCCGGAGATTGCGGTCAAGTGGAGCCGAAGAACTGCTGCCACGTGTCGAAGGCCAGCTTGACGATGAGCAACCCCACGACACCCAGGAAGATCTTGCGGATGAAGGCATTCCCATTCCGCAGCGCGGTCCTCGCGCCGAGGAATCCGCCCGTCAGGTTCGCAGCGGCCATCAGACCGCCGATGAGCCACAGCACCTCGCCATTGAGTCCGAACACGGTGATAGCAGCGATGTTCGTGGTCAGGTTGGCGATCTTGGCCTTGGCGCTCGCTTCGAGGAAGCCATACCCCAGCATCGCCACCATCGCGATGACAAAGAACGAGCCGGTCCCGGGTCCGAGAATTCCGTCATAGAGGCCGATGCCGCCTCCGATGGCGGCTGTGCGTACGCCTTCGCCCAGACCCGAATGTCGCGGCTGATGCACCAGACCGAGCTCAGGGCGGACCCAGGTATAGAGCCCCACCGCGATCAGTGCTACCAGCACTATGGGCGTCAGCCACGTCTTGGGAATCAGTCGGGCCAAAGAGGCCCCGGCCGCCGAGCCGGCAAAGGCGCACACCACCAACGGGATCAGCGTCGGCAGATGCAGGCGAATCTTCAGGGCATACGTGATCGCGGCCGTCACGGTCCCGGCGGCCGAGGAGATCTTGTTGGTGCCCAGGACGTGGGCGGTCGGCGTATCGGCCGAAAGCCCGATCAGCAGCGCCGGCAGCTGGATCAGTCCACCACCGCCGACGACCGCATCGACCCAGCCGGCGACAAAGGCGGCCAGCACGAGCCCGGCGACGATCAGCAGCGGGACGGACTGGACTTCGGGCACGCCTGCAGTCTCCGCCCCGAGGGCCCAACCGCGCCAGCCGGACACGAATCAACCGAAAGGTGGATGCGCGCGGGTGGGGCGTACGCGACGATTTTCCTAGCGTGGAGGTGACCCGTTTCCCGACTGCCGACCCCGACCGGATTCGGGGCCGGAAAGGACATCATGATCACCCCGCTGTATCGCTCGGCCGCTTTCTGGACCTTCTTCGGGCTCGCGAGCGGACTGTTCTATCGCGAGTTCACCAAGCTCAACGACCATCCCGGCGGCACCCAGCTGGCCGTCGTGCACACGCATGCCCTCACCCTGGGCACGCTGATCATGCTGGCGTTCCTGGCCCTGGCCCTGCTGCTCCCCCACATCGCCAACGACAAGCGGTTCCGCATCGGCTACTGGTTGTGGCAGGTCGGCCTCGCGCTGGCCATCGGCGGCCTGATCGTGAAGGGCTGCCTGCAGGTGCTGGGCCACGAGATGGCGAACAGCCCGATGATCGCCGGCTTCTCGGGCCTCGGCCACATGACCCTTACCGCCTCGTTCATCCTGCTCTTCCTCGGCCTGGGTCGCGCGCTGAAGCAGCGTTCGGCGGGGTCCGCCGCGGGTACGCCGACCGCGCGGGAAGACGTCACCACGCACTGACGCACCGGCGGGCGTACCGTCATGTCCATGCAGCGCGCCCTTCGCACCCTGACCGTGCTGCAGCATGCGATCTTTGCGGCGCTGGTCGCGATCTGCGCGAGCCGAGCATGGGCGATCGGCGTACCCCTCGCCCTGCTGCTGGGCGTCACCCTGGCCCTTGTCGGGTGTTATGCCGCCGGGCCGGTGCTGGCCCGGCGGTTCGGGGCCGGCCCGAGCGGATCAGTGCCGGCCGGCCGCATCGGCGTCCTGTGGCTGCTCGCCCTGACCGGCTGCTGGATCGCCTCGGTCGTGGTCGCCCCGGACCACGTCTGGCTCGCGTTCCCGCTGTGGCTGTTGGCGGGACAGCTGCTGACGTTGCCGTGGGCGATCGCGTACGCCGTCGCGGCCCTCGCCGTCGTCGTCCTCCACCCCTGGTCGGCGACCGGTGACCTGACCACCGCCGGCGTACTCGGCCCCGCGCTCGGCGCGGTCTTTGCCGTGGTCGTCTCGCGCGGCCAGGTTGCGCTGGTGTCCGAGGTGATCGAGCGCCAGGAACTTGTCCGGTCGCTGATGCGGGCCCAACAGGAGGCGGACAGCCTGCACACCGAACTCGCCGAATCCCAGCGCACCGCTGGTGCGCTCACCGAGCGCGCCCGGCTGGCGCGCGATATCCACGACACCCTTGCCCAGGGATTTTCCTCGATCGTGCTCCTCTCGCGGGCCGGCGCGGCCAGCGACGACCCCGACCAGTGGCGACAATCCCTGAACCGCATCGAGCACACGGCCGGGGACAACCTGCTCGAAGCCCGTCGCGTTGTCGCGGCCCTGACCCCGAGCGACCTGTCGGAATCGGGCTTGGTCGCCGCCCTGGAACGTCTCCTCGAGCGCTTCGCCGAGGAGACCGGATTACGTGCCGAACTCCACCTGGACGGCGAACCCATCGGCCTGCCGACGACCGTCGAGGTGGCCCTGTTGCGCACGGCCCAGGGTGCGCTGGCGAACGTCCGTCAGCATGCCCGCGCCAGCCGCGCAGACGTCTCGCTCAGTGTCCTGGCCGATTCGGTGCGGCTCGACATCGTCGATGACGGCATCGGATTCGACCCGTCGGCGGCCGTCCGCAGCCCATCTCCGGCGCACGGCGGCTATGGCCTGCCGTCGACCCGCGCGCGCTTGAGCGAACTGGGCGGCGGGCTGGAGATCGAATCGGCACCGGGTCAGGGCACGGCGATCTCGGCCTATCTCCCCCTCGGCCCCGGGAGCCCGGCATGACTCCCCTGCGCTGTCTGGTCGTGGACGATCATCCGGTGGTACGCGCCGGCCTGCTGGCGGTGCTCGCCGGTCAGCCCGGCCTCGAAGTGGTCGGCGAAGCCGCCGGTGGCGACGAGGCGCTGACCCTGTGTGCGGCAGTGGCGCCCGATGTCGTGCTCTGTGATCTGCGCCTGGGCGAGGGGCCGGATGGTGTCGATGTGACGCGGACGCTCATGACCCGGCCCGATCCCCCGGCCGTCGTCATCCTCACCACGTTCGACCACGACGCCGACATCGTGCGGGCCGTCGAGGCCGGGGCGGCGGGCTATCTGCTCAAGGACGCCCCGCCCCAGGAGATCGTCGAGGCCCTGGTGCGGGCCGCCCGGGGCGAAACCGTGTTGCGGGCCGATCAGACCGCCCGGGTCGTGCGGACCATGCGCGAGCAGCGGCGGGCCGTGCTGAGCGAGCGCGAGCTCGATGTCCTGCGGCTCGTCGCCGAGGGCCGCGGCAACAAGGAGATCGCCCGGGCGCTGTTCGTGAGCGAGGCCACGGTGAAGACCCACCTCAATCACGTGTTCGGCAAGCTCGAGGTCACCAGTCGGACCGCCGCTGTGGCAGCGGCCCGACGGGCGGGCGTACTCGACTGAATCAGCCGCGAACGGTCTCCAGGATCCGGGTGACGGCGTCGGCGACGGGAACGTCCTGCTTGTCGCCGGACTTGCGATCCCGCAACTCGACGACCCCATCAGCGAGGCCTCGGCCCACGACGAGCGAGGTCGGCATGCCGAGCAGTTCGGCATCCGCGAACTTGACGCCGGGAGAGGCCTTGCGGTCATCGAGGAGCACGCGAACCCCCTGCGCCGCTAGGCCTTCGGCGATCTCGCCTGCCTTGGCCAGGATCTCCTCGCCCTTGCCGGTGGCAAGGATGTGCACGTCATAGGGCGCCAGCGCGCGCGGCCAGCACAGGCCCTTGTCATCGCACGTACCCTCGGCCACGGCCGCGACCGCGCGCGAGACACCGATGCCATAGGAGCCCATGGTCACGGTCACCTGCTTGCC
>CAZEVN010000008.1:0-4799 GCA_964515145.1 uncultured Enemella sp.
TACGCGTGGTCTGCGCCAGTATGCCCGGTTCGGCTCAGGCGGGCACGATCTGGAGCAACCGGCCGTTGCTGCCGTCCTCGATCAGCCAGATCGTGCCGTCGGGAGCCTGGGCCACATCACGGATGCGCTTGCCCATGTCCCACTGGTCGCCCTTGGTGGCGTCGGTGCCGTTGAGGTCGACGCGGATCAGGGCCTGCCCGGACAGCGCGCCGACAAACGCGTCGCCCTTCCACTGCGGGAAGACATCGCCCGAATAGATCATCAGGCTGCTCGGGGAGATCGACGGGTTCCACCAGACCTTGGGGGCCTCGTAGCCGTCGCCCGGCGCATGATCGGGGATGTCGGCGCCGCCGTAGTGGGAGCCGTTGGACACCCGCGGCCAGCCATAGTTCCTGCCTTCCAGGATGAGGTTGATCTCGTCCCCGCCCTGGGGGCCCATCTCGGAGGACCAGAGGTTGCCGTCGGCGTCGAAGGCGATGCCGAGCGGGTTGCGATGGCCATAGCTCCAGATCTGGGCCGAGACCCCGCCCCGGTCGGCGAACGGGTTGCCGGCCGCCGGCGTACCGTCGAGGTTGAGGCGCAGAATCTTGCCCAGCCCGCTGCTCAGATCCTGGGCCGGATCGAACTTCTGGCGATCCCCGGAGCTGACGAACAGGTATTTCCCATCCGGGCTGAACGCCATCCGGTGGGAGAAGTGGCCCTGACCGGAAACCTTGGGATCCTGGCGCCAGATCACGGTGAGCCCGTCGAGGCTGGCGCTGGTGGCATCGGACACCAGGCGAGCCCGCCCGATGACGGCGCCGGTGTTGCCGCCATCGCCCTGCTCGACCCAGCTCAGATAGATCGTCCGGTCCCGTTCGAAGGTCGGCGCGACCACGACATCGCCGAAGCCGCCCTGGCCGGCGTCCACAACCCGAGGGGTGCCCGAGACGGTGATGGTGTTGCCCGAGCGCTGATCGCGGAGCAGGAGCTCACCGGACTTCTGGGTGATGAGCAGCTGGTCGGTGCCCGGGACGAATGCCATCGCCCAGGGGTCCTTGAGCGTCGCTGCCTCGCGGGTGGCGAAGGCACCGCTCGCGTGGCGCTGCGGAGCGCCGGACGCGGTCGGGCCCGGCGTGGGGGTGGTCTCCCCCGGCGTACTCCCCGATGTCCCGGCCGCGGTTGTCCCGGACGTCGTCGGCGCCGTTGTCTGTGGGGTGGTCGGGCTGTCTGCGCCGGCGCAGGCGGACAGCCCGAGCGCGAGGATCAGTCCGGAGGCCAGGGCAATGCGTCGCATGCCCACGAAAATATCGGCTCGGATCAAGCGCGGGGGTGCGTCCCGCACCCGCGCCTCACGAGAACCGGAGCATCAGGCTGCGCAGCAGGTCGGACAGCTGCGCACGCTGCGCCTCGTCGAGCCCGCCAAGAAGATCACGCTCCCGGGTGAGCAGCGATTCCATGGCCCCGTCGACAACCTGGCGGCCCGCCTCGGTGAGCCGCACGAGTACGCCCCGGCGGTCGCCCGGGTCGGGTGATCGGCTGACCAGGTCACGGGCGACGAGGCGGTCCACCCGGTTGGTCATGGTGCCGGACGTCACGAGCGTCTCCTTGAGGAGCCGCCCCGGCGACAACTCATAGGGCTCACCGGCACGACGCAGGGCGGCCAGCACATCGAACTCCCACGCCACGATGTCGTGGGCTGCGAAGGCCTCGCTGCGGGCGCGTTCGAGCAGGAGGCTGAGCCTGCTCACCCGGCTGAGGACCTCCAGGGGCGACAGGTCCACGTCGGGCCGTTCCCGTCGCCAGTCGGCGATCAGTCGGTCGACAGCATCGGACATGTCCGCATCCTAGGCCGCTGTCTTGATGTCGAGAATCTTGGTCGGCTCAGCCGTTCTTGTCGTCGCGCCAGGCAACCAGGTCCCGGATCGCGCCGAGGTCAAAATTCGGGCCGCCGACGCCGATGGTGAAGAGCCGCGTGCCGACCTCATAGCCGGCTTCTGCCGACGCCTCGACCGCCTTGGCATCGGCCGCGCCAGAACGCTCGATCTCGCGTGGGTCCCGGCCGACCTTGGCGCACCACTCGTCGAGCACCGCGTTCTTGTGGCGGAGGGTGTCGGCGTCGCCGAACGAGTGCCAGATCTGGGCATGCTGCGCGACGATGCGAAGCGTCTTCTTCTCGCCACCGCCGCCGATGAGGATGGGGATGTCTCGCGTGGGAGCCGGGTTGAGCCTGGCGAACCGCTCCCGGATGAGTGGGAGGTCGCGATCGTGGTTGGCCAGGCGGCCGCCGGGCGTACCGAATTCATAGCCGTATTCCTCGTAGTCCTTCGCGAACCAGCCCGAGCCGATGCCGAGAATGAGTCGACCCTCGCCATTGCGCGCGCTGATGTGGTCGACGGTGCGGGCCATATCGGCCAGCAGTTGCGGGTTGCGATAGGAGTTGCAGGTCACGAGGCGCCGATCTCGACGCGTTCGGTCGCCTCGGCCCAGGCGCCGAGCATCGTCCAGCACTCGAAGTGCTTACCCTCGGGTTCGCCATAGAGCGGATAGAAGTGGTCCAGTTGAAGATGATGTCGACGCCGAGCTCCTCCGCCTCTGCAGCCGCTCTGCGGAGGGCGGGATAGTCGGCGTGCTGCGGCTGGAGTTGTACGCCGACCCGGACGGGCCGGTCGTTGGTCTGTTGGCTCACGGTTGGCTCCTCGTCGCGGGTGGTTTGCCAGTCAGGCGCAGGACGTGATCAGCCGGGCACCGGCGACGGGACCGGCGACCCGGCATACCCCTCGGGCCACGCCCTCCGCGCCCAGCGTCGTGCTGAGCGCGACGGCCGCCTCCTCGTTGCGGGCGAGGAACGCGACCGTGGGCCCGGACCCCGAGACCATCGCGCCCAGGGCGCCACAGTCGAGGCCCACGTCGATGGTGGTCTGCAACGAGGGGCGCAGGTCGATGGCCGCTTCGGCGAGGTCATTGCGCAGGTGCTTGCCGAGCTCGACCGAGTCTCCCTGGGCGAGGGCATTGAGCAGCTCAGTGGGCATCTCCAGCGAACCGCCCTTCGGCGACAGCTCATCGAAACGGCGATAGACGGCCGGCGTCGACAGCCCGCCGTCGGCGAAGGCCAGGACCCAGTGGTGGGCACCACGGCTCAGGACCGGCACGAGCTTGTCGCCCCGGCCGGTGCCGATGGCCGTGCCACCGAGCAGGGCGAACGGCACGTCGGAGCCGAGTTCCGCGCCGTATTCGCGCAGTTCCTCCGGGTCGACGTCGAGATCCCACAACACCGAGCAGGCCAGCAGTGCGGCAGCCGCATCGGCCGAGCCGCCCGCCATGCCGCCTGCGACCGGGATGGACTTCTTGATGCTCAGACGCACCCCGAACTCATCCCCGTGACGCTCGGCCAGCAGGCGGGCCGCCCGCACGGCCAGGTTGGAAGCGTCAGCGGCCACCTCGTCAGTGCCCTCCCCCGACATCGCGACGGTGATCGTGCCGGGTTCGTCGACCTGGGCGATCAGCTCATCGTGCAGCGACACCGCCTGGAACACGGTCGTCAGGGGGTGATAGCCGTCGTCACCGAGCGCACCGACACACAGGGCCAGATTGATCTTGGCCGGCACGCGCACGCGGATGGTGGGCGTCGGGATCTCGGACAGTGAGGACACGGCCCCACGCTAGCCGGGCCTTCAACCCGTCTGCGGCCGGGTGGCACCGACGTACTGGTCAAGGTCATCGAACAACGCACTGTTGAGTTCGAACGCACACACGGCCTCCTCAACAGCGGTATCGGCTTGCTCGGCCGTGAAGCCCAGGTCGTCCAGCAGTGCGCGATAGTGGTCCTTGAACGGCTTGGCCTTCACCCCGAAGGCATAGAAGGTCAACTCCTCGGGCTGGAAGCCATAGTTCCGCTCAAGCATCGTGCGTACCACCTGGCCGCCGGACAGGTCACCGAGATAGCGGGTGTACGCGTGTCCCGCATAGCCGGGGCCGGTCGCCGCCACGCGTTCGAGCCGGTCAACATAGCGGTGGGTGGCAGGCACCACCGGGAGTTGCTCCCAATCCGGCCCGGCAAGACGTTCCAGGTCGCGCGTCAGGGCAGTGGCGCGAATCAGCTCGGGGATGAGCAGCCGGCGGGCCGGATCGCCGATCGGCAGCCGATCCCCCGCTGACTCCAGGGCCGAATAGATGGCGTGGTGCTGCCGGGCCAGCGCAACATACGCATCCCTGCCAAGTTTTCCCCCCCATCAGGTCGGTGATGAACGAAGTCTCACTGGGCCACCCCCGACGTATTGAGCACCTGCGTGATTTCGTTGTCGGACTCGTCAGGTGCCGTGCCTGACGGTCTGCCGGAATCCGGGCTGGGCGGGGCTCCGCACGCGCGGCGGGATGCGGTCCTGCTCCACCTTGGGATGTTGCGGCCACCCGCGCAGATCGAGCTCGCCTGCTTTTCGGGGACTTCCTGCGCTTCCGGTGGGGTCTCGCGGAACGGCGCCCGTCTCGACGCCGCCGGATCAGAGTCGTGATCGCCGACGAAACGATGAGCACGAAAAGCAGGCCGGCAGCGATCAGGACAGCGATCAGTGCCCATCCCGGACCCTGGCTGCCCGCTTCGGCCAGATTCGCCGCGGCGACCGGGTCGGCGATGACCCTGATCTCGACGCTGGGACTCTGGCCCGAGGCAGCTCCCACGAGGGTGAGCGTGTGAGTGCCCGGCCGGATCCCTTCGGGGAGTGCCAGTACGCCAGCGATTTCGCCGCCGTTGCCCGCGACCATGGGCCCCGCGACCATGGGCCCCGCGGCCGCCTGGCCGCCGCTGAGACTGGCCACGACCT
>CAZEVN010000008.1:4899-61691 GCA_964515145.1 uncultured Enemella sp.
CCCGCGACCATGGGCCCCGCGGCCGCCTGGCCGCCGCTGAGACTGGCCACGACCTGTTCCCCCGGCTGGAATCCCCGACCGGCGAAGGTGAGCGCGCGACCGGCGATCACGGTGGTGAAGGTCACCCCGACGCCGGCTTGCTGATCGGTGCCAGCGGGAGCCTGGCCGTTGGCGGGTTGGCCCTCCGCTCCGGCACGTCTGGGCTGCTCGGCCGCCGGCTGTTGACCAGCAGCGCTCGGTGCCGCACTCGCGCCTGCTGTTGGGGCGGAGGTGGACTGTGCGGCGCGACCCGCTGCCGGGCCCTGTGCCTGCGATGCTCCGGCAAAGGTGACGGGGGTGAAAGTTTCGTTGTTTGCGTTCGCCACCCCGTGGGCGCCGACGGTGATCACTCCGCACTGAACGGCCAGGCAATTGACCGGCTTCGCGGCGCCCGCACGGTCCTGCGCCGTGAAGGTGGCGCCGGGGACGACCATCGTCACCTGCCATCGCCCGTCCTGCCCGATCACCCCACCGTTGGCGCTCTCTGCGGTGGATGAGCCCTCGAAGGCGACGAAGCGTTGATGGCCCTGGTTGTTCTTGGATTCGGAGTCGGGAACATACAGGTAGGTCCCGCCGGCCGAACCCCCTCGGCTCGGCTGCCAGTTCCCACCCGCGACCCAGCCGAACAGGACATAGACGCCCCCGAACCCGCCGCGGACCGATTGGAATCCGCTGCCGCTGACCGTGATCGTCGTCGCGCCGTCGCGGGACACGACCGCATTCCCGAAGGTGCTGGTCACCCGGACACTGCCGGCCGCCGCGCTCTGCGGCACCGCAATCAGCGTGCTGGCGATCAGGAGCATCGGAAGGAAAAGGGCCAAGGGCAGCAGCCGACGGGCGGGGTTCACAGCAGGACTCCTGAAGAGATGCGTGCGGGAACGACGACGAGACCGCGTCCGGGCAGGCTCAGAACGTCGATGGGGTGGCGATAGACCTCGGACAGGAGGTCGGGTCGCAGCACTGCTGCCGGCGGCCCCTCATGGACGATCCGCCCGTGGTCGAGCAGCGATCCGATCGGCGTACGCCGCGGCCAGGCTGAGGTCATGCAGGACAACGATCACGGCTGCCCCGGCCCGGGCACGTTCACGGACGATGGACAGCAGTGCTTGCTGATGCCGGATATCCAGCGCTGCGGTTGGTTCGTCAAGGAACAGGACCGAGGTCTCCTGGGCCAGCGCGCGGGCGAAGCTCGCGCGCGCCTTCTCACCGCCGGAGAGGCTGAGGAAAGCCCGGGCCTCGAAGCCGTCGAGTTCCACGCTCGCGATCGCGGCCCGGACGATCTGATCGTCGGCTCCGGCCGGCCACGGCGACCTGCCCATCAGTACGATCTGGCGCACTGTGAAAGCGAATGCGCTGCGGTGCTCCTGAAGCATGACCGACCGCACCCGTGCCAGTTGCTGGACGCGCAGTTGGCGCAGGTCATGGCCGCAGAGCTGCACGATGCCGGCGTCGGGCCTGATATCACCGGCCAGCGCGGCGAGCAACGTTGACTTGCCGGCTCCGTTGGGTCCGACCAGCGCCATGACCTCACCGCGGCGCAGAGCCAGGGACACCTGATCGAGCACGCGGTTCCCGCCCAGAGTCACCGCGAGATCTGTGGCTGTCACAATCGGCTGCCGTTCGCTTGTCACGACCAGCCCCCCGCCCCTTGGCGCGTGCGGCGCAGGAGCCAGAAGAAGAACGGACCACCCACGCCCGCGGTCAACATGCCGATCGGCAGGTCCGAGAAGGGAACGAGCGTGCGCGCCCCAAGGTCCGCCAGGAGCAGGAGGACCCCGCCACCGAGAGCGCTGGCCGGCACCAGGATCCGGTGGCCCGGCCCGAGCACCATCCGCAGCAGGTGCGGCACCACCAAGCCGACGAAACCGATGATTCCGCAGAACGCGACCGCGGCTCCGGTCAGCATCGCGACCACCAGGATCGCGCGCAGGCGTACCGACTCGACGTCAACACCCAGATGGGCTGCAGCGCGGTCGCCGAGCGCCAGGAGGTCGAGCTTCCGCCCGAGGACAATCGCGCACACGATCCCTGCCATGACCGGTGGCGCAACCACCAGAACGTGGCTCCAACGGGTCCCGTTGAGACTGCCGAGCTGCCAGAAGATGATCTCTTCCCGCGACTGGGTATCTCCGGCGAACACGAGATAGGCAGTGATGGCACCACTGACCGCACTCACGGCCACGCCTGTCAGCACCAGCGTCACTACCTCGGTGCGTCCCCCGGAACGGGCCGTGGAATAAGCAATGAGCGTGGCCACCAGACCTCCGAGGAAGGCGGCTCCGGCGATGGTCCAGTTGCCCAGGACACTCCAGCCGAAAACGATCGTCGCGCAGGCACCCACCGCGGCGCCGGCCGAAACACCGACGGTGCCCGGCTCTGCCAGGGGGTTGGCAAAGACGCCCTGCATGAGCACGCCGGCCACTGCCAGCGCACAGCCGACGAGGACAGCCAGCACAATCCGCGGAAAACGGACCTGCCACAGCGCCGCCTCGCCGTTGGGATGACTCATCGCCAGACCGGTCTCGACACCCACTCGGCGCAGGACCGACGACACCACCTCAAGCGGTGGAATGTTGAGCTGGCCCAGGCCTGCGGCGATGACAGCAAGGACCGCCAAGGCGAGGGCAAGGCCCAGAAAGACAGCGGCAGGCCTGTTCCAGCTCCGCGGCCGAAGGTTGCCGTCGGGCTGGGGGCCGGAACTCGCCTCGTCGTTGTTCCCCGCGAATGCCGTCGCCAGGGGCAGCGGCGCGGGCAGAGAATCCTCGATGAGGCTCGCGGCCGGGCCTGTGCGGCGCAACCGGACGGTCATCGGGCCTCCGGAGCATAGATCGCCACGGCCAGCGCCTCGATGACCTGGGCCGAGCTGGGACCGAAGGAGAGAATTTGGTTGTCCTGCATGTCCACCACTCGGCGATGTTTGCCGGCCGGCGTGTTGGCGAGGGCAGGCAGCTTCTCGAACAGCCCGTCGATGCCATTCACCGACTCCAACCCGGAAGACATCATCAGGATCAATTCGGGTTCCGCGGCGGTGATGCCCTCGTCGTTGATCGGCTGCATGCCCTTCCAGCCGATTTCGCCAGCAACATCCACTCCTCCGACTGCCCTGATCAGGGAGTCAGCCCCACTGCCTGAACCGAACATGTAGTAGATGCCGGACTGCCCCCGGACATAGAGAAAGACCATGCGGATCCCCGGCTGGGATGCAATGGCATGGACACGCTCGACCATGGCCCGGATCTCGCTCTCGGTCCGTTCGCCCAGCTCGGCGCCCTCCGCAGGAAGACCGACAGCGCCCGCCACCTGTCGGATCAAATCGCCTGCGGATTCGAGATCCCGGCGGGAGTCAACGATCACGACAGGGATGCCCGCCTCCCGCATCTGCAGGATGACATCCCAGGGCCCGATGCTGGAGTCGGTGATGATCAGCGTGGGTGCCAGATTCAGGATTGCTTCGGCCTGGAGCGTGTGACCATCTCCGGTCACCAGAGGCAACTTCTTGACCTCGTCATAGCCGGACGAGATGTCCCGGCCGACGAGTCGGTCACCGAGCCCCAGCTCATAGACGATGCGGGACAACGACCCGTTGAGATCCAGCGCGAGGATGCGGCGCGCGTCCGTGACCGTCACCGACGTTCCCTGGGCGTCCTCCACTGTGACCGGGAGAGCGGGTTCTGGATTCCGTGCAATCGGACGCAGTGCGGTATCCACCATGACCGCCGTGCTGGGCCCGGTGTGACCATGTGGGTCGGCCACCGGCGCAACTTCATCGAGGCTACGCCCCTGCGCGGCCGTAGCAGCCGGTCCCGTCCCGAGCGCCTGCGAGCAGCCCGCCAGGGCCAGTGTCAGCAGCACCGCCAGGACCACCAATGGTGTTCTTCGTCGAGTCACGAGGAGGAAACTAGTTAGGTAAGGCTTACCTTAGCAAGGCGACCCTAATGAAATAAGACGCGTGGAATGGGCGACGGCCTTGTGGCAAGGGGCGAGTCAGGACCTCGGTCGGTCACCCCGGGCGGCCTGCATGCCCCGCCACCACGGCAAGTCCACTGATCACGACGGCCAGATCAATGTCTCGCCGGGTGACCCCGCCGACATCATGGCTCCACAGCTTCACCCCGACCCTCGGATAGGTCAGGGTGATGTCGGGATGATGATTGGCGGCCTCGGCCGCCTCCGCGATGCGTTCGACGAAGGCGAGCCCGGCCACGAACGAACCGGTATCGAAGACGGCATGTAGGGCGTCGTCGGACATGCGCCAATCAGTCAGATCGGCTTCGAGCACTTCTGATTCGGTGAGTCGACTCATGCATCCAGACTCGCAAACACGTCGGACATTTTCTGCACCTGTCGACCATCTGCCTCGAAATTCGCCTCTGCGAGCCACCGCCGATGCGCCTCGCGGATGCGCGGCCACTCGTCGATCGTCATCGCGAACCAGGTGGTGTCGCGGTTGCGGCCCTTGTAGACGACATGGCTTCGAAAGGTGCCTTCCTCGGTGAACCCGAGCCGCTGGGCCGCCCGCCGCGAGGGCCCGTTGAGGCTGTCACACTTCCACTCGAACCGGCGATAGCCCAGGTCCTCGAACACATGGGCCGCGAGCAGGTGGAACGCCTCCGTCGTGACGCGCGTGCGCTGCAGGTCGGGCGCATAGAGAATGTTGCCGACCTCGATCACGCCGTTGACCCGATCGATGCGCATCAAGGTGAGCATGCCGCGGGGATCCCCCGTGTCGCGGCGGATCAGGACGAACGGCACGTCAGCCCCCGCGAGGATGCGGTCGACCACGGCGTACGCCTCATCCGGGTCCCTGGGCGGTTCGATCCGGAGATAGGTCCACAACTCCGGATGGGGCGCGACCGAGGGGAGGAAAGACTGCGCGTGGGCGCGGTGCAGGGGTTCCAGCTGGGCATACCGGCCGACGAGTGTCACCGGCTCCGGGCCCTCCCGCGGCGTCCAGTCCTCGACGGGGTCGCCGATGGGTTGGCCGAACTCGTTCACTCGCGTCACAGATGGTGACCCTAGCCCTGCGACACGCCGAGCGGTGCTGGCTGGCGTGCCCAATGGCACGACCTCACAAGCGGCACACGGTTTCGCCGACGAAGTCGTGCCATCCGGCACGTCGCGAATAGGTCCCCGAGCGTGTCGCGACCAACAACTCCCCGGCCATGCCCAGGCATCCACGGGAGGCGCCTTCCAGCACCCCCGGGATTGTGTGGGAGGTCACACATACAGTGGGCACGTGACTGAGCGACCAGGAATCGGCACTGTCGGCGAGCTGCGGGCCTCGGGCCACGTGGCCAAGGCCCTGCGAGAAGAGATCAGGGACAACCTGCTGGCCAAGCTGGCCGCAGGTGAGGATCCCTGGCCCGGGCTGCATGGGTTCGAGTCGACCGTGATCCCCCAGCTCGAGCGCGCCCTTCTGGCCGGCCACGATGTCGTGCTGCTCGGCGAGCGCGGCCAGGGGAAGACCCGTCTGCTGCGCACGCTCGTCGACCTGCTCGATGAGTGGACCCCGGTCATTGACGGCAGCGAGCTGGGCGAACACCCCTATCACCCGATCACGCTGGCCTCCCAGCGCCGGGCCGGTGAGCTCGGCGACGACCTGCCGGTCGCCTGGCGGCATCGCGAGGAGCGCTATTCCGAGAAGCTGGCTACTCCCGACACCTCCGTGGGTGACCTCATCGGCGATGTCGACCCGATCAAGGTCGCCGAGGGCCGCAGCCTGGGCGATCCGGAGACCATTCACTTCGGGCTCGTGCCCCGCAGCCATCGCGGCATCGTCGCGATCAACGAGCTGCCCGACCTCGCCGAGCGCATCCAGGTGGCGCTGCTCAACGTGATGGAGGAACGCGACATCCAGATCCGTGGCTATGTGCTGCGGCTCCCCCTCGACGTGTTGCTCGTGGCGAGCGCCAACCCGGAGGACTACACCAACCGCGGCCGCATCATCACCCCGTTGAAGGACCGGTTCGGCGCCGAGATCCGCACGCACTATCCGATCGAGGTCGCCGACGAAGTCGCGGTGATCCGCCAGGAGGCCCATCTCGTCGCCGAGGTGCCCGACGTCCTCATCGAGATCCTGGCCCGATTCACGCGCGAGTTGCGCCACTCCTCGGCCGTTGACCAGCGCTCCGGCGTCTCGGCCCGGTTCGCGATCGCGGGCGCCGAGACGGTGGCCGCGGCGGCACTCCACCGCGCGACCATCCGCGGCGAGGATGAGGCGGTCGCCCGGCTCGTCGATCTCGAAGCGGCGGTCGACGTCCTCACCGGCAAGATCGAGTTCGAAGTCGGTGAGGATGGTCGCGAGGCCGAGATCATGGGCCATCTGCTCCGCACGTCCACAGCCGCGGCCGTACGCGAACACCTGCGCGGCATCGACTTCGCCGCGCTCGTCCAGGCCATGGACGGCTCGACCCTCGTCACGACCGGCGAACGCGTGACCGCGGCGGAGCTTCTCGAGGCCCTCCCCGCCGGTCCGGCCAGCACCTACGACGAGGTCGCCGACCGGCTCGGCGCGCGTACGCCCGGCCAACGCGCGAGCGCGCTCGAACTCGCCCTCGAAGGGCTCTATCTGGCCCGCCGGATCAGCAAGGAGACCGGCGGCAGCGAAACGGTGTACGCCTGATGGCCCGCCCGCCGCGCCACACCTCACGCTACGGCCGCTATGTGGGCGGGCCGGATCCGCTCGCGCCCCCGGTCGACCTCGCTGAGGCGCTCGACCACATCGGCCGCGAGGTCATGGACGGCACGTCGCCCGAGCGCGCCATGCGCGAGTTCCTGCGCCGCGGCAACAAGGGCCGCACCGGCCTTGACGACCTGGCGCGCAAGGTCGCCCGCAAGCGCCAGCAGTTGCTCCAGAAGCACCGCCTCGACGGCACGCTCGAAGAAGTGAAGGAACTTCTCGACCAGGCGGTCCTGGCCGAGCGCAAGCAGCTCGCGCGCGACCTCGACGACGATGCCCGGTTCGCCGAGATGCAGATGGAGAACCTGCCGCCGTCAACGGCCGCGGCGGTCAACGAGCTGCGGGACTACAGGTGGCGGTCGCCCGAGGCGCGGGAGGCGTACCAGAAAATTGCCGACCTCATGGGCCGCGAGCAGCTCGATCAGCGGTTCGCCGGGATGAAGCAGGCCCTGGAGAACGCGACCGACGAGGACCGCGCGGCGGTCAACGAGATGCTGCAGGACCTCAACCAGCTCCTGGAGGCCCACGCGCGCGGCGAGGACACCGAGCAGCAGTTCCGTGACTTCATGGCCAAGCACGGCGACTTCTTCCCCGAGAATCCGCAGAACATCGACGAGCTGCTCGACGCCCTCGCCCAGCGCGCGGCGGCGGCCCAACGCATGCGCAACTCCCTCTCGCCCGAACAGCGCGCCGAGCTGGATCAGCTGGCGTCGCAGGCATTCGGTTCGCCCGACCTCATGGAGCAACTCCAGCGACTCGACGCCAACCTGCGTGATCTTCGCCCGGGTGAGGACTGGGACGGCTCGGAGGAATTCTCCGGCCAGGAGGGCATGGGGCTCGGCGAGGCGGCCGGGATGATGCAGGAGCTCGCGGAGCTGGATGAGTTGGGAGCGCAGCTGTCGCAGCAGTACGCCGGCGCGGCCCTCGATGATGTCGACCTCGAGATGCTGGGTCGGCATCTGGGAGCGGAGGCGGCCGTCGATGCGCGGACGCTGACCGAGCTCGAGAAGGCGCTGCGCGACTCGGGCTATCTGCAACGCGGGTCCGACAACAAGCTGCGCCTGTCGCCGAAGGCGATGCGCCAGTTGGGCAAGGCGTTGCTCAAGGACGTGGCCGAGCGGCTGTCCGGTCGCGGTGGCAATCGCGACACCCGCAAGGCGGGTGCCGCCGGCGAGCGGACCGGCGCGTCGCGGCCGTGGGAGTTCGGGGACACCGAGCCGTGGGATGTCACACGGACCGTGGCGAATGCCGTGCAGCGCGCGGTGGCCGAGGGCAGGGATGCCTCTCGCGGCGTACGCCTCGGCGTCGGCGACATCGAGGTGACCGAAACCGAGGCGCGTACGCAGGCGGCGGTGGCACTGCTCGTCGACACGTCGTTCTCGATGGCGATCGAGGGGCGCTGGGTGCCGATGAAGCGCACGGCGCTGGCGCTGCACCACCTGATCTCGACCCGGTTCCGCGGCGACGCTATGACGGTCGTCGGGTTCGGCCGCACGGCCGGGACGCTCGACATCACCGAGCTGACCGCGTTGCAGACCAACCATGGGATCCAGGGCACAAACCTGCATCACGGACTGCTGCTGGCCAACAGGTTCTTCCGCAAGCACCCCTCGGCCCAGCCCGTGTTGCTCGTCGTCACCGATGGCGAGCCGACCGCACATCTGGAGCCCGACGGGGAGGCGTACTTCGACTATCCCCCGTCGCAATACACCCTCGCCGTCACGGTCGAGGAGCTCGAAACCGCCCGGCGGCTGGGAGCCCAGACGACCTTCTTCCGGCTCGGTGACGATCCCGGGCTCGAACGCTTCCTGGACGCCCTCGCCAGGCGCGTCGACGGAACGGTCTTCGCGCCAGACCTGGATGATCTGGGCGCCGCCGTCGTCGGGTCCTATCTCCACGATCGGTTCTGATCGGTCACCTCAGGCCACCCTCGCGCCGTAGCGCTGCCGTGCAGCCTCACCGGACGTGCCGACGAAGGAACCGATCAATGCCCAGGACATGCCTGATTCCCGCGCGGTCCGGACTGCCTCCAGCAAGTGACGCTCGGCCTGTGACTGTTCGGCGACTGCCGACCGCAGCTGCTGAACCGCTTCTGCATCAAGCTGATCTGCCGGATTCGGCTCATAATCCTCGAAACGCGTCGCCAGTTCTTCGGCGTGCGCCAGGATTTCCTCAACACTTCGTGGCATCTGAACTCACCTCAAAAACGCCGTGCTTCAGCGCGGACGGTGCGACAATGGGGCCCTCCTGAGCGACATGAACCCCGAGGCCGAAGCCGAAGCAGGTTTCAGCAGCCTTTATGAGCAATGGGCGGGGCGCGTCTATGCGTACGCCCGAAGACACTCCGACCCGCACACGGCAGAACAGGTCGTGTCCGACACGTTCCTGGCCGCTTGGCGTCGCTGGGATGTCCTGCCGGATCCGCCCTTGCCATGGCTGTTACGGACGGCTCGGAACTGTCTCGGCACACTGTGGCGCGGCCAGCGACGGCAGCGGGCACTCGTCGATGCCGTCGGACTCCATGCCCGGATCGACGCCGCCGGTCCCGAGCACGAAGTCCTCGCTCGCCAGGAGATGCTCAGCGCGCTGCGGCGACTCTCCCCGAGGATCGGGAAGCCCTGCTCCTGATCGCCTGGGATGGGCTGACCCACGACCAGGCTGCCGACGTCCTCGGCATCACCACCAACGCGTTCGCTGCCCGCGTCTCCCGGCCCGCAAGCGGCTCACCACCGCCCTTTCCGATACCGCCTCCCCCGACTTTCGGCCCGACATGCCGATCACCACACTGAGGAGCCTCCGATGAATGACCTCGACGTCCTGCACTCCCTCCGTCCCACCAACGAGACTCTTGCCACGGAGTTCCCTGCCGAGCGGCGTGAGCGGATCTTTGCCGAGATTCTGCAGGCCGGGCACGGGCCGGAGGTTTCTGGGGGGATGGGTGGCCGGCACTGGGACAGTGCTGCATCCGGCGCAGCAGAGACCCAGCACTCCACCCCCACTCCTCGCCGAGCGCCCCGGAGGCGCAGCCTGGCGGTCGCGGCCGGCGTACTCGTCCTCGCCGGAGCCGGAGTCGCGATCCAGCTCGCACCGATCGGTGAGCAGGCCCCCGGCCCTGTCTCGACGATGCTGGCGCCACCGGCAGCCGCCGCAACTCTGCCCGAACTGGCCCGGCGCGCCGAGAACCCGGTGCCGCTGGCCGAGGGCACATTCCGCCACGTCCGGATCACCAGCAGCGATCAGACCATCGACACCTATGTCGCAGCCGACGGCTGGACCTGGCGCCACGACACGATGCTGGGCGGGGCCCCGTTCTATGCGGTCATCGCCCCGCAGACACTCGACCTGCCCAGCGACCCGGTTGCCCTGCGCGCGGCCCTGGAACAGCTCGCGACCGGAACCGAGTCGCCCGAACAGGCTCTGTTCAAGGAGATAGGCGAGGTCGCGATGAACGAGTCCGCATCGCCGGCGACCCGCGCCGCAGCGATCCGCGTACTCGATCAGATGGCGAATGAGCCCGCCGTCACGCACCCCCGCCCGAAGGACCCGGGCGATACGACTCCGCGTGTGCTCGTCGAACAACACGACCGGAACGGCCAGCCCGTGATCACCGCGCGGTTCGTGGACGATTCCCGCCCCGAGGTGACGCTGACGCTGACCTTCGATGCACGGACCGCGGATTTGCTCGCCCAGGAGGTGGGCGCCTATCGGATGGACTTCGCGCGCGACACGGCGGACCGGCTACCCACGGACATCGTCGACGAGGTCGGCTCCAAGCGGGTCGAAAAGACCGTGACCGGCTCCTGAGGCTGAGGCAGCGGGCTCGGCAACCTCGGCGGCGGGCTCGGGCAGGAGCTCTCGCATCTGGTCGGCGAGCTCATGGGCGTGGGCCATCAACTCGGCGTTCGTGTGGGTCATGATCACCCTCCGCGGGTGGGCGTTTCTCTGGGCTGATGTGGAACGGGAAGTCACCCATCGGATCGTGCGACACCGGTGAATGTTCCCCGCCACCGCACGGGATCCTAGAAGTGAGGATCACCTAACTTCCAGAGAAACCTGAGGATTTCCGGGCCGTGTCTTGTGGGGGCATGGTCAAGATTCGGTCACCCCGTCATCGGCGAGGAGGGCGGCGAGCGCCCCGCCGAGTTCGTACGCCGCCCTCACCCGGGCTAGTCCCCCTCGTCCTCCACGCACCCGACTGCACCGCCCTCTTCGACCGTGCACTTCTGGCGGTGGGCATCGCGCTGGATCTGAGCGGGAATCCCATCGACGACCGTGCGGGAGTAGCTCGATTCGAACTGCACCTTCTCGCCCCCGCGAACCCGCTCGGCGCGGGTGCGCTCGCCGATCAGCTCGCCCGTGTTCTCGTCGAACACCAGTTCATTGCTGACCCCGAAAACATTGGCGCGGCCGATCGCCACCCCGGTCCGGCCATCGACGACGGCTTTCGGATCCGTCATCGTCGTGCCCGGGATGGTCTGGATCACCCGGAACAACGCGGCCCGCAGGTCGGCGGGCACCATGCCGGTGCGCAGGGCATCGGCGGCATAGGTGTACGCCGAGTCGTGCTTCCCGGATCCATGCCCGGCACTGTCGGCGTACAACCGGGCGCGGAGCGCCTGCGTATCCCGCGGCAACGCCGCCAGCCACGCCTGGTTGGGCAACTGCCAACTGCCGTCGATCTCGTTGGGGCTCAGGTTGGTCGTCCAGGGATAGGGCGGCGCGGGCTCCGGGTGGATCTCAGGACCGTCGAGGAGACGGAGGATCTGGTGGGGCTTGTCGTCATACCAGCTCGGGCGGGCCCCATCCACGGCCGCATAGGTCACCCGTGCAGTAGCGATCAGGTAGGTGGACCCGTCGCCCGGCCCAGCGTTCTCCTTGTCGTTGTTGCCGTAGTAGGTATGCGACACCGTGCTGCGGGACGTGATCTCCCACCACTGGTCGGCACGGGCGGGCGGGTCGGTCGCGGCGCCGGCGGCGAGGAACAGCACCTGGCTCGCCTCCGCGCTCGCCGAGCCCGTTGGCTCCCGGCAATGCGTCACAGGCAGTTTCCCATTTCCCGATGGCTGAGGAGCGAGGCACGAGCGTCTCGAAGCCGCCCTTCGAGACGGCCGCGGGCGGCCTCCTCAGGGAACGGCACCGGGAACTTCGGGCAACTTGCGGCGAGCCACTGGGGCGTACCCCCAAGATGGACAGCATGACCCCACGCACCTGGGAAGACACCACCCTCACCCCCAAGCAGCGCGCCGAAGCGCTCGTGGCCGCGATGACGCTGGAACAGAAGATCGCCCAGCTCCACGGCGCGATGGAGACCATCGACATCTACGGCATCGCCAGCAAGGCCACGACCGCCGAGGAGATGGAGCAGCTCGCGGCCCAGATCCGGGTCGAGCGGCATGTCGCGGCGATCGACGAGCTGGGGATCCCGCGATTCCGGATCACGAACGGGCCGGTGGGGGTGGGAATGGGCGACGGTACGCCGAGTCCGCCGGCCACCAGCCTGCCGATGACCATCGGTCTCGCGGCGGGGTTCGACCCGGAGCTGGCGACGGCGTACGGCGACATCATCGGCAGCGAAACCGCCACCCTCGGCCAGCACGTACTCGAGGGTCCCGGCGTCTGCCTCCACCGGACGCCGATCGCCGGCCGCAACTTCGAGTATTTCTCCGAGGACCCCTATCTCTCCGGCGTCATGGGTGTCGCGGTGACGAAGGCGATCCAGGCCCACGATGTCATCGCGATGGGCAAGCACTATGTGGTGAACGATCAGGAATACGAGCGCTTCCGCACGAATGTCGAGGTCGACGAGCACGTGCTGCGCGAGCTCTATCTGCTGCCGTTCGAAATGCTCGTCAAGGATGGCGAGATCGCGGCGATGATGTCGGCGTACAACCGGATCCGCGGCGTCTATGCCACCGAATATCGCTACACGCTGACCGACATCCTGCGCACCGAGTGGGGTTTCGAGGGCTATGTGCAGTCGGACTTCTGGTCGTGCCGCTCGGCAGCCGGGTCGCTGAATGCGGGCATGGATCACGAGATGCCCGATGCGAAGTGGCTCAACGAGGAGAACGTCAAGAACGCACTCAGCGACACCTCGCTGGAGATCCAGACCGTGGATCGGGCGCTGGTGCGGCGTTACACCCAGATGTTCCGGTTCGAGCAGTTCTCCCGCCCGTACGC
Organism: uncultured Enemella sp.; assembly: GCA_964515145.1. GTDB lineage: Bacteria > Actinomycetota > Actinomycetes > Propionibacteriales > Propionibacteriaceae > Enemella. The sequence continues at coordinate 17,798 of CAZEVN010000008.1, forward strand.
CCCGGGCGAGATCGATGCCTATGGTCATGGCGCGGTGTCCCGACGGATCGGCAACGAGATTGCGGTGCTGCTGAAGAACGAGGGCGGCCTGCTGCCGCTCGAGAAGGATCTCGGCCGGCTTCTCGTCGTCGGCCAGAGGACCTTCGCCGAGAAGGCGACCACCGGCGGCGGGGGCAGTTCGAAGGTGGACCCGCTCTATACGGTGCCGCCGCTGGAGGGTCTCGCGGACGTGTTGAGCGAACTCGATGCGGCCGTTCAGGTCGAATCGGTGATCGTCGCCGACGACCTCGCGAACCTGGCCGACGCGGTCGAGGCGGCGAAGCAGGCCGATGTCGTGGTGATCTTGGCCGGGTTGGTCGCGACGGAGGGCGCGGACCTGCCCGACATGAACATGCCGCACGACCAGAACCGCATGATCGCCGAGCTGGCACCGGCCAACCCGAACACCGTCGTCGTGCTCAAGAACAGCAACCCGGTCGTGCTCCCCTGGGCCGATGAGGTGCCCGCGATCCTCGAAGCCTGGAACCAGGGCGCGGAGGACGGCCACGTCGTCGCTGATCTCTTGTTCGGCGTCGTGAACCCGTCCGGCAAGCTGCCCACGACCTATCCGATGACCGCCGACGACACGCTTTATGCCGGTCGCCCCGAGCGCTATCCCGGCACCGACGAGGGCGACGGCTACCCCGTGATCCGCTACTCCGAAGGCCTCGAAGTCGGCTATCGCTGGCACCAGGCCCAGGGCATCGCACCGAGGTACGCCTTCGGCCACGGACTGTCGTACACGACGTTCGAGGTCGGGGACGTGTCGGTCGATGCGGGTACGCCCGGCCACTCGCCGGTCACCGTCACCGCGACGGTCACCAACACGGGCCAACGGCCCGGCGCCGAGGTCGTGCAGGTCTATCTCGGCTTCCCCGAGGGATGCCAGCAGCCGCCGAAGCGGTTGGTGGGCTTCGCGAAGGTGGCGGTCGAGCCGGGTGCCAGTGAGCAGGTCTCGATCACCGTCGACCCGGCGGCGACCAACCATCCCCTGTCGATCTGGTCGTACGCCGAGCGCGCGTTCGTCGTGCCCACCGGCGAGTTCACCGTCTATGTGGGGACGGCCTCGGACAACACGCCCCACGAGTCGCGGGTCACCGTCCGCTGATCAACTCCCGGGCAGCGGGGGCGACCTCGCGGGCGAACGTCCGGGTGGTCTCGGCGTCGTCGGCGGCCAGGATGAAGCCGCTGATGCCGTAGTCGGCGTTGAGTCCGGCAAGCTCCTCGACCCACTGTTTGGGCGGCCCGTTGAGGAGCCCCTTGTTCTCATTGCCGAAACGGCCGTGGATGTTGAGCATCCGGCGTACGGCCGAAGGCTCCCGACCCGCCTTTTCCGCGCCCTCGTCGATCAGCCGGTTCATGTTCCGCAATGCCTCGGGTCCCTGCTTCAGATGGCCGAGCGACGGGAGCCAACCATCGCCGAGCTCACCGGTCAGGCCCAGCATCTTCGGACCGTAGGCACCGATCCACACACCGATGTCATGCGCCGGCTTCGGGCCGCGCTTGGCACCGGTCACGGAATAGAAGTCACCGCGCTGGCGGACCCCACCCTTGGTTTCGGTGTCCCACAACTCGCGGATGATCCCGATCGCCTCGCGGAGGGCCTTGATCGACTGGCCCGGCGTCAGCCGACGGCCGCCCATCGCCTCGATCGCGTCCCAGAAACCACCCGCGCCGATGCCGAGCTCAAAACGCCCGTCGCTCAGCAGATCGATACTCGACGCAGCCCGCGCCAGCATCGCCGGCGGCCGCAGGGGCAGGTTGCCCACGTTCGCGCTGATCCGGATCCGCTCGGTGCGCGCGGCGACGAACGCCATCAGCGTCCAGGTGTCGAGGAACGCCGGCTGATAGGGATGATCCTGGAACGTGACCAGGTCAAGGCCCTCGGCATCGGCCAGCACCGCCAACTCGACCGCTTGCTGGGGGTCGCGTGCGGTGGGCGTGACGAAGGTGCCGAAGATCGGATCGTGACCATACGAAGACATGACTGCCCGCTCTCGCCGGAAAGATTTAGTTGATGTGTCAACTATAGCCCATCCGAGATATTCCCGCCATAGGACCGCCAGGACATCCGCCACTGCCTAGGATCGACACCATGCAAGAGATCCAGCGCGTTGCCATCGTCGGCGCGGGCGCTATGGGCGGGATGTATGCCGCGCACTTCGCCGAGGCCGGATTCGAGGTGGTCTTCGTGGCGAGTGGCGAGCGGGCCGCACGACTCCGCGACGGCCTGACCGTCAACGGCAAGCCTCTGCTGGCCGACGTCGTCGACGCCGAATCACCTGGTGACGCCACGGCCGCCGACCTGATGATCTTCGCCGTCAAGGACCAGCAACTGAACGGGGCGATCAGGGAGGCCGAGGTCATCGTCGGCTCGCAGACGATCGTCCTTTCCGTGATGAACGGCCTCGATTCCGAGGAACGCATCGCCCACGGCCTCGCCTGCACGCTCGACCGCAATCGCGTACTCCTCTGCATCGCCCTCGCCATGGATGCCGAGCGCGAGGGCAGGGACATCCGGTTCCGCCAGGCTGGCAAGCTGGTCTTCGGGCATCCCCGCAACGACGAGCCGGACGAGCTCGTCACCGCAGTGCAGCATGCCCTCACCCGCGCCCGGCTCGCCTGGGAGACGCCGGCCGACATGCGTCACGAACTGTGGTGGAAGTTCATGGTCAATGTCGGCATGAACCAGGCGTCCGCCGTGTTGCGAGCGCCCTATGGCGCGCTCCAGCCCGAGGGCGATCCCAGATCCCTGATGTCGGCGTTGATCGACGAGGTGGTGCTGGTCGCCGCCGCCGAAGGCGTACCCATGACCGAAGCCGATATCGAGCGCTGGCATGGCGTACTCGCGAATCAGCCTGCCGAGGGCTGGACCTCCATGGCGCAGGACGTGCTCGCCGGACGACCGACCGAGGTCGAGACCTTCGCAGGCCGCATGGTCGCGCTGGGCGAGAAGCATGGCATCCCGGTGCCCCACAACCAGGCCATGCTCTGGATTCTGCGCAGCACAACGCCCCACTGACCCCTCGGGACCTGCCGCTTTCGCAGCAGGTCCCGAAGCATGCCAGGCTCAGAAGCTGTAGGGCACGCGCTCCCAGGTGAGCACCTGGTCGCCCTTCTTGTTGACGGTGAAGCGGGTCCACTCGTGGCTGTTCGCGTCACCCTCGACGGTGATGCGCTGCAGATTGGGGGCTGCCTCAACGCCGTAGATGCGCAGCCATTCCGAATCGGCCGCCAGGGGCTTGTCGGCGTTGTAGCGATGCGAGTCACCGTTGATCAGATAGACCGGGCCATCGAAGGCGTTCGATCGCTCGGAAAGTGCCTCGACCAGCTTCACGAAGCCTGAGAAATCGTTCTGCGTCGGGTCCTGCGCCAGCAACCACGGGTCGAACATGTCGGCCTGCAGCATGATCACGACACCGCGCGCATTGCGCTGCTGCGCCCGGTCGAAGGTCTGGTTGAGCAGGGCGAGGTTGGCGTCCTGACGGTGGTGGAACTCGGCCAGCTGCTCCGGAGTCGGCACCGTCTGGCCGATGCCCGTCCAGGGCGCGAGGTCATTGTTCGAGCCCTGCACGTTGAGGACCGCGAACTCGAGGCGGGCCTCGCGGAAGGACACGTTCTCGGGCAGGCCGAGGGCAGCCTGGGATTTCAGGGGCATGTTGCCGCCCAGCGTCTTGCCCGGGACCGGATAGAACACCTCCCTCAGCTTGTCGAGACGCTCCAGCGGGTTGTACGCCCCATTGTTGGCGCGATGGCAGTCCACCCATTCGTTGTCACCGGGGGTGTAGAGGAACGGGTCCTCGAACCGGTCGAACTGCTCCCGGATGGCCAGGAAATAAGAGTCGTCGCAGCGCTGCGACCCAGCCTTGATGTCGCCGACATGCGCGACGAAGCGGAGCTTGTCCTGCGCGTTGATCTCGTCGACCATGTGCGGGAACTGCACGAACTGGGCGGCGCCGTACGGAACATCTCCGATGACGGCGAACGTCAGGTGACTGTTGGGATTGGCCTGGGCCGGCGCGGCCAGGCCGGAGAGCGCCAGCGTCGTGGCGGCGGCGAGTACGCCGAGCTTGAGTTTCATGCGCTCACATTTGCGCCGGCCATCTGAACTCGAACAGGTGCCAACGTTGAACGGTCCATGAAATCCAACGGTCAGTCGGAACCCAGCCCCGCCAACCCGCGGGAATGCGGCGTGATCCACTGGGAGTGGAAAGGGGACATCATGACTGCCTATGAGGACGCCCTTGCCGGTCGGCTCTGGGTCGGTGGCGAGTGGCGCGATGCGAGCGGCGGCGAGAACCTGTCCGTCGACGACCCGGGCAACGGAGAGCACCTCGCCGATGTCGCTGACGGCACTGTCGACGACGGCATCGCCGCGATCGACGCCGAGAGCGCGGCCGAAGACTGGGCTGCAACAACTCCGCGCGAGCGCGGCGAGATCCTCCGGAAGTCCTGGGAGCTGTTGTTGGCCCAGCGCGAGGACATCGGCAAGCTCATCGCCCGCGAGTCGGGCAAGGCCCTGACCGAAGCGCTCGGCGAGGTCGACTACGGTGCCGAGTTCCTGCGCTGGTTCTCCGAGGAGGCCTGCCGGGCCACCGGATCGTTCGCGAACGCGCCCTCTGGGGCGTACAACATCATCACGCAGCTGCAGCCGATCGGGATCTCGGTGCTCGTGACACCGTGGAACTTCCCACTCGCGATGGCGACCCGCAAGACCGGGCCGGCGCTCGCGGCCGGCTGCACGACCGTGCTCAAACCAGCGTCGGCGACGCCGCTGACGTCGTACGCCATGGCGGCGATCTTCGCCGAGGCCGGCGTACCTCCCGGTGTCGTCAACGTCATCACCACGAGCGACAGCAAGACGGTCGTCGGGGCAATGCTCGCCGATCGGCGTACGCGAAAAATGTCGTTCACCGGATCGACCGAGGTCGGCCGCGGGCTGCTCAAGCAGGCCGCCGGGACCATTCTGCGCACCTCGATGGAGCTCGGCGGCAACGCCCCGTTCGTCGTGGCCGAGGATGCCGACATGGACGTTGCACTCGACTCAGCGATGATCGCCAAACTCCGCAACGGGGGCCAATCATGCGTGGCCGCCAACCCGTTTCATCGTCCATGCGAGCCGTGTCGACGAATTCTGCGAGGGCTTCGCCGGGCGGATGCGGCAGGTCAGGGTCGGGTACGCCCTGGACCCCGGCACCGAGCTCGGCGCCCTCATCTCCCCCGACGCGGTCGACGGGATCCTCGAGCTCATCGCCGATGCGCAGGAGAACGGGGCGACCGTGGTGTGCGGTGGTGATCGCGTCGGCGAGGGCGCGTTCATGCAGCCGACACTCCTGCGCGACGTGCCGCCGGATGCGCGCTGCATGGGCGAGGAGATCTTCGGCCCGGTGGCACCGGTGACGACGTTCGAAACCTTCGACGAGGCGGTGGATCTGGCCAACAGCACCGAGTTCGGTCTCGTGTCGTTCATCCAGACCTCGAACATCAAACTCGGCCTGCAGTTCGCGGATCGCGTCGAGTCAGGCATGGTCGGCATCAATCGCGGCGTCGTGTCCGATCCCGCTGCTCCGTTCGGCGGCTGGAAGCAGTCCGGCCTCGGCCGGGAGGGCGGGCACGAGGGGCTGCTGGAATACCTCGAAACGAAGTATGTGGCTGCCTCCTGGTGAACACCCGACTCGGCAACGCAGGGCCCCAACACAGTGATGTGTTGGGACCCTGCTCCTTGTTGGGTCCGATCAGCCGCAGAACGTCGCCACCACGGTGCCCGTGCCCTGGCTTCCGGCGTTCGGGGCATAGCCTCCCGCCGTCTTCACCCCGACGATCCGGTGCCACGTGCCGAGGACCTTCCCGTCCGGTGTGCGACTGACGGTGTCGGCGACGAGTACGCCCATGTAGCTGGGAACCCGCGCCGGCGGCGGGGCGCTGCTGCCCGTATCGGTGCCGAAGCCGATGCCGCACTGCGTCACCGGTGAGGTGGTCGGCAGCGTCGTCACCGCATTGGCGAAGCCCTTGAAGGAACTCGGGGCAGAGCCACCGCCCAGGGGGTTGGCCGTGGACCAGGAGCTGCTCCACCAGGTCACCGGGCCGCCCTTGGCGAGCGCCGACTCGGAGATGACGAACGCGCCTCCAGCGGGGAAGGCGAACACGGTCACAGCGGCCGATGCGTTCGACGGCTGGTAGTAGGCATCTCCGCCGAATGTCGCTGTCACTCTCGCCTCGCCGAGAGCGCTGTCGGGCACGCTGGCCAGCGTGCAGGACACGTGTCCCTGCGCATCGGTTGTTGCCTGGCAGGTCTGGGTTCCGAGCGTGAAGGTCACCGTCTGGCCAGAGGGATCCGGAGGCGCGGACTGACCGGTTCCCTCGTTGGCTCCACCCTCGACCAGGGTGGCCGAGAGAGTGGCGGTGCCGGAACCGGCGAGGATCGTGGTCGGGCCGTTCAGGCTCAGCGTGGTCTGTTCCTTGGTGATCCGGAACTCCTGCTCGACGGTCGCCTCTCCAAAGGTCGAGTCGCCCGCCAACGCTGTCTTGATGGTGTAGTCGCCCGGCACCTGGGTGGGCCGGATCGTGCAGGAGGCCTTGCCCTCGGCATCGGTCGTGGCAGTGCAGGTGTCGCTGGCGCCGACGGCGAACGAGACCGTACGCCCAGCCAGCGGCGTACCGGACTGGCCATCGACCAGCGTGGCTGACACGGCCGCATCGTCGTGATAGTCCGCCGATGTGCTGCCGGTGTAGGTCAGAGTCGCCGGCGCCGGCACGAGCCGGATGCGCTGGTTCTCCTCGAACGTCAGCTCAGCCATCGGACCGCTGCGGCCCGCATCGGGGACGGCCACTTGATTGCCGGGAAGGCTGCCTCGGCCGACACCGCCCCGGACGAAGAGCAAGCGGCCCCAATCGGCGGTGGCGCCCTTGAGGACGTCCTGCTTCCCGTCGCCGTTGCCGTCGAACCCCGTCCCGGAAGTCGTAGTGTTGCCGTCACAATTCCAGTCGACGGGATGGGTTTCTCCCTGGACTGCGACGAAGGTGCGAGTGATGTTGCCGTCTGCATCCGTCGAGCCACAGCTGTGGCTGAGCCCCTCGGTGCCGACGCCCAACGAGGCGCCTCCCGATTCGGTCAACGTGGTCTCATCGACATCCGGCATTGTCCGGCGCGTGTAGTCGAACACCGGCGTCGGGTTGCCATAGTGGAGCACGCCGCGGGTCTGGTGGGCATAGTTCATGACCGACGGATAGTTGGGCTTGTAGTTCACCGAGTCGCCGTTGCCTTCGCCACCACTGTGATCGAGGCTGAGTATGTGGCCGAGCTCGTGGACGAAGGTGCCCGTTTGCTCGTCGGCTGACCCGACGCCACCGGTCCAGCCTCCGAGTGACACCACGAACGCCAGGCTCGTCGGATCGGCGACTCCGGACGTGGTGTCGAGAACCGGCGGGGTGGCCGTCGTATCCCCAGCCAGATAGGCGGCGGCAACCGCGTAGTGGAAAATCGGCAGCCTGCCCTCGGGCACAAGATTCGCCTTGACCAGAGCATAGAGATTGGCGAACTCATAGCCATCGGCCCGGTTGCCCGTCAGGAGGGTTTCTTCATAGGGGACTTTCTTGGCGCGCGACAGCGTTCCCCAGACTGGGCCCCCCGGCTGGATGGTGCTGGTGGGACCAGCGTCCACGATGAACGTGATCCCGGGTTGGGTGGCGCCGCGATAGAGGACCGGCGATTGCGCGTACGCCCGGATGGCACGATCGATGGCCGTCTGCCGCAGCTGCTGGTTATGGGTGTCGTCCTCCATCCAGTCGAGCTGCACCAGGACGTTGGGTCGGGTGAGGGAGACGCCCATCGCCGGCGTCGAGCCTATGCTTAATTTCTCATAAGCTATAGACAGGTGACCGTTCGCGCCTCCGTGGTAACACTGATTCACCGCCGTGGCTCTACGCTGTCGGAGTGATGTTTGTCGACACCCGGAGGGTTGCGTCATGAGTGGCGGTTTGGCAGCACTGTTGGACGATGTCGCGGCCATGGCCAAGCTGGCGGCCGCCTCGGTGGATGACATCGGCGCGGCTGCCGGCAGGGCGAGCGCGAAGGCGGCAGGCGTGGTTGTCGACGATGCCGCGGTAACCCCGCGCTATGTCACCGGGTTCACCCCCGACCGCGAACTGCCGATGATCAAGAACATCGCCAAGGGTTCGCTTGTCAACAAGGCGATCATCCTGGTCGCTGCGCTGATCCTGAGCGAGTTCATCCCGTGGATCCTGGTGCCGCTGCTGATGCTCGGCGGTCTCTATCTGTCGTTCGAGGGCGCGGAGAAGCTGTGGGAGAAGGTCAGCGGGCACGGCGGGCATGCCAAGCCCGTGGTCACCCAGGGCGCTGACCAGGAGAAGGAGATGACGAAGGGCGCGATCCGCACCGACTTCATCCTCTCCGCCGAGATCATGGTCATCGCTCTCAGCACCATCGCGCAGGACGCCAGCATCTTCGTGAAGGCCGGCACGCTCGCCGTTGTGGCGGCGCTCATCACCGTGGGTGTCTATGGTGCCGTTGCCCTGATCGTGAAGATGGACGACATCGGGCTCAAGATCGCCACTGGCCAGAGCAAAGGATCGCAGGCGTTCGGCAACGGCTTGGTCAACGCCATGCCCAAGGTCCTCGCGGCTCTGTCGATCATCGGCACCGTCGCCATGCTCTGGGTCGGTGGCCACATTCTGCTGAAGGGTCTCTATGACCTCGAGCATCAACTCGGCTTCGGCTGGACCGCGCCCTATGACTTCGTGCACCACCTCGAGGTGCTGGTTCGTGAGGCGACCGGGCCCCTGGGCGGTTTCCTCGGCTGGTTGGTCAACACGTTCTTCTCGTCCGTGTTCGGTCTCATCATCGGCGGCATCATCGTCGTGATCATGCATCTCCTGCCCTTCGGCAAGAACAAGCATCACGACGAGAGCAGCGAACACGACCTCGTGATGGACACCACCGGCCAGGCGCCGCTGGTTCCCGAGAAGGCCGTGGAGACCGACAAAACGCAGGAGCACCGGGACGAACGAGCCTGAATTCGAGCCCGCCTGCGGAGATGAATCGACGACGCTGGGTAAGTGCCCCGCCCCGCGGGGCACTTACCCAGCACACACCGGTCAGATCCCGAAGAACCGCACCATCTCGGCCGCTGCGTCCGGGCCGCTCGGGTCGGCGTACGAGCCTCCCGCCCGACCACCCGACCACGTGTGCCCGGCCCCGTGGATCACGATGCTCTCCGCGACCACGCGGCCTTCCGACTCCGCGATCGTGCGCTCGACCTGACGCCCGTTGACGGTTTCCCTGAGGGTACGCCGACCCGCGGCTTTCGGGGCGAACTGATCGAACACGCTGGTCGCATTCGAGACGCTCACCGTGGGATCGGCGTCGCCGTGGATGACGATCGCAGGCAGCGCGTCGACCGCGGGGACACTCGCCGGCGCCTGCCGCATCGCGGCGAAGGCCGACACCATGTCGCCGGCCGCGCCATGGGCCAGACCGGAGTGCACCCCGATCCCGGCGAAAACATCGGGATAGGTCGCCCCCAGCACGCTCGCCATTCCCGCGCCGGCGGAGAAGCCGGCCACGAACACCTTCGAGCGGTTGATGTCATGAAGGGCCGCGATCTCCTCGACGAGGCCCGCCAGGATCGCCGGCTCTCCCGACCCGCGCTGTTGGTCGGAGCGGTTGAACCAGTTCCAGTAGCGCATCGGGTTGGCCCCGGTGACCTGCTCCGGATAGAGCGCGATGAAGCCGTGCGCATCGGCCAGGGCATCGAATCCGGTCGCGTCGGCGAATGACGCTCCGTCCTGCGTGCCACCGTGCAGGAGCACGACCAGCGGGCGGGGGCCGTCCGGGAGTTGCTCCGGCACATGCAGGCGATAGGGCCGGCTATTGCCCGCGCTGCCTCCGCCGAGGCCGGGCAGGGACCCCAGATCGGGCAGCGATCCCAGTCCCGGGAGGGACTTCAGATCCGGAAGGGACGTCAGGTCCAGCGAAGACCCCAGACCCGGCAGTGATTTCAGGTCGGGCATCTCGATACGGGGCGCATGGACCGGGGCGGCGTGCCGGGGCCGCTGCGGAAGGCCCCTCCCGGTTCGACACGTGGGCGGGGCAGGAACAGTGCTGGCCGTGGTGGGGCTTCCGTTCAGGGCGCGCTGGATGGCTGCGGTCGCCTCGGTGAGTCGGCCGGAGCGGGTGAGGTTGAGCGCCTGGGTCAGGGCGTGGGTATCAGGGGTCGGCAATGAAATGGGCATGGCGAATCTCCTCACGGAAGGGATGGTTTGCCGCGAGGATCAGCGGCAGGGGTCGCCGAACGACGGCTCGGCGTTGGGTCTCGGATCAGCGATCCGGCAGGGTGAAGCAGCCCGGGTCAGAGGACCCGAGGACGAAGCGGATCAGACGATCCGTGGGCGCAGCGCGGCTTTGACTGCGGCTGAGGCCCGGAAGGCGCCCAACACCTCGATGGAGGCGATGGTGGCCAGCGCCAGTTCGGGCGTGACGTCATCGGCAATGGAGGCAAGCCCGAGGACGCGCACCTCGGTCATCTCCCCAGCGGCCTGAAGGGCTTCCAGGTCGGCCCGGGAGAGGTGATGATTCCCCAACTGGAGGGTCCGACGGATGACGGTCTGCTGCACCGCCGTCGCGCGGGTCGCCAGTTGGGCGCGGATGGCCGAGCGGATGAAGTCGGTGCGGTTGGCGAAAAAGCCTTCCTGCACCAGCAGGTCGATCTCACCCAGGTCGACGATCCCGAGGTTGACGGTGATCTTCTCCGTCTTCTCGGGCTCGGGTCGACCGGCTGCGGGGCTTTCCTTGACCATCGGGGAATCCGTTCTCTTTGTCGATACCATCATCCTAGCACCATCCCCTCACCATCCAAAGAGATGGGATAGAGAATAGTTTGACAAAATCTCGGGAGTCGATACATCAGCTTTGCAGGTAATTTCGGACACTCGAGGGCCTCTCCCCCCACCCCAAACCCTGTCGAGTGTCCGAAATTACCTGCCGCCCGCGACTATCCAGGCCTATCGCTCGTCCAAGCGCTCTGCGATCCGGGCGAAATCCTCGACCACGAGGGCCTCACCGCGGACGGTCGGGTCGATGCCCGCCGCCTCGATGACCTCGCTCGCGGCGGCGGACGAGCCGGCGATCCCGGCCAGGGCCGCCCGCAGCATCTTGCGTCGCTGCGCGAACGCCGCATCAATGACCCGGAACACGCGCTCACGAGAGGCGGTCGTCGCCGGTGGGTCCCTGCGTACCAATCGCACCAGACCCGAATCCACATTCGGAGCGGGCCAGAACACCGACGGGGGCACGGTGCCGACGCGTTTGGCGGAGCAATACCAGGCCATCTTCACCGACGGCACGCCATAGATCTTCGAGCCGGGCGAGGCGACGAGCCGATCGGCGACCTCGAGCTGCACCATCACGAGCCCCCGCTGCAGTGACGGGAATGTCGCGAGCAGATGCAACAACACCGGCACCGACACGTTGTAGGGCAGGTTCGCCACGACCGTCGTCGGGGCCGGGTCGGGCAACTCTCCCACGCGCAGGGCGTCGGCGTTGATCACATGCAGCTTGTCCGCGGACCCGGGCAGCCGTTCGGCCGCTGTCCGCGGCAACCGCGCCGCCAGGGAGTCCTCGATCTCGATCGCTGTTACCTGCTGTGCGACTTCGAGGAGCCCCAGGGTCAGTGAGCCCAGCCCCGGCCCGATCTCCAGCGCCACGTCATCGGGCTCGACCTCTGCGAGCGCCACGATCCGCCGGACCGTATTGGGGTCGATCACGAAGTTCTGCCCGCGCTGCTTGGTTGGCCGCAGGTCGAGTTCCGCGGCCAGCTCGCGGATCGTGCGGGCGTCGAGCAGTCCGCTCACCAGGCCTCCCGATGGATGAGTTCGTCATGGGTACGCCGGGCCCGCCGGCGCGGCGAGCCGATCGGTCGTTCGTCGTCCGCGGGCCAGCCGAGGCTGATGACCCCGACGCTCAACTGCCCTTCGGGTACGCCGAAAGCATCGCGGACGGAATCCTGCCGGTCCAACGGCACGCCGAAGAAGCATGCCCCGAGGCCCTGGGCCTCGGCTCCCAACAGGACGTTCTGCGCCGCCATCCCCGCATCGACCCACCAATAGGGTGCCGACCAGGGTTGCTCGGCCAGATCGGTCCAGGCCTTGTCGGGCTCGGCATAACGGCGGCGATAGGCGCCCTCGTCCGTGTATGCCAGCAGCAGCATCGGTGCCGTCTTCATCCCGTCCAGCCAGGGGTGCGCGCCATCGCTGGTCAACGCCCAGAACCGGCGTACCGAATCGCCCGTCAGGACCACCCACGACACCGCCTGGGTGAACCCGGCCGACGGAGCGCGCAGGGCCAGACCGAGCAGCTCGTCCACCAGCGACTCCGCCACCGGACGGTCCGCATAGCGCCGGACCATCCGCCGCCGCCGGATCACCTGCCCGACGGCATCCGCCTCCGTCACCATGCCCCGCCGAAGGCCGCGAACGCGTTCGCGGTCAACGCATCACACAGCTCCTCGAGCGGCTCGTCGCGCACCTCGGCCATGAAGCGGACGGTGTGCGGGATGAGATAGGACGCGTTGGGATAGCCGCGCCAGGGCATCGGCACGAGATAGGGCGCGTCGGTCTCGACGAGCACGCGATCGAGTGGCGTCACGCGCAGTGCCTCACGCAGGTCCTCGTTGGCCTTGTAGGTCACCGGACCGGGGAAGCTGAGCCACGCGCCGCGATCCAGGCACTCGCGCGCGAATGCCGCGTCACCGGAGAAGCAGTGCATGATGAACCGTTCCGGGATGCCCTCGGCGTCGAGCACCTTGAGGATGTCCTCATGCGCATCACGGTCGTGGATGACGAGCGTCTTGTGATGCGACAGGGCCAGTTCGATGTGGGCGGCGAAGGATTCGTGCTGGCGTACGCGGGCGTCGGCCTCCCGGGTCCGGTAGTAATCCAGCCCTGTCTCCCCCACCCCGCGCACGACCGGATCCGCGGCGAGCGAATCGAGTTCGATGACCGCCCGGGTGATGTCCTCGCGACTCATTCGGGCAGCCTCGTTCGGGTGCAACGCCACGGTCGCGATGATCTCCGGATGCTGCCGCGCCGTCTCGATCGCCCAGCGCGAGTCGGCGAGGTCGCAGCCGATCTGCACGATCCGCGTGATGTTGACCTCGGCCGCCCGCGCGATCGCATCGGCGGGTCCGAGACCGGTCACATGATCGGCCGTGTCGAGATGGCAATGGGAGTCCACCACCGGCCGCGGGAGCGGCTCGGGGCTCGGCGGCAGTTCCTTTTTCACGCGACCGAGTCTAATGACTCGCCCACTTGCGCAGCATCCGCCGACTGGAGCCCCGATATCTTCAGGAAGCGGATCCAGTGTGCTCGAGCCGTACTCCTCCCGAGTGAACCCCCGAGGAGGAGTCATGAAAACCCACATCGCCACCATCGCAGCAGTCGCCGTCCTCGCCCTCTCGGCCCCCATCGCTCTGACCGCGGTCGCGGCACCGACGACTTCGCCCGAGCCGGGTACGCCGCCCGCGAGCGCCCCCGTCACCCCCACGCCCGAGGCCAAAGAGACGCCAACGCCCCAGGTGGGCGGCTGGCCGGAAGCCACGTTCAACGGCCGGACTGTCACCATCTCCAACCTCGCCCCCGGTTGGGACATCACCCTCTCGGCGATGAACACCAAGACGAGAAAGAGCTACACCTACCGCGCCAAGGCCAAGGGCACCAGCGTCGTCATCGAGATGAAAGGTCTGCCTGCGGGCACCTATGACATCGCCATCCCGGCAGGTGACCTGCCTGCCAACGAGTCGCTCTATTGGGACCACAAGATCACCGGTCCCGCGTCCGACGTGACGAAGGCTCCGTCTGATCGTGGTGGCCTCGCCAAGACGAGCGTCTAGCCGTTCGGGACCACGAAGCACGTGCCGCGGGTCAGTCGGCGCCGTACAGCCAGCGGCGCAACAGCACACTGGCCCGCGGCATGACCAACCAGGTCATGATCGCGGTGACGGGGAACGACATGAACAGCACGCGCACGGGGATCGGCCAGTGGGTCACGAACCGGCCGAAGACGACATACTCCAGCGTTTGCAGCAGCCAGATCACCACCCCGGAGACCAGGAACATCTTCCATTTGGGCGGCGGCTTGGTCACCATGCCGGGCAGGGAGAACCAGGTCTCGAGACCGGACACCTTCTGCAGGCCCACCGTCTCCATCAGCTCGGCGCCCTCATCCAGGAGCGCCTGGCGTTCCGCACTCTCCTCCCAGGCCTCCAGTGATGCGTGGCTGGCAAAGCGATAGACGACATGCCAGTCCTGGGTCGCGGCGTCGGCGGCCCCGGGCTTGAGTCGCCCACACCCCAGGAACCCCGGGAACTCCGACGCGATCTCCGTCAGCCGATCGGCCCACTCCTCGAACTGCGCTTCGCGCCCCGGCACCACTCGACGCGCGATGGTCACCGTCACCGGATCCTCGGCCATGACCACCCTCCGCTCGCCGGTCGCGCCGCATGGCGGCGGTGCTGGTCACGGAGTGTACGCAGCATGCCCCGCCCGCGGACAGACCACCACTGGGACACTGGACGGGTGAGCGATTTCCTCAAGCACATCGGCCTCGATCGTGAGGCCGAGAAGGTCCAGTTGACCGTCAGCGACATCCACTCCAACCGCAACGACACGGTCCAGGGCGGCGTTCTGGCCACCATGCTCGACATGGCCTGTGGCCGCGAGGTGGCCTCCCACCTCGACGAGGGCCAGACCACGGCCACCGTGTCGCTGACCGTGACCTAACTGAGCCCGGCAGGATCGGCTCGACGCTGACCGCCACCGCCGAGACCCTGCACCGTGGGAAGAACCTCGTAATGGTCCAGGGGGACGTGTTCGACGACGAGGGTCGTCGAATCGCCCATGCCGCCGCGACGTTCACGGTCATGGCCCGACAGTCCTGAGGCGTTGGCTCACAACCGTTCGAACGCCACGGCCCGGACGACCGCGGTGCCGGCCTGGTCGCTCGCGGGCAGGTCGACCTCGGCGAGGATGCGCCAGTCGTGGTTCTTCTCCGGATCGTTGAGCACCTGCGTGACCTCCCAGCGCGTGCGGTGCTTCTCGACGCGGAACAGGCCGGGCCCGCGCGCCTCGGCGTCGGTGAGCAGGTCGTCGTGTTCGTCCCAGTACGCCGCCAGCGCGTCGTCCCACGCCTCCGCAGTCATCACGACGGGCAACGGCGGCTCGGCCAGCTGGCCCGCGGCTGTCTCCAGCGCACCCAGCTCTTCCCAGCGATCGCGTGCGGCCAATTCGACCCGCCGGAACATCGCCTGGCGGACCATGGCCGTGAACACGCGCTCGTTGCCGGTCACAGGGCGGGGCGGGGGCGGGGGCGTACCCGCCGCGGCAGCAGCCGCCGCCTCCGCCACCTTGTCGGGATCAGTCAGCGCCTCCCACTCGTCGAGCAGCGACGAGTCGGTCTGGCGGATCAGCTCGCCCAGCCACTCGATGAGGACCATCAGTTCCTCGGATCGATAGGACTCCGGCACCGTCTGGCGCAGCGTCCGATAGGCGTCCGTCAGATAGCGCAGCACCAGCCCTTCGGAGCGCTGGAGCTGATAGAACCCGACGAACTGGGTGAAGTCCATCGCCCGCTCCCACAGGTCACGCACCACCGACTTCGGCGACAACGCACTCGGGTCGACCCACGGATGCGACTGGGTGAACACGCCCAGCGCGTGTTCCAACAACTCCTCCAGCGGCTTCGGCCATGTGAGGTCCTCGAGGGCCTCCATGCGCTCCTCGTATTCGACGCCGTCCGCCTTCATCTCCGCGACAGCCTCGCCACGCGCTTTGAACTGTTGCGCGAACAGGATCTGGAACGGATCGTCGAGCACCGACTCGATCACCGACACGACATCGAGGGCATAGGAATCCGACTCGCGATCGAGCAGATCCAGCGCCGCCACCGCGAACGGGGCCAGTGGCTGGTTCAGCGCGAAATCGTCCTGCACCGTGTCGGCCAGCGCGCACGTCCGGCCGGTTCTGTCGGGTTCGTCGAGTTTGACGAGTACGCCGGACTGCAGCAGCCCGCGCGTGAGCGCGATCGCGCGACGCGACAGCCGGCGCTGCGTACGCCAGTCCTCGTGGTTGTCCTGCAGGAGGTTCTTCATCGCCGCCCACGGGTCGCCCGGGCGCTGCACGACATTGAGCAGCATCGAGTGGGTCACGCGCATGCGCGAGATGAGTTGTTCCGGCTGGGCCTCGATGATCTTCTCGAACGTCTCCTCGGTCCAGCCGATGAAGCCCTCCGGCGGCTTCTTGCGCTGGACCTTGCGCTTCTTCTTGGGGTCGTCACCGGCCTTGGCGATGGCGCGCTCGTTCTCGATGACGTGCTCGGGCGCCTGCACGACGACATAGCCGACGGTGTCGAACCCTGCGCGACCCGCGCGGCCGGCGATCTGGTGGAACTCCCGCGACCGCAGCCGGCGTACCCGACTTCCGTCGAACTTCGTCAAACCCGTCATCAGCACCGTGCGGATCGGCACGTTGATGCCGACGCCGAGGGTGTCGGTGCCGCAGATGACCTTGAGGAGACCGGTCTGGGCGAGCTGTTCGACCAGGCGGCGATATTTGGGGAGCATGCCGGCGTGGTGGACGCCGATGCCGCGGCGTACCAGCTTGGAGAGCACCCGGCCGAAGCCCGGCCCGAACTGGAAGGCCCCGATCTCCGCCGCGATCCGGTCGGTCACGTCCTTGTCGACGAGCTTGATACTGAGCAGGGATTGCGCCCGTTCGAGCGCGTCCGCTTGGGTGAAATGGACGATGTAGACGGGCGCGCGGCCGGCCTCGACGAGCTCGGTCACCTTGTCCTGGATCGGCGTCATCGACCATTCGAACTCGAGCGGCACGGGGCGCTCGGCATCGGCGATCACGTTGGTGTCGCGACGGGTACGCCGGCTCAGGTCCTCGGTGAACTTCGTGACATCGCCGAGCGTGGCCGACATGAGCAGGAACTGCGCCTGCGGCAGTTCGAGCAGCGGCACCTGCCACGCCCAGCCGCGATCGGGCTCGGAATAGAAGTGGAACTCGTCCATGATCACGAGACCGACATCGGCGGTGCCACCCTCGCGGAGCGCGATGTTGGCGAGGATCTCGGCAGTGCAACAGATGATCGGGGCATCGGCGTTCACCGAGGCGTCACCGGTGATCATGCCGACGTTGTCAGCACCGAAGATCTCGCAGAGGGAGAAGAACTTCTCGCTCACGAGCGCCTTGATCGGCGCCGTATAGAAACTCACCCGATCCCCCGCCAGCGCAGCGAAATGGGCGGCGATCGCGACGAGGGATTTCCCCGAGCCCGTCGGCGTCGCGAGGATCAGGTTGTTGCCGGAGAACAGCTCGATCGCGGCTTCGTCCTGGTGGTCATAGAGTTCGAGGCCTCGCTCCTCGGCCCAGCCGGTGAAGTGTTCATAGAGGCTGTCGGGGGTCGCGGGAATCGGATCAGTGAGACGCATCGGGGCTCATTGTCCCATCTTCGCGCGGGTCCCGCGTAGCCGCTCGGGCTGCCCCTACTTCGCGCGTGACCTACGCCGCGCGAACATGCCCTGAAGCGAGCAGGCGCATACAACCCGCGCGAAGTCGGGCGCTGATGCCCACATGCTCATGCCGTGGCCCCTTGTCGCCGGCCTCCCCTGCCCTCACGTGGTGATGAGCATCTTCAGGAAGCCCCGCTCCCGGTCGGCGAATCGAATGGCGGTCTGGGGCAGTTCGTCAAGACCGACCCGGTGAGTGATCAGCGCGGCTGGATCCACGGTGCCCTGGGCGAGGGCGGCCAGTGCCTTGTCCTGCGCCATCTTGGCGTTGGCGAACCCATTGGCCACCAGCCGGAGGTTCTTGAGGAAGATGTCGAACAGAGAGACCGGGTGATCCTGCTCGAGATAGACCCCGCCGCCGCTGATCGTCCCCCCGGGGCGCGTCACTGCCACGGCGAGGTCGAGTGCGGCCCCGCGGCCGGCCACCTCGATCACTTTGTGCACCCCGAGGCCGTTCGTGGCGGACAGGATGCGCTCGACCGCAGTCGCATCGTTCGGGTCAACGGCGGTCCCGCCGAAACCGGCGGCATGGTCTCGACGAAAGGCAACCGGGTCGATGACGAACACGGGACCACCCGTACGTTTCGACACCAGCTCGGCCGCAAGCAGGCCTGTCGGACCACACCCGATAAGTGCGACCGAGTCGTTGGGCCCGATCTCCGCCGCGTCCACGACGGTGATCGCGGCAGGCAGATTGCACGACAGGAAAGGCGCCACATCGTCGCTGACGCTCTCCGGCAGCACCATCAGGTGCGCATCGGCCAGCGGTACGCGCACATACTCCGCCTGCGAACCACCGAGGTCGCCGAACGCTGTCCCGAACCCGTAGATCGCCTTGCCCGAGGTGAGGCAGTGCGCGGTCTGGCCGGCCACACAGCATTCGCAGCGTCCGCAGCTGACCGAATAGGGAAACGTGACCCGATCCCCCGACTTGAACCGGGCCACCTCGGCTCCCGTCTCGACCACGACGCCGGAGATCTCGTGGCCGAGGGTGGTATGGCCGGGTGCGACGAGCGCTTCGACCTCCCCGTTGAACAGATACAGGTCACTGCCACACATTGACGCCGTCCTGGTTTGGACGATGACGTCGGTGGGTTCGACGATCTGTGGATCCGGCACCTCCTCGACGACAATTCTGCGGGGCCCGTGATAGACGGCTGCGCGCATGGCGACCTCCTCGAAGCGATTCCTGGCGTACCTGTGGATGCCCAGTATGCACGACCAGGGCGTCGGTGACCAGACCGGTCGTGCCCTTCCACCCCGGTTCCGGCGCCAACACGGCCCCATGCGCCACAGCCCCCGGGATGGCCTGCACATGGGCGGCCAACTCGTCCCAGCAGACCAACTCGGCCGGCGTCGCCGCGCCATAGACGACATGCACCTTGCGATCCACGGCGGGACGGCCGCCGTCCGAAGCCATGGCCTCCACCATGGCGAGGATCGCCGAGATGCCGGTGCCGCCCGCGACAAGGATCACCGGATGCTCACCAGGCCGCAGCCACATCGCCCCATAGGGCATCTCGACCGAAATCAGGTCGCCCTCGGCCAGGTCGAATAGCCGACTGCTTCCCTGCCCGGCGTACTTTTTCGCGATGAACTCCACGACGTCCGACCCAGGCAGACTGCTGAACGACAAGCAGCGGCGTACGCCGGCCAGGGTCTCTAGGATCGCGTACTGTCCCGGCCGATAGTCCGCGAGCACCGGATCGCCGGCCGCGTCGAGGAGCTGGAACCTGAATCGCGAGATCGCGGGCGCCAGCTCCTCGACAGCCATCAACCGGCCGACGAGGTCGCGAACGGGACGCTCCGCCGGGGCGCAGCTCTCGACCCGCGCGCCCTTCATGACGACATCGCTGGTTGCCGTGGACTGGCAGGTAATGACCCGACCCCGGCGAACATCGCGCGGGTTGACGGCCGGCGCATCGGGAAACAGCAGCTCGGTGCTGCCGTCCACCACCGTCACCTTGCAGGTGCCGCAGCTGCCCCAGCCGCACTCGAAGGGAAGCCAAACTCCGGCTCGGCGGGCCGCGCCGTGAATACGCTCCCCCTCGGCAACCTCGAAGGTGAGGTCGGTGCCCTCGATCGAGGCCGAGTGGGTCGCAGTCTCCCCCACGGCCTTATCGTCACCATGCCTGGAGGGCACGTCCACCGAGCCGGCGCTCACAGCCCGCAGCTTTCGCGCAGCCGCGCCCTGGCCGAGGCGGCGGCATCGATCACCTGCTGGGCGGAAATGGCCTGGGCATCGGTCGGGAACAGCTCCGCCAGCCCTGCCACCGCGGCGTCGACCAGCGCCTCGTGGTCGTCGATCCACGACCGCACCACATCAGCGAGCGCGGGATCAGCCGCAAGGGCGTACTTCACGAGTTCCGTGGTCCAGTTCTGGCTTCGGACGGTGTCCTGCTGGAACTCGGCGAGCATGAGCGCCAGGAACTCATCGTCGTGCAGGGTGGCGAGCTGTGCGAGTTCGTCGTTGACGAGCGCGTCGACCGCAGGCTTGAGCACCAGGTTCAGCACCACGAACGCCTGCCCCCAGTCATAGACCGTCAGGGTCTTCTCGCACGCCTCGCGCAGGGGCTGCCAGGCCGGTGCCGTCTCCCACGGCTCGCGTGCCGTGGCGGTTGCGGCGATATCTCCTCGCCGTGGGCGTTGGCCAGGAGCTTGGTCAGGTAGGCGATGCGCTGGATGCGACGCATCTCGTCGGCTGCCTGGAAGTTGGCACAGTTGGTGATGTACGCCGCGGGCGCCATCTGCCCGACATACAGGCCGCACATCTGCAACACGTGCAGCGGGAAGCGCAGCGGCACCAACACCCGAGTCAGCGTGTCCACCCAGGCGGAGTCGAGCTTCTCCACGGAGCCGTTGTCCTCGTGGTGATCGATGAGCAGGTCGAGGTAGGTCTCCCGCTCGTGTTGCAGGGTCACATAGTCGGAATAGGTCAGCCTCGCCGGGTCGCGGAAGCCCTCCCAGTCCGCCACGTTGAACGGTGACCCCTCGCGATGGGCGAGATACCACTGGTTCAGCGCGGCCCCCGCGTCCATCTCGAACGGGGCAGGCTCGCGGCGGAAGCTGTGCTGGAACTTCGCGGTCGTCGCCTCATAGACGCTGGGCCGGCGGCGGACATCGCCGAGCATGCTCCAGGTCCGGCGCTGGGTGCGGGTGGTGGCCATGATCAGTCCTGCCTTTCGAGATACCAGGTCATCTCGTCGTCGGTGGTTTTCATGCGGCCCGCGAAGCTGGCGAGCGAAGGTTCGAGTTGGTGCAGCTGGAATGGCCGGCCCAGCTCCTCTTCGAGGGTGGTCCGGGTGATCCGGCAGTGGCCGGGCAGGGAGATCCGGATGTAGCCGCCCTGATCGTCGACGGTGACTTCGGAGTCGGGGTTGTCGACCTCGATGGCGGCGATCACGGCCTCGGCGAGTTCGGTGTCGAACCCGCGCATCACTGGCCCGACCATCTTCTGATGGCCGTCTTCGTTGTTGCCCATGATTTCCCTCAGCCTTCGAAGCGGTTGTAGTGACGGTGGCCGTCATTGGGGACGCCGACCTCGACCTGGTCGCCCTCGACGCGGACCTGGTATTCGAACAATCGGCACCCCTTCGGGTTGAGGCTGTCGCCGGAGTCCATGTCGAACTCCCACTTGTGTCCGTGGCAGAGCAGGACGTTGGTGTCCGGGTCCCACTCGCCGTCGGCGAGCAGCAGCTCCTGATGGGGGCAGAAGCCCTGGAAGGCCTTCACCTCACCACCGAGCTTGTGCACCAGGATCACAGGTTCGCCGTTGGCTTCGACGTCCAGGACGTCGCCCTCCCACAGGTCGTCGAGCGATGCCGTCGGCACCCATTCGACCTCCGCGTCGCGGGCAGCTTGGGCGCTCATGCGTACTTCACCTCCAGCACGTCCATCGGTGCGCAGCCGGCATCGGCCAGACTGCTGTCGTCGTCGAGGAGCACGCCGCGATGGCGCACCCGGAGCGGGCGGTCCTGGGGTGGAACGCGTTTTCCGATCGCATGGGCCGCGATCTGCAGCGCGACGGTGCTGACCGGGTCGGTGTCATCGACGACCGCGAGCAGGCTGACGAAGTCGTTCTCGACGATTCCCTGTACGGGTAGCTGTGCCATTGCTCGGTCCTCCTCAGGCCTTCGTGAGCGAGGGCGCCTTCGCCCACGCATAGTTGGTTCCGTCGACGCCGCACTCCTCCGGCGAGAGACCCATGTAGGCGAGCGCGCCCTCGATGGTGGGCGGCTGGATCACACCACTGAGCAGGCGATCGACGATGGACAGGTGACCCTTGAACTGTTCCGGGGACTGCTCGAAGACCCACTTGCACGGCTCGGAGCAGAACGTGTAGGTCCGACCGTCGAGCGTGAGCTGCGGCGGCAACGGGCTGTCCAGATAGCCCGCGGCGTACCCGGCGGAGGTGCAAACCGGGATCCGGCAGCTGTTGCAGACGATCGGGAACGTCTCGGGAAGCGTCATCTCCTCGCGGCCGTTCCGGATGTTGTCGCCCATCACGTCCCAGTACTTGCCGAACGAGTCGTTCCAGCCGGGATACTTCTGCTCGAGCCACTCGCGCTCCTCCGGAGAGGCCCCGGCGACAGGGTTCCACCAGACCGTCGGACGCCAGAACCAGACACCGATGTGGTACGCGTGGTGCACCCAGTTCATCTCGTTGAGCAGCTGATCCCAGTACCAGGGCTTCTCCAGCCCGAAATCGCGGAACTGGTCGATGAACTGCTTGTTGATGAACTCCTCCATGAACTACTTGAAGGAGTGGGTGCGGTGCTCCAGCGGCGTGTAGTAGTCCATCGCCAGACCGGTGAGCAGCGCGAAGAGCTTCCAGGCCCGCCAGAACATCCTGTCGAGCAGGTTCTGCGCGATGTCGGCCTTGCCGGCGGCGGTGAGCACCTTCAGCGTCGGCTCGCCCTGCTGGGCGTGCCGCGCCTCGTCGGTCTGGATGGAGGAGATCAGCGCGCCGAAGTCGAGGTCACCGACCTTCATCGCGTCGGAAGCCATGCCGAGGAACTGCTGGTTGGTGAATCCGGTCTCGAAGGTGAAGGTCAGCTGGATCGCCATCGACACGGCGTCGTTCGCCGAGAACATGTCGTCGAAGAGGTGGCGCGCGGCGATGATGCCCCACTCGTTGGTGTGGTACGCCTTGTGCGCCCAGTCCAGGCGCGGCTCCTTGGCGAGCGCCTGATACGGGAAATAGGTCTGCAGCTGGCCGTGGCGAGTCTCGTCCAGGCAGCCGAAAGTCGCCATGTTGCGCCAGGCCACGGCGATCGCGCCGTAATGGGCCACGACCGCCGCCTTCCAGCCGGGGTCGAGGTTGTCGAAGATGCCCGACCGGCCGACTACGTTGTTGACCGAGAACAGGCCCTGGTCCTTGCCGGCCTGGTTGTGGACGTATTCGGTGTAGGCGAGCTTGTAGGGCTCGTCCCACGCCCACCAGTCGTGCATGGGGACGCCGAAACCGTTGGAAAGCTGGGGCGGGAATGCCTCATCCTCGGTGACATAGGTCAAGTCCCAATTCTTGTCCCGGGTGAGGTCATACCAGTCGGCCCGTGGTAGGCGAGGCATGTGGTCTCCGATCACGAGTTGCTGCGGCCCGGCTGACTCTGGACCGTCACGTCAGGGGCGACGTGGAACCCATGGTGCGTGGAGAGATCACCAGAAAACGACGCCCTCATAAGTCGGAAATCGATCTAGAATTAGCCCCGTTGGGGCCATGACCGCACACCGGGAGGATCGAACAATGGATAGCGGATGTTCATGTCGACACCCCGGAGAGGAGCCCCATGTCAGCCAATTCCACCCTCGGCCTGGTCCAGGGCGATCACATCTGCGGTTTCTATTGGGGCGAGGACGAACGCGACGACCTGCTCTTCCCCTACCTCAACGAGGGTCTGTCCAGCGGCGAGAAGTGCGTCGCCGTCGTCGATTCCTCGCACCTGGCCGACGTCGCAGCCCGCGTCGTCGGCAACGGGGCGGCTGTTACCTCGGGCCAGCTCGAGTTGTACCACTCCGACGACACCTACCTGCGCACGGGCGCATTCGACCCGGAGCAGACTATCACGTTCTGGGAGGAACGCCTCGACGACATCAGGGCGGCCGGCCGCTATCCGGTAGCGCGGGTCATGGGCGAGATGTCCTGGTTGGAGCGGGTACCGCCCCAGCGCGAGTCGGTCGTCCGGTACGAGACCTGGGCCGATTCGTTCGCCGAACGACACCGGCAGATGGTGCTCTGTCTTTACGACCTGCGCCGGGTCGGCAGCGCGATCCTGATGGACATCCTGCGCACCCATTCCAAACTGCTTCTTCGCGGCCAAGTCGTGGAGAACCCGCACTACCTCTCGGCGGATCAGTTCGGCGGGGAGTGATTCCCCACCGGGCCCGGGCCCGGATTCGCGTACGCTCCGCGAGCAGCTGTCGAGCCTGCGCGGCTTGCTCGCGCTGTCGCTGGTCTTGACCGATCGTCAATCGGTGGACGAGATTGTTCAGGTCGTGACCACGGCTGTGCCCGCCCTCGTCGCCGCACATATGGTCGGCGTACATCTGGTGGATGAGGGGCAGTCGACGTGGTTGGCGGTCGGTCCACGCTCGACTCCGACGCCGAACGGCTCACTCTCGAACGACGCCTGAACGCGCTTCCGACGGGGGCGGGCGCCCTCGAAATCGTAGGACACGCATGGGCCTGGAGCCTGCCGTTGCGCAGCCCGTCCGGCCTGATGGGCCATCTCGTCGTGGCGGCGAGCCAACCGCCGTCATCGGACCAGGTGCTGCTGTTGCGGTCGTTGGCACAGCAAGCGGGCATCGCCGTTGACAATGCTCGGCGGCATACCCACCAGCAGCGCACGAACGCGGAGTTGGCCCGAACGGTCCAGGAACTGCGCAACAAGACGGCCATTCACGATCGCTTCACCCAGGTCGCGGTGTCCGGCGCAGGCCGGGACGGCATCGCCACCGCGCTGTCCGAGTTGACGGGCTTCGCCGTGAGCATCGAAAACCGTGAGGGCACCGTGCTCGCCTGGGCCGATCCCGCGGGCGGCCCGGTCGATCCCTGGATCCCGACCGGGCGCCGGGTCCGCAGTTCGCTTCTGGACGAGGCCCACCGCGTAGGCCACTCGATCAGGTTCGGTGACCGACTGGTGACCGTGGCGCGCCCGCGGGCCGACGTGGTCGGCGTCATCACGCTGATCGACCCGGATCAGCGCGCGGGCGAGCCTGAGTCCGTGGCCCTGGAACACGCGGGCACCGTGCTGGCTGTGGAGCTCGCGAGATTGCACAGCCTGGCCGAAACCGAGTTGCGGCTGGGCAGCGATCTGCTGGCCGAGCTGTTGACCGGAGCCGACCTCGCGGCGCAGCGACGGGCGCAGGCCCTGGGGCACGACCTGCATCAGCCGCACCGTGTGGTCATCCTCACTCGAACGAACGCTCTGGAGAGGATCTGATCCCACAGGTGCGACGAGCTCTGACGGGTGCGGGCGGCGGAGCAGCAGGCCCGGCGCCTCTCATGCGGCAGACCGCCCACGATGTCGTCGTCCTGCTCCCGGACGGCGCTGACGCCGCGCTGCGCCGCCACTTCGACGAGAGCTTCGCCATCGCGATCGGCGGCACCTGCGGCCACCCGTCGGACATTCCCCGCTCGCATCGGGAGGCACGGCTGGCACAGCGCTTCGCCCGCCAGTTCGGATCGCAGGCCCCCGGCTCGAGGTCATTCACCCATTTCGACGATCTGGGCGTCTACCAACTCTTCGGCAGCCTGGAGGATGCGTCCGCCCTGGACGGTTTCGTGCGCAATTGGCTGGGCACGCTTCTCGACTACGACGACCGACGGGGGCTGGGACTCGTCAGCACCTTGGCCAGCTTCCTGGAACATGGCGGCAATTACGACCAGACCGCGGCCGATCTGTTGATCGGGCGCTCCACACTGCGCTACCGCCTGCACCGGATCGCGGAGCTGTCGGGTCACGACCTCGGCGATCCACGCACCCGGTTTCAACTGCAGCTGGCGACGAGCGCGTGAGCGATCCGCGTCGGCGATGCCCGGGGCGATTCGTCGACCGCAGTGCCCTGAGGAGTCAGACTCCAGCCCGCGTCACCGGCGAGCAGCGAGGACGGCCTCATAGAGCGCATTCCGCGCAACGCCCGCCCGAGCGGCAACTTCGCCGCAGGCGACTTTCAACTTCATCCCGTCGGCAACCAGCGCCTCGACCTCGTCGACCAGATCAGCCGGTTCCGCCTCGACCTTCATGGCCCCCGCAATCACCACGGTGATCTCACCGCGCGCGCCCTCGCGGGCCCAGTCGGCCAGTTCGCCCAAACCGCCCCGGCGTACCTCTTCATAGGTCTTCGTCAGCTCCCGGCACACCGCCGCGGGCCGGTCCGCCCCGAGCGCCCGTGCCGCGTCCGCGAGAAAATCCGCCAACCGGTGCGGCGCCTCGAAGAACACCATCGTCCGGGGCTCGCCCGCCAGCTCGGCCAGTCGGCGCCCCCGCTCCCCCGCCTTCCGGGGCAGGAAGCCCTCGAAACAGAACCGATCGACCGGCAGCCCCGAAACTGCCAGAGCCGTCAACACCGCCGACGGCCCCGGCGCCGCCGTCACCGGCAACCCCGCTTCGACACACGCGACGACCAGCCGATAACCGGGATCCGACACCGACGGCATTCCCGCGTCGGTGATCAACAAGACGGTCTCACCGCCCCGGATCGCTTCGACGAGACCCGGCGTACGCGCAGCCTCGTTCCCTTCGAAATAGGAGACGATCCGCCCGCGCGTGGTTATCCCCAACCGCTGGGTCAGCCCGACAAACCGCCGGGTGTCCTCGGCCGCGATGACATCGGCCTCGGCCAACAACCGGCGCAGCCGCGGGGTGGCATCCTCGACGTCCCCGATCGGCGTACCCGCCAGCACCAACCGCCCCACCGCACTCTCCATGCCGGACAACCTACGACGATTCCGGAGTGGCCCCCACCGCCCCGTTAGCATGGCCCGCGTGACGAACGCGGATCTTGGTGCACCCACGCCCACGGACGCGCCCGCCCCGCCGAGGCGTGCGGCGGACGAGTTCGAAGATTGGTACGCCCGCCCGCATCCCACAACAGGCGAGCCCCAGATCTCCCCCATGCGCTCCACGGTCGAGCGGCTCCGCAACGCGATGCCCGACGACTGGAACACGGCCTGGCTCATCGGGCTCGGCATCATGACGCTGGCGTTCGTCCTCCGGATCATCAACCTTGGTCGCCCCGAGGGCCTGGTGTTCGACGAGATCTATTACGCCAAGGACGCGTACGCCCTTCTGCACACCGGCTTCGAACACAACTGGAGCGGCGACGCGGACAGCCAGGTCATCCACGGTGACTTCAGCGGGATGCAGGACACCGGCTCGTTCATCGTGCATCCACCGGTCGGCAAATGGCTGATCGCACTGGGCATTCAGGCGTTCGGATTCAACGCGTTCGGGTTCCGGTTCCCGTCCGTGGTCGCCGGCTCGGCCCTCGTGTTGGTCGTGTTCTTCCTGGCGCGCCGCCTGTCCCGCTCGACGATGATCGGTGCCGTGGCCGCGTTCCTGCTCACGATGGACGGCCTCCATTTCTCGATGTCGCGTATCGCACTGCTCGACATCTTCCAGGCGTTCTTCACCGTCGCCGCCGTCATGGCGCTGGTGGTCGACCGCGACTGGTTCCGGGACAGACTCGCCCGGCACCTCGAGGCCAAGGGCCTCGTCGACCTCGGCGGCTCGTTCGGTCCGGTCTTTCTCTGGCGCCCCTGGCGGCTGGCCGCGGGCATCCTCTTCGCCCTCGCCTGCGCGACCAAGTGGAACTCGGTCTATGTCTTGGCCGCGTTCTCGCTGTTGTCGGTCGCGTGGGACCTCGGCGCGCGCCGCCTCGCCGGAGCCGGCAGCAACTCATCGGTCAGCCTGATCACGGATGCCCCGGTGGCGTTCTTCTATCACGTGATCGTCGCAGTCCCGGTCTATGTGTTGACCTGGTGGGGCTGGCTGACCACCTCCGGCGGCTATTCGCGGGACTACGCCACCAACAATCCCGACGACCCGTTCGTACGCTTCTTCGGCGACGCCCTCGGATCACTCTGGAACTACCACCGCGAGATCTATGGCTTCCACACCGGCGACGGCATCAAGGAAGCCACCCATATCTATGAGGCCCACCCGGCCGGCTGGCTCGTCATGGCCCGGCCCATCGGCATCGACGCGGTCAACGGCATCCAGCCCGGCACCGACGGCTGCCCGCCGGCACCCAACACGGAGACCTGCCTGCGGGTGATTTCGGGAATGGGTACGCCAGCCCTCTGGTGGGTCGGCGTCATCGCCCTGATCGCTGCACTGGTGCTGTGGGTCGGCAACCGCGACTGGCGGTTCGGCGTACCCATCCTCGGCGTCGCCAGCACCTGGCTCACCTGGTTCCCGAACGCAGAACGGCCCCTCTTCTTCTTCTACGCCATCATGATCATCCCGTTCACCTGCATCGCCCTGGCACTGTGCCTCGGGAAGCTGATCGGGCCCGCCGACCAACCGATGCGACGCCGGATCGGTGCCATCGCAGCTGGCGTGATCGTGGCGCTCATCACGCTCAACTTCGCCTACATCTATCCGATCCTCACCGACGGACTCCTGCTCTATCCGCAGTGGCTGTCGCGCATGTGGTTCCAGTCGTGGATCTGATCACGGTTCCGCAGCTGTCGCGCACGCCGCCTCGCGCGGCTTAGGCTGAACTGGTTTGCTGAGACCGCCGATCAACTCGAGGGAGCAAAGCGTTGAGGTTCCGTCATGTCCTGGCAGCGCCGCTGGTGGCCCTGCTCGTGGCCACCGGATGCAGTGGCGCCGCCAACACCGGAGAGACCAACACCGACCAGCTGGCGGCCGCCGATACCGGCACGCGTGACCGGGGCGAGCTCGCCACCGGCGGGGAGCTGCGTCTCGCGGTGGACGAATTCGGCTCACTCAACCCCATGGGCGCGACCAACACCGCCGAGCTGGCACAGCTGGAGCAGGTCTTC
Source organism: uncultured Enemella sp. (assembly GCA_964515145.1). Classification (GTDB taxonomy): domain Bacteria; phylum Actinomycetota; class Actinomycetes; order Propionibacteriales; family Propionibacteriaceae; genus Enemella. The sequence continues at coordinate 46,430 of CAZEVN010000008.1, forward strand.
CTGCCCCAGTTCTTCCGCTATGACGCGGCCGGCGTGGCAACGCCCAATCCCAACTTCCTGGTGTCGGCCGAGGAGACCTCCGCCAACCCCACGCGCGTCACGCTGAGGCTGAACCCGAAGGCGATCTGGGCCGATGGCCAGAAGATCTCCGCGCAGGACGTCATCGCCACCTGGCGCGCGTGCAACGGCAAGGCTGCGGGCTTCCAGTGCGCGGAAGACCTGGAGTTCAAGCAGATCACCAATGCCACCGCCGGGGCGAACGACAGCGAAGTGCGTCTTGAGTTCGCCGCCGCCTATCCCCAGTGGCGGAGCATCTTCGACCGCGTGAGCGTGCTGCGGGCCGAGAGCGTCGCCGATGCCGCGGTCTTCAACGACGGCTGGACCACCATCAAGCCCGAATGGACCGCTGGCGCGTTCACGGTGCCGAAGCACGATCCGGCGGTGAAGGCCATCGTCGCGATGCCGAACGAGAAGTTCTGGGGCAATGAGGTCCCGCTGTTGGCACGCGTGACCATCCTCGAGATTCCCCGCGAGAACCAGGTCAAGGCCTTCACCGACGCCGAGATCGACGCCGTCGACCTCGCCGGCTCGAAGGAATTCTTCGACGCGGCGCGGGCGGTCCCGGAGCACGCGATCCGCCGCGCCGGCTCGTCGCTCACCCGTCAGCTCGTGTTCAACACGACTTCGACAGGTGCGGTGGCCGAGTCGGAGGTACGCCAGGCCATCGCCGTCGCTCTCGACCGCTCCGGCGTCGGGACCGCGGCCATGCCCGGCATCAACTTCACCGCCGCTCCCCTCGGCAACCGGATCTTCGTGCCGGGCCAGCAGGGGTACGCCGACAACGCGGAGACCCTCAAGCTCACCCGTGACCTGGGTCAGGCCAAGAAGCTCCTCAACGACGCCGGCTGGAAGGACGAGGACGGCACGCGCGTGAAGGACGGGCGTCCTCTCGAGGTCAAGCTGGTGCAGATCCAGGGCCTGGCGACCTCGGAGAACGAGGCACGCGCCATCGCGGAGCAGCTCGCCGAGGTCGGCATCCGTGCGACCATCACCGACACCTCCCTCGAGAACTTCGACAACGGGTCGGTCCTGTCCGGTGGTGATTTCGACATGATCGTGATCGGCATCGACGGGGGCCGTCAGCCTCTCGAGACGCTCGACCTGCGCTACGGCTCCGGCGCCGACCAGAACTACGCCCGGCTCGAATCGCCCGAGATCGACGAACTGATCAAGTCGATCGGGCGCGAGGCCGATCCTCAACAACGCCTCGATCTCGCCAATCAGCTCGACACCAAGCTGTGGGAGCAGATGCCCACCGTGCCACTCTATCAGCAGCCCCAGACCGTGGCCACCAGCGTGCGCCTGGCCAACTATGGCGCGCCAGGTTTGTCCTCGGTGATCTGGGAGAACATCGGCTATGTGAAGCCCTGACCAACACAGAATCCCCACCAGCAACTCGCTGGTGGGGATTCTTGTTTTGCGTCTATCCCCGCTTGGGGAACGGGGTGACGGGCGAGATCTTCATGCCATAGCGCATCGCGCCCCACGCCGCTCGCCCCACACTGGCCAGCTTCGGCAGCCGGACCGGAGCCCACGGCAGGCGCATGTTCTCATCGGAAATCACCGCGGCCAGCTGGATGGCGGCCGCCGAACCGAGCGTCAGCTCCCAGGCGTCGAAGCCGCACGCGACCAACCGCCGCGGGCCGGCATACCCCACGAACGGCTGCTGATCGAACGTCGCCGCCGTCACCGCCTGCCACTGGTCGAGGAGCTCGACGTCCTCCACGTGACGGGTCACCCAGTCGAGGCTGGGGGCGCGGCGGCTGCCGAGGTAGCCCCGATCGGCCATCACCGCCAGCACACGGCCGCCGTCATCGAGATCGAACATGTGCCGGGTCGGGAGTTCCGGTGCGGTGAAAGAGACCCAGTTCCAGGTTGCAGGACGCAGTCGCGACCGGATGCTGACCCCGTCGAACGCCGGATCGGGCGTCGTCGATACGACCCAGCCCGCGTCGGCATCGGCGGGTGGTGCGGCCACGAGTTCGCCACCCGCTTCGTCGAGCGCAGTCACGAGGCCGTCGCGATAGAGCACTGGATCGACCACCGGCTGAGCGGGGCTGATCAGTTGGGGGCGCGTGCTGAAGGGCAGGCCGGTCGTGTCCGTGAACACCGGATCGAACCGCGCCGACCGCATGGCCTTCACCTCGTGCCGTAGCCAGAACGCCTCCATCCCGTCGGCGGTGACCGTGGCCATATCGGCGCGATGGACCGCGACCCCCATGTCACCCGCTGCCGCCAGCACGAACTCCTGGCCGAGGCGCACCTGCTCGGCATATTCATAGAGCGCCTGATTGCCGGCCCAGCGCCAGACATGGTGGTACGCCAGCTCCTGCTGCACCGTCGCCGGCGCGGCCATCAGCCCCTGGGGCGTACCCACGCGCAGGCCTGCGTCCACGACTCTGACCTCGTGGCCCGCCCGCGCGCACAACAAGCCCAGCGTCAATCCGGTCAGCCCTGCCCCAACAACGGTCACCCGTTCCGCCACGGCCGCACCCCTCCTGATGTCCTCCACGATCTGTCTTTACCTTAGTGGCGGCCCCGCAGCGCGACCGGAGCCACCACCGCACCCGCGGAACCTGTTCGACAGAACGTTTTGGACGTCCTCCCGGGGCATCGGGGATAGTGTTCTCCGAGCGTGGTCCGGTCGGCGTACGACCAGGCCTTCCCACTTGGAGGAAAACTAATGCGGATCGGTGTACCCAGAGAGGTCCGGCCGGGTGAAACCATGGTCGCCGCGACCCCAAAAACGGTCACCCAGCTGATCGGCCTGGGATATGAGGTCGTAGTCGAGCACGGCGCCGGTGAACGAGCCCACTTCCCCGACGCGGCCTATGCCGCGGCCGGGGCCTTTGTCGAAGCGGCCGAGGAGGTGTGGAAGTCCAACATCATCCTCAAGGTCTATGAACCGACGGACGAGGAGTTCCACCACATCTTCCCGGGCCAGATCATCACCTCGATCATGGCTCCCGCGCGCAATGAAGAGCTGATCAGGAAGCTGTCCGAGAAGGGGGCGACGGGTCTCGCGCTCGATGCTGTGCCCCGCATCTCGCGCGCCCAGGCTCTCGATGTCCTCTCGTCGCAGGCCAACGTGGCCGGCTATCGCGCCGTCGTCGAGGCCGCGCATGCTTATGGCTCGCTGCTCAACGGCCAGGTCACCGCCGCCGGCAAGGTTCCCCCGGCCAATGTCTTCGTGATCGGTGCCGGCGTCGCCGGTCTCGCCGCGATCGGCACCGCCGTGTCGCTGGGCGCGATCGTGCATGCCACAGACGTACGCCCCGAGGTCGCCGAGCAGGTCCAGTCGATGGGTGGCGACTTCGTCCACATCGACGACTCGGCCGAGGTCTCGACCGATGGGTACGCCAAGGAGATGTCCTCCGACCAGGAGGCCCGGGCGATGGAGCTCTATGCCCGTGAGTCCGCCGCCTCCGACATCGTCATCACCACCGCACTGATCCCGGGGCGCCCTGCGCCGACGCTGATCACGCGCGAGATGGTCGCCAACATGAAGCCCGGCTCGGTCATCGTCGACATGGCCGCCGCCAATGGTGGCAACTGCGAGCTGACGGTCAAGGACCAGAAGATCGTCAGCGACAACGGCGTGATCATCCTTGGTTACACCGACCTGGCGGGCCGCCTCCCCACGCAGTCGTCCCAGCTGTTCGGCACCAACGTCGTCAACCTGTTGAAGCTGCTCACCCCGGCCAAGGACGGTGTCGCCGTCCTCGACTTCGAGGATGTCGTGCAGCGCAACATGACCGTCGTCCGCGACGGCGAGGTCACCTGGCCCCCGCCGCCGGTCAACGTGTCGGCCGCGCCGGTTCCGGCCGCGGCGTCCGCGACCGCCCCCACCGACGTGGTGAAGGTCGACCCGGAGGTCGAGCGCGCCCGCAAGTCGCGCCGCACGATCTTCCTGGCTGCCCTCGTTCTGGTGATCTTCGCCCTCATCGGCAGCTTCTCCCCGCCCGCACTGCTGGGCAACTGGACCGTGTTCCTGCTGGCGATCTTCGTCGGGTTCTATGTGATCTCGAACGTGAGCCACTCCCTGCACACGCCACTGATGGCCGAGACCAATGCGATCTCCGGCATCATCATGGTCGGCGCATTGCTGCAGGTCGGCTCCGACAATCCGGTCATCACGGTCATGGCCTTCATCGCGATATTGGTCGCGTCAATCAACGTGTTCGGCGGGTTCCTGGTGACCCGACGGATGCTCGGCATGTTCACGAAGGGCTGATCTGTGGAGCTCCTGTCGCTTGTCCAGACCGCCTATATCGTTGCCGCGGTCCTGTTCATCCTGGCCCTCGCAGGCCTCTCCAAGCACGAGTCGGCCAAGCTCGGCAACCTGGCCGGCATGATCGGCATGGTCATCGCCGTCGGCGCCACCGTCGCCGAGGCCCTGACCTGCCGCGCACCCGCCGCCGGCGAGGTCGCCCACTGTGCGTACGGCATGGGCAAGCCCATGACCGCACTCCTGCTCCTCGTCGCTGTCCTGATCGGTGCCGCGATCGGCGTCTGGCGGGCCCGCACGGTCGAGATGACCGGCATGCCCCAGCTCATCGCGATCCTGCACTCCTTCGTCGGTATCGCCGCCGTGCTCGTGGGCTTCAACTCCTATCTCTCGGTCCCGGCCGGCCAGCACAACGCCGCCCACCTGGTCGAGGTTGCCCTCGGCGTGCTCATCGGTGCCTATACCTTCACCGGCTCCATCGTCGCGTTCGGCAAGCTGTCGGGCCGGATGAAGTCGAAGCCGATGATGCTCCCGGCGCGCAACCTGCTGAACATCCTCGTGTTCGTGGTGGCCATCGGCTTCACCGTGTGGTTCGTGATCTCGCCCAACGTGATCCCGCTCATCGCGGTCGCCATCATCGGCTTCGCCCTTGGCTGGCACATGGTGGCGTCGATCGGCGGCGGCGACATGCCGGTCGTCGTGTCGATGCTGAACTCCTACTCCGGCTGGGCCGCGGCCGCCGCCGGCTTCATGCTCGGCAACAACCTGCTCATCGTCACCGGTGCGCTGGTCGGTTCGTCCGGTGCGATCCTGTCCTACATCATGTGCAAGGGCATGAACCGCTCCTTCATCTCGGTCATCCTCGGTGGCTTCGGTGAAGGTGCCGGCCCGGCGCAGGAGGACCGCGACTACGGCGAACACCGCGAGATCATGGCCGACGGTGCCGCCGAGCTGCTCAAGGGCGCGAAGCGCGTCATCATCACGCCTGGTTATGGCATGGCCGTCGCGAAGGCCCAGGGCCCCGTCGCCCAGCTCACCCAGAAGCTCCGCGACGAGGGTGTGGACGTCCGCTTCGGCATCCACCCCGTTGCCGGCCGCCTGCCCGGTCACATGAACGTGCTCCTGGCCGAGGCCCGCGTACCCTACGACATCGTCCTCGAGATGGACGAGATCAACGAGGACTTCGACGACACCGACGTCGTCCTCGTGATCGGCGCCAACGACACCGTCAACCCGGCCGCGCTGGAGGAGCCCAACTCCCCCATCGCCGGCATGCCCGTCCTCGAGGTATGGCACGCCGACAACGTCATCGTGTTCAAGCGCTCCATGGCCGCCGGCTATGCGGGCGTCCAGAACCCGTTGTTCTTCAAGGACAACACCCAGATGCTGTTCGGCGATGCGAAGGATCGCGTGGAGGACATCATCAAGGCGCTCTGAATCGGGTACGCCCCGGTTCACCGGACCCCGTCGGGCTCTGCCCGGCGGGGTTTCGCCATTCCCCGCGCGGCCAAGCCCTCCGGTTCACACTGGCACGGGCACCAGTCGACACACAGACGATTGTCGAAGCACGCCATCGGGCACAGGCACTCCATCACGTCGGCCGCCCATTCTCCGCTGACCATCCGCGCATAGCGCCTCGCTTCCTGCTCCGCGATCTTTCGCCACTTCTGCACCAGTCGCATCGCCTCCTGGTGGTCCGCCACGTCAATGGCCGTCGGATGGTCGCGGCGCTGCTTCCCGCGAATCTTCGATACTCCATCGTTGGTCCGACCTGGTTGCGGAGCCCACTGATCTGGGCTCCGCCGTCCCCGCCCGGTGGCACCGGACGCACGTCAGCATGCGCGGGGTAGTTCCGGCCAGCCCGATCCACCACAGCGTCAGGCCGCATCGGATCGACCACGACCCCGTGCCCATCCACCACCACGAGCCGCCAGCCGGCAAGCGCAAGCGCTCGCTCCAGTTCCGGCAGGGTCGGCGCCCTGCTTCCTGACTCCCATCTCCCCAACGTGCCTGCTGACACGTCCAGCCGACCTGCCAACCCTCTTTGGCTCAGGTTGAGGTGACGCCGAAGTGCCCGGAGCAAGCCCCCCAGCCTGATGCCCGGTTGCTGCGCTCCGGCCCCGTCCATGTCATCTCTGTCCTCATGACTCATGCCTTCAGCTTCGACCCGAATTCGAGGGGCTAGGGGAACGAGGGCTCAGCCGTCCGAAATCTGTGGACAACACGCCGACAACCGTGTCCCGGAAGACCTTTCGGTGCAAGCGGGCAGCCCACTCGCTTTGATGGCAGGACTCTCCGTATTCGGTTCATCGTCGTATGCAGTTGCTTCCATTTCGGAAGCGCGAATCTCCATCACGCTGGCTCAGCAACCAACATCGGACCTGGCCCGGTTCTGCTATCGGCCTTCTCTTTTTGGGGCGGGAACGCGGGCGGTCCGCTTCCGAAATGGAAGCAATTGCATACGGCGCTCATGCGTTCCCAGGGCCCCACCCGGCGCCGATCTTGGCAGTCGATGAAACACCACGATCGACGGTCAGTCCGCTGCCCTGCGGGGCCGGTGAGTCGTGACATCCGGGTCGGCGTCCGCCACGGCCCATCCGCCCGTGTCCTCGCCAGCTCGCGGCTGGATCGGGATTCCGCGCGTGGGGGTGGGCCCGTCCCAGTCGTCGTCATCCACCACGTCGTCCTTATCGCCCACGTCATCCTTCTCTGCCACGTCGTGCGCATCGACCTTGCTCTCGGGCTGCGACACAGGACGGGTGAAGGCGATCGTCGGCCGATCCTCGGATGGCGCGGGCCGAGTGAAAGCGATCGAGGGACGGTCCTCAGACGTGCCGGTTTGAGCGGAGCGATCGACGGGAGGTCCCTCCGCAACGCGGGTGAGGGCGACGGTTGGCTGGTCTTCGACATACCCTGCAGCACGCCGGCCGACAGGAGCCCGATCAGGACGCCGGATGAGGCGATAGACGATGCCGACGAGATAGACCCCCACGCCGATCGCGATGGCCTGCAGCGGCAGGGTCACGACCAGCACGACGCACAGCAACGCCCCCAGGATCTGGACGAATTTCGGATAGCGCCGGTGCTCCCGGTCCTGGGTGAAGGCGGCGAGGTTGGCGAAGAGGTAGTACACAAGCACGCCGAAGCTCGAGAACCCGATGACCACGCGTACGTCGGTCAGCAGCACCAGCACGCAGACGACCAGTGCCAGCGCGATCTCCGCATTGCGGGGCACCCCATGCACCGGCTCGATCTTCGCGAGCCAACGCGGCAGATCATTGTTGCGCGCCATCGCGAGGCTCGTGCGACCGACCCCGGTCATCAGGTTGAGCATGGCGCCCACCGTGGCCAGCGCGGCACCGGCCGCAACCACCGGCGTGACGGCCGCCAGGGGTGAATTGATGGTCGCGAACGACAGCGGCGCGGTGCTCAGGGCGATGAGTTCGGCATCGAAGCGGAACAGGAGGGTGGCGCCGACAACGGCGTACGCGATCGCAGCAAGCGCCAGCGCGACAGGGATCGCGATCGGGATCGTGCGCCTGGGGTTCTTGACCTCCTCGCCCATCGTGGCAATGCGGGCATAGCCGGCGAAGGCGAAGAACAACAGGCCGGCGGACTGGAGAATCCCATAGATGTTCGGGCCGACAGCGATCCCCGTCGACTGGGCTTCCGACACGGCGCGGGGGCCACCCATCAGGTTGGCCACGACGACGAGCGCGAGCACGACCAGAACGAAGACCACGATGACCCTCGTGACCATGGCGGTCCGGGTCACACCGAGACTGTTGATGACCGCCAGGATGATCACGACGACGACGGCGATCCAGGGCGCGGCCGGCCCGAACACGTAGTGACCGAACGTCAACGCCATAGCGGCGATCGATGCGGTCTTTCCGACGACGAATCCCCAGCCCGCGAGGAAGCCCGGCCACCGCCCGAGCCGCTCCCGACCATAGACATAAGTCCCACCGGACGTGGGATATTGCGCCGCCAACTGGGCCGACGAGGTCGCGTTGCAGAACGCCACCACGAGCGCGATCCCCAGACCGACCAGCAACCAGGACGCCGCCGCGTGCGCCGCCGGGGCCCAGACGACGAAAACACCCGCGCCCACCATCGATCCGAGCCCGATGAAGATGGCATCACCCAGTGACAGTCGCCGCGCCAGGGTGGCCGTGGTGTTGGTCATGGCGCCACCGTACGCGACCGTACGCGGCCCCTCCCGTTGCCGTTTCGTGACCTTTTGAATCGTGGGCACGCTCTTGACACTTCCTCTGCCCTGGAACCAAAGTTTCCAATACCTGAATCGCCTATCAGGTTTACTCCGGAAAGGCACTCCATTGAGGACGAAGAAGTCACTCCTGGCCGGTCTCGCACTGGTCACCACCATGGCCCTCGCGGCCTGCGCTCCCGGCACGACGGGCACGGACCGGTTCCTCCGGCGCGTCCGGCGCGCAGAGCTCCGAGCCGATCAAGGTCGGCATCATCTATTCCGAGACCGGGGCGCTCGGTGAATACGGCAAGACCTATCGCAAGGGGCTGGAGGCGGGCCTGAAATATGCCACCGACGGCACCAACAAGGTGAACGGTCGCGAGCTCCAGGTCACCTATCTCGACGACGGCGGCGATGCCGACAAGGCCGTCACCCACGCCAAGGACCAGATCGGTCAGGGCGCCAAGATCATCGGCGGCACCGTGGTCTCGGGCATCGCGCTGAAGCTGGCCGAGCAGGCCCAGCAGAACAAGGTGCTCTATATCTCGGGCCCGGCTGCGACGGATGCGATCCAGGGTGTGAACAAATACACGTTCCGCTCGGGCCGTCAGTCGCTGCAGGACGTCGCGACCGCCGGCAGCTTCCTCGAGGGCGGCAACAAGGTCCTGGTCTTCGCCCAGGACACCGCCTTCGGCCAGGGCAACGCCGCGGCCGTGAAGGCCGTGCTCGGCACGAAGGGCGCGACCGTCGACCAGATCCTGGTGCCCGAGGATGCGACCGACTTCACCCCCTTCGCCCGGCAGATCGTCGACGCCAAGCCCGACCTGGTCTTCGTGGCCTGGGCCGGTGCCTCCTCCGGCGCGATGTGGCAGGGCCTGAGCCAGCAGGGCGTGCTCGAGCAGACCAAGGTCGTCACCGGCCTCGGCGACAAGTCGACCTTCGGCGCCTATGGTGCTGCGTCCGACAAGATCAACTTCCTCAACCACTATTTCCCGGCTGCGACCGACAATCCGGTCAACCAGGCGATGATCCAGGGCATCGAGGAAGCGGGCGGTACGCCTGACCTGTTCTCCCCCGACGGCTTCGTCGCGGGCCAGATGATCGCTCACGCTGCCGCGCAGGGTGATGACGTGGACGCCATGGTCGGCGCACTCGAGGGCTGGTCGTTCGAGGGCCCGAAGGGCACCACGACGGTTCGCGCCTCGGATCACGCCCTGCTCCAGCCGATGTATCAGGTGAAGCTCGTCGCCGACGGCAGCGCCTGGAAGCCGGAGCTCATCAAGGAGATCCCGGCCGACGAGGTCGCCCCGCCGGAGAAGAAGATCCAGTGACCGACGCACCGACGACCGCCGGGACACCGTCCCGACCCGGTCCTCCGGATACCAGCACAACAGCGGCGCTCGAGGTCCGTGACCTCTCCTGGCAGGTCGGTGGGGCGAAGATCGTGCGCGAAGTCACGTTCGCCATCGCTCCCGGCGAGTTCGTGGGAGTGATCGGCCCCAACGGTGCCGGCAAGACATCGCTGTTCAACCTGATTTCCGGGATCAACCCCATCAGTGGCGGCCGCGTTCTGCTGGCCGGTCGCGACATCACCGGGGATTCGATCGCGGCCCGGGCGAAGGCAGGGCTGGGGCGGACATTCCAGACCTCCAGCCTGTTCCCGCGGTTGTCGGTGCGTGAAAACGTTCGTATCGCTGCCCAGCAACAGCTCGGCGGCAACCTCTCGGTGGTCCGGTTTCCCCGTCGCGGGGACCGGGCCACCGAGCTGGCGGACCAGCATCTGGCCACCGTCGACCTGACCAAACACGACACGGCCGCGGGCGACCTGTCCCACGGCGACAAGCGCAAGCTCGAGATCGCCATGCTGCTGGCCACCGATCCCCAGGTGATCCTGCTCGATGAGCCGATGGCAGGAGTCAACTCCAGCGATGTCCCGGGCCTGACCGAGGTGATCCGCGGTCTCCACCGTGCAGGTCGCACGGTGCTCATGGTCGAGCACCACATCGATGTCGTCCTCGGCCTCGCCGACCGCGTGGCCGTCATGCATCACGGCGAGCTGATCGCGATCGACAGCCCCGACCGCATCATGGCCAACGAAACAGTGCAGAGCGCCTATCTGGGAGGAGTCGCATGAGCGCGCACGACCAGCCCGATTCGGCGCACGAAATGGCCGATTCGCGTACGCCGATTCTCACCGTGGCCGGGTTGTCCGCCCACATCGGTGGCCAGCAGGTGGTGGAACAGGTCGACTTCGAGGTGCCTGCGGTCGGGGTGACGGCCGTCCTCGGCCGCAACGGGGTCGGCAAGACCTCAACGATCAAGGCCATCCTCGGCCTCATCGACCGCAAGGGCGAGGTGACGTTCGCCGGCCGGCGCATCGACCACGAGCCCACCCACCGGATCGTCCAGCGCGGTGTCGGCTATGTCCCGGAGGACCGCGAGGTCTTCGGTTCGCTCACCGTCGCCGAGAACCTCAAGCTCGCGACACGCACCGATAACCCCCGCACCGATCTCGTCGACAAGCTCTTCCCCGAGCTGCGCCAGCGCGCCCAGCAACGCGCCGGCACCCTGTCCGGCGGTCAGCAGCAGATGGTGTCGCTTGCGCGGGCGCTCATCAACCCCAACAAGCTCCTCCTCGTCGACGAGCCGACCAAGGGCCTCGCTCCGAAGATCGTGACCGAGGTGGCCCAGGCACTCGCCGAGGCGGCCGAGACCACGCCGATCCTGCTCGTCGAACAAAACCTCACCGTCGTGGAGCGCCTCGCCGAACGCGTCATCGTCATCGATTCGGGCCGCGTGGTCCACACCGGCGGTGCCGCGGAACTCTTCGCCGACCCCGACCGGGTCCAGCGCCTGTTGGGCGTCCACACCGAAACCAGCGAGGAGAACCCGGCGCAGTGAGCACGATCATCCTTCTCCTGATCACCGGACTCGGCCTGGGAGCGCTCTATTTCCTGGTGTCCTCCGGCCTGTCCCTCATCTATGGACTGATGGGCGTGCTCAACTTCGCCCACGGTTCCTTCCTCACCCTGGCCGCGTTCACGGGCTGGGCGATCGCTCGGCGGATGGGCCCCGACTCGTGGGGTTCGTTCGCCGTCGCGGTCGCGGCCGGCGCCATCGTCGGTGCGCTCTTCGCCGCCGCCACCGAGCTCGTGCTCGTGCGGCCGCTCTACAAACGCCACATCGAGCAGGTCCTCGTGACCGTCGGCCTCGCGCTCGCCACCGTCGCCCTGTTCGAGGGCATCTGGGGACCTGATCCGGTCTTCATTTCCGGGCCGGCCTGGATGAAGCAGACGACGGTCATCCTCGGTGCGCCGGTCCCCAACGACCGCTTCGTCTGCATCGCCGTGGCCGTCGCCGTCCTGCTCGCCATCGTGTTGTTCCTCAACAAGACGCGCTACGGCCTGATCATTCGCGCCGGGGTGGAGAACCGATCGATGGTTACCGCGCTCGGCATCGACGTCCGCAAGGCCTTCACCCTCGTGTTCTCGATCGGCGGGGCCGCGGCCGGCATCGGCGGCGTACTCGCCTCGCAATATTTCGGCTATGTCTCCCCCGCCCTCGGCGCCTCGCTGCTGATCTTCGCCTTCATCGTCACGGTCATCGGTGGCCTCGGTTCGTTGGCCGGCGCGGCGATCGCGTCCGTCCTGGTGGCGGTGCTCCAGCAGTTCGCCAACTACTACCTCGGGATCGGCGATGTGATCGTGGTGCTGCTCCTCGCGGCAGTCCTGTTGATCCGGCCCAAGGGCATCCTCGGAAAGCAGGCAGCATGAGCACGCGCGCATCGGGGCAAACCCGACCAACCCGACGAACCCTCCCGATCCGCCCGATCATCGGTGCGGCGTTGGTCATCCTCCTGGCGGTCCTCCCCCTGTTGGCGATCCCGGGCTTCGGAATCCTGCCAGGACCGACCTATACGCCGGGCTCGCTGCACCTGCTGGCGATGTGCTGGCTGATCGCGGGGCTCGCGCTGTCCTATCACCTGCTGTTCGGGGTCGCGGGGCTGTTGAGCTTCGGCCACGCGCTGTATTTCGGTGTCGGTGTCTATGGCCTGGGCATCGTCCTGGCGCGCACCGACCTGCCGCTCATCCCTGCGGCTGCGCTCGTCCTCGTGGGCGGCATCATCGTTGCCCACATCATCGGCGCGATCAGCCTCCGGGTCACGGGCATCTCCTTCGCGATGGTGACGCTGGCGTTCGCGCAGGCCGGCAACGTGCTCGTCCGGCGCAATCCCGGCCGGACCACGGGTGGTGAGGAAGGCCTCGCACTCGCCACGGCTGGCGTACCCGATGCGCTCATCGGCGTCGTCAACACCCGCAACCTCTATTGGCTCGCCCTGGGCGTACTCGTGTTGGTCTTCCTCGTCGTCACGTGGATCGAGCGCTCGCGCGCGGGTCACCTGATCGCGGCGACGCGCGAGAACGAGATGCGCGTACGCGTGCTCGGCGGCAGCCCCTATGTCACCAAGCTGGTGACGTTCGTGATCGCGGCAACGCTCGCGACGGTCGTCGGCATGGTCTATCTGCTGTTGCAGTCCGGAGCCCAGCCGCGGGCCACCTCGGCCGACTTCACACTGACCCTGCTCGTGATGGTGGTGCTCGGCGGCGTGGGCAGTCGGGTGGGAGCGGTGATCGGTGGCGTGCTCTATACGCTGCTCGACCAGCGCCTCGGCACCCTCGCCTCCTCCCCTGCGATCGCCAACCTCCCGCCGATCCTCCACGTGCCGCTGTCGGAACCCTTGTTCATCCTCGGAACCCTGTTCATTCTGGTTGTGTTGTTCCTGCCGGGTGGCCTGTCGGGGGCGCTCAACCGGTTCAATCCGCGGCGCAAGGATCGGCCTGACCCGCGGGAGACCCTCGAGGAGGTCGTATGAGCAGCCAGCACACGCTCTTCCGCTGGATCGCCGACCGGGCCCGGGCGATTCCCGAGGCCGTCGCGATCGATGACCGGTCCGGACTGACCACCTATGCCGAGTTGTACGCCCGGTCCCGCGACACGAGCGCAGCACTTTCGGCCGCCGGTTATGGGCGCGGTGATCGCATCCTCACCCTGACCGGCAACAGCACCGACCATGTGGTGCTCTTCTTCGCCTGCGCCGACCTCGGCATCGCGATGATCCCGCTCAACTGGCGCCTCACCCCGGTCGAGATCGCGCATCAGGTCGAGCAGTCCGATCCCCACCTGGTGGTGGTCGAGGAGGACTATGCCGACCTGGGCGAGGCGTCCCGGGCCCGGCTTGAGACCCCGCCGCCGTGGATGACGTTCGCCGACCTGACCACCCCACCGGCCCGTACGTCCGACGAGCCTGTGCTCCCCGGGCCCGCCGAGGACGACGATGTCATTCTCGTGCTGTTCACCTCGGGCAGCTCGGGCCTGCCCAAGGCCGCCCAGCTGACCCAGGCCAACTGCTTCTGGAACAACCTGTCGTTCTCGCGCACGATCCCGATGACCGACAACGATGTCGTGCTGACGGTGCTGCCCCAGTTCCACTCCGGCGGGTGGAATGTCCAGACACTGCTGGCGTTCTGGGTCGGCGCGACCCTCGTCCTGGAGCGTCAGTTCGACGCCGGCCGCATCCTGCACCTCATCGAGGATCGGGGCGTGACCACCCTGATGGGCGTACCCACGACCTATCAACTCCTCGCCGATCATCCCGACTTCAAGACCACCGACCTGACCAGCCTCGGCACCGTAGTCGTCGGTGGCGGGCCGATGCCGGTGCCCCTGCTGCGCACGTGGCACGCGCGCGATGTCGAGCTCTGCCAGGGCTATGGACTGACCGAGGCGTCACCCAACGTGCTCTGCCTGCCGGCGCGCTATGCGACGACGCATATCGGCTCAGCCGGCAAGCCCTATCCCTATGTCGACTGCGCGGTCGCCGACCCTGCCACCGGCGAGATCCTCGAGGGCGCTGCCTCCGGCGAGTTGCTCGTCAGCGGGCCGGGGGTGTTCCCGGGCTATTTCCGTGACGAAGAAGCAACGGCCCGGGTCTTCCGCGACGGCTGGTTGCTCACCGGCGACCTGGTGCAGCGCGACGCGCACGGTTTCTACACCATCGTCGACCGCATCAAGGACATGTATATCTCCGGCGGCGAGAACGTCAGCCCCGTCGAGGTCGAGGCGACGCTGAGCCTGCACGACGCCGTGCAGGCGGTGGCGGTCATCGGCATTCCCGATGCCCGCTGGGGCGAGGTCGGCAAGGCGTTCGTCGTCTGCCGGGAGGATGCCGCGACCAGCGAGGACGACCTGCGCGCCTATTGCGCCGAACGCCTGGCGAAGTTCAAAGTGCCCAAGTCGATCGAATTCGTGGCCGAGCTCCCCTACAACTCGATGAACAAGATCCGCCGTTTCAGCCTTCGCGATGCCGAGAAGGAAAAGGCGGAACAGCCGACCGGTGACACATGAGCACCCAGCCCCGCACGGCACGCGGCACAGCAACCAAGGAGAAACTGCTGCGGGCCGCTGAGGACGTGTTCACCGAGCTCGGTTATCACGATGCCTCGATCGTCAAGATCACCGAGGCGGCCGGCGTCGCGATGGGCACGTTCTACAACTACTACGACAGCAAGCTCGAGATCTTCGAGAATCTGGTCGAGGACCTCAACCGGCGTGTTCGCCGGGCCATGAGTGAGGCCAGTGCCGCAGCACCCGATCGGCTCGCGGCCGAACGTGCCGGCTTCCGCGCCTTCTTCGACTTCACGGCGCGACACCCGGGGCTCTATCGGGTGATCCGGCAGGCCGAGTTCGTGTCACCGCGCGCG
>CAZEVN010000009.1:0-60900 GCA_964515145.1 uncultured Enemella sp.
GCAGCTCCTCGGCCTGATCGAGATCCCCGCGGAACAGGGCGATGTCGGCGGCTGCCGAACAGATGGTTCCGACGACCCGGCGTACGCGCGGCGCGCGCTTGGGACGATCCGGTCGACCGGATCGGGAGCCCTCGCCGAGATGCGGCGACTCGTGACGATGTTGCACGATCACGAGTCGGACGCGGACCTGGCGCCACAGCCGGGCGTGGGCTCCCTGACCGACCTGATCACAGCGGCCGAGGGAACAGGGTTTCACGTGGAACTTCAGGTGACCGGTGATCGACCCGATCTGCCCGCCGGACTCGACCTGACCGTGTATCGGATTGTGCAGGAAGCGTTGACGAACGTACGCCGGCACTCGCTCGCTCGCCAGGCCCACGTGGCGCTCGACTTCGGGCCCCAGGCCCTGGAAATCGTCGGGACGGATCCGGGACCGGGCCGGGGTTCGGTCAGCGGTGGGTCGGGGCACGGGCTGATGGGTATGCGCGAGCGGGTCGCGTTGTTCGGCGGCCAAGTCTCGGCAGAAGCTGCCGGGAATGGATTCGAGGTACGCGCGGTGTTGCCCCTGGAGCGGGTGGGATGAGCGGCGGCGATCCACTCCGCGTACTCGTCGTCGACGACCAGGAGCTCGTCCGCCTCGGCTTCCGGCTGATCCTGGAGCGGGCTGGGCTCGTGGTGGTCGGTGAGGCCGGTGACGGGTTGGAGGCGGTCGACCTGGTCCGGGAGCACCGACCCGATGTCGTGCTCATGGACATCCGCATGCCCCGGCTCGACGGCGTCGAGGCGACCCGACGGATCGGCGAGCTCGTCGGCCCCCGGCCGCGGGTTCTGGTGCTGACGACGTTCGATCTGGACGAATATGTCTACAACGCCATGCGGGCGGGGGCCTCCGGGTTCCTCCTGAAGGATGTGCCGCCCGATGACCTGGTGCATGCAGTCCGGGTCGTCGCGCGGGGTGAATCCATGCTCGCGCCGGCGTTGATCGCACGGCTGCTCGACCGCTTCACCGCGCGGCCGCCCGTGGCGGAACGGCCCGTGGAGCTGGCCGAGCTGACCGACCGTGAACTCGAGATCGCCCGGCTGGTCGCTCGCGGACTGTCCAACGCCGAGATCGGCGCGCGGCTGTTTCTGAGCGAGGCGACGGTCAGGACCTATGTTTCGCGCCTGCTCGCCAAGCTGCATCTGCGCGATCGCGTCCAGGTCGCCCTCCTGGCGTACCGGACCGGGCTCGTGCCACTCGACTGAGGTCGTATACCGTTTTCTTTCGTATTCAATAGATCGAGCGATAGATGGTGATTCATCCGTTAGGCCTGTTAACACATGGCGGAGACATGTTAAGTTTCGCAGGATTTTTTAACACGTCGCAGGGATAGGTTCGAAAAGGTGACAGATGCCTGGAGTCCTGATGCCCCCTTCAACGACCTCCCACCTCTCCCACCGAAAGGCGTGGATCTCGAACCGAAACCGGTACTCAAGGCCGCTATCGAGGCGCGAACCGCTTTGGCGACCCTCGCGCAGGCCGGTCAGATGCTGCCGAATCCAAACATCCTGACCCATGCCGTACCCCTGTTGGAAGCTCAGGCCAGCTCCGAGATCGAGAGCATCGTCACCACGGCTGATAACCTGTTCAAACACGCGGATCTCGGCGGCGGCGCCCACGCCACCAAGGAAGTACTCCGTTATCGGAGCGCACTGTTCGCCGGTGTCGAGTTGCTCAAGGAGCGACCGCTCACAGCTGCGACCGCCGCTCAGATCAACGCAGCGCTGCACGGACGAGAGATGGACGTGCGGGCGATGCCCGGAACACGGATTGCCAATCCCACCACCGGGCAGATCGTGTATGCACCACCCGAGGGGGCAGATCGCATCCGGGGCATGCTCGCCCAGTGGGAACGCTTCATCCATGCCGAAGACGACCTCGACCCTCTCGTTCGGATGGCCGTTGCTCACTACCAGTTCGAGGCCATCCATCCATTCCACGACGGCAACGGGCGCACAGGGCGCGTTATCAACATCTTGATGCTCATTCAAGCTGGCCTTCTGCACGATCCGATCCTCTATCTCTCGCGCGGGATCATCGCTCGGAAGAACGACTATTACCGACTCCTCCGAGCCGTCACTGCGGAGGGGGCGTGGATCGACTGGATCCTCTACATGCTCGACGTCGTCAGGGAGTCCTCGGAGTCGACCACGAGGAAGATCGGGGCCATCCGACGATGTCAGGAAGAAATCTCCGAGCGCGCCCGCGCGGCGAGTCCAGGCGGCCGAGACGCCCAGTTTCTGGACGTCCTGTTCGACCAGCCCTACTCACGAATCAATTCCGTGGCGGATCGCTGTGGAGTGGCACGCCAGACAGCATCGACCTGGTTGCACGCAATGGCGGCTGCAGGTCTTCTTGATCAGGTCAAGGTCGGCAGAGAACTGCTCTTCGTCAACCACGAGTTTCTGGATGTCCTGACGCGAGCCGAATAGGGACAGCACTCGGACGATCAGCCTGTCACGGGCTCCACATCGAGCGAGTCCAACAGCTTCAGCACGCGCTGCTTGATCTCGTCGCGGATCGGGCGAACGGAATCGACCCCCTTGCCGGCCGGATCCGCCAGCTCCCAGTCCTCATAGCGCTTGCCCGGATAGTAGGGACATGTGTCGCCGCAGCCCATGGTGACGACGACATCGGACGCCTCGACGGCCTCGCTGGTCAGGATCTTGGGCTGCTCGGCGGACATGTCGATGCCCTCCTCAAGCATCGCCTCCACCGCGGCGGGATTCACCTGGTCGCCCGGCGCAGAACCAGCCGAGCGGACCTCAACCCGACCGCCGGAGAGGGCCAGCGTGTACGCCGCCGCCATCTGGGAGCGACCCGCGTTGTGGATGCAGACATAGAGCACGCTGGGTTTGGACATGGGTCAGTCCTGCGGGACCGTGGGATCGCCGGCCCAGAACGTGCGACCGGCCCACTTGGCGACATAGACGAGCGCGACGAGGACGGGCACCTCGATCAGCGGACCGACGACACCCGCGAGGGCCTGGCCGGAGGTGATGCCGAAGGTGCCGATGGCGACGGCGATGGCGAGCTCGAAGTTGTTGCCGGCGGCGGTCATCGAGACCGACGTCGACTTCGCATAGTTGAGGCCGGAGATCTTCGACAGAACCATGGAACCGCCGAACATGACGACGAAGTACGCCAGCAGCGGCAGCGCGATCCGGGCCACGGCGAGCGGCTGTGACGTGATGGCGTCACCCTGCAGCGCGAACAACAGCACGATCGTGAACAGCAGGCCGATCAGCGCCCACGGGCCGATCTTCGGGAGGAACTTCCCTTCATACCACTCACGGCCCTTGGCGCGCTCGCCGAGCGTACGCGTCAGATAACCCGCCACCAGCGGGATACCGAGGAACACCACCACGCTCAGCACGATCGCCCAGAACGAGAACTCGGCCGACGTCGTCGACAGGCCCAGCCAACCGGGCAGGATCTGCAGATAGAACCAGCCCAGCACGCCGAACATCAGCACCTGGAAGACCGAGTTGATCGCCACGAGGACCGCCGCTGCCTCGCGGTCACCGCAGGCCAGGTCATTCCAGATGAAGACCATCGCGATGCAGCGGGCGAGGCCGACGATGATCAGGCCGGTGCGATATTCGGGCAGGTCGGGCAGCAGCAGCCAGGCCAGCGAGAACATGAGCGCCGGGCCGACGATCCAGTTGAGCACGAGCGACAGCACCATCAGCTTCCGGTCGCCGGTGACCCGGTTGATCTCGGTGTAGCGGACTTTGGCCAGCACCGGATACATCATCACGAGCAGGCCGATAGCGATCGGCACGGAGACGTTCGCGATCTTGATGGAGTCGAGGGCGGCGTTGAGCCCCGGGAAGGTACGCCCCAGCAGGAGCCCCAAGGCCATCGCCGCCAGGATCCAGACCGCGAGGAATCGGTCCAGGACCGACATCTTGGAGATGACCGATTCGTGGTGCTCGGTCTTGGTGATGGTGCTCATCAGGGCATGCCCTTCAATCACATTGATGGTTGTCGATGAAAGCCTAGGCAAATCTATTGATGATCGTCAATATGAGCTGGGATGTGGACGGTCACACCTTCTCGGGGAACAGATGTCTCAGCCCGGCCGCCCCGACCGGCTCCTCCGGGAGCAACGGCAGGGCGGCGAGCCGCGGTGCGAGCCGGCTTACCCGCGCCAGATGCGGCGCCTCCGCCGCCGCCCGAACGCGCAGCAGCGGGTCCGAGGTCTCCACCACCGACAGTGCCTGATTGACCACCCACGCCCAGGGCGTGATGCCTGCGCGCGCCAGGTCGTCCTGCAGGTCGGCCGACTCCTGCACGGGGGTGGCCTCAGGCAGCGTCACGAGCACCATGTGGGTGAGCTTCGGGTCCTGCAGGCGCATCAGCGGCGTGACCGCGCGCCCACCGTCAAGGTTGCGGACGATGTCACGGTGATAGGACCCGGTCGTGTCGAGCAGGAGCAGCGTGTGCCCGGTCGGCGCGGTATCCATCACGACGAACTGCCGCCGGGCCTTCGACACGAGATGGGAGAACTCGCCGAAGACGGCCACCTCTTCGGTGCACGGGGACAGCAGATCCTCGGTCAGCCGCGCCCGCCCATCGTCGTCCAGGGCAGCACCCTTGGTGGCCAGGACCCTCGTGCGATAGGTCTCGATGGCAGCTGCGGGATCGATGCGAGAGACGGTCAGGCCGCTGGTGTCGGCACCCAGGACGTGGGTCAGATGGGCGGCCGGATCGGTCGTCGACAGATGGACCGTCTTGCCCCGGGCCGCGAGCGCAAGGGCCAGCGCCGCCGCGACCGTGGTCTTGCCGACCCCACCCTTGCCCATGCACATCACCAGTCCGTGATCGGCCGTGGCGAGTTCTTCGACGAGCGCATCGAGGGCGGGGATTTCGGCGTACGCGGGGTCCCTCGGGGCCGGGGCAACACTTTCGGGCGCCGGGGCATCGGTCAGGAGGGAGCGGATTGCGCGTACGCCCACGAGCACCAGGGGACGCATGGGCACGAGGGTGGTCGGCAGGGTGCGCAGCACGTCGGGGAGGTTGGCCATCGCCGCCGTCTCCCGCCGGTGGATGGCGATCGCGAGCGCATCGCCGTCGGGACCTGGATCGGGCAGCAGCGCGTTGATGACGAGGTGCTGCTGGGTGAGCCCGACGTCGGCGAGTTCCAGGGCCGTACGCCCGGCCTCGGCGAGCGCGGCCTCCTGAGCCCGGGACACCAGAATCAGCCGGGTGAGCGTCGGGTCGGCGAGCCGCTGCAGCGCTTCGGCATAAACCGTGCGCGCCTTGTCGAGCCCGGACATCGGACCGAGACAGGACGCATCGCCCTTGCCGTTCTCCAGGAACGCGGTCCATTCGCCGGGCAGGTGGAGCAGCCGGATGGTGTGCCCGGTCGGAGCGGTGTCGAAGATGACGTGGTCATAGGGCGCGATGCGGGAGTCGTCAGCCAGCAGGTCGGTGAACTCGTTGAACGACGCGACCTCTGTGGTGCACGAACCCGAGAGCTGTTCGGTCATCGCCGTGATTTCGTCGGCCGACCACGTGTCCCGGAGCGGGCCGATCACCTTCTCGCGATAGTGCTCCGCCGCCGACTGCGGATCGATCTCGACCGCGTCCAGCCCCGGCACCGAGGCGATGGGGGTCATGCGCGACCCGATGGGTTGCTCGAACACCTGCGCCAGATTGGACGCCGGATCGGTGGACACGAGCAGGACGCGCTTGCCGTGGTCGACGAGGTGGATGGCGGTGGCGCAGGCGAGTGAGGTCTTGCCCACCCCACCCTTGCCGGTGAAGAAAAGGAACCGAGGGGGATCGGCCAGGAAGGTCTGTTCGGCCATTTCAGTTCTCGTCCGTCAGCTCGGTGAGCAGCACACGCACCCGTGCGTCGATGTCATCTCGGACCAGGCGCATGCGCTCCATGCCCCTGATGCCACGCTCGGAGGGCTCATCCGTTTCCCACGTCTCGATCGATCCCTGCATGCCATCGACCGGATCCACGACTGCTTCCGAGCCAATGACGACCACGCGGTCCACGCGGCGCAGTGCTTCGGGATCGATCATCTTCGGCGACTCGCCCGCCATCGACGCACCCAGCTCGGCGACAGCGGCCTCCGATTCGGTATTGAGCTCAGTGCCCGGCTTCGTTCCGGCCGAGAGGACCTCCACAGCATCGCCGGCGTGGTGACGCATCAGCGCCGCAGCGATCTGGGACTTCCCTCCGTTCTTGACGCACACGAACAACACGGACGGAGCGGGCTGTGACATGCAACACCTCACATCGACGATTGTCTATAGAACAGTCAACGCCATCTATCGACGTTAGTCAATGTGACGTACGCTGGGCCCCATGACCGCCGAAGCCCACTGCGCCGAAACCACCGCCCAGGCCCTCCTGGCCGCCGACGAGGCCGCGCGCTGGGCCACGCTGTTCAAGGCGTTGAGTGACCCGACACGAGTGCGGATTGTGGAATACATCGCGAGCGATGACTGCGCCCAGGTCTGCGCCTGCCACCTGCCCGAGGCGCTCGGCATCTCCCAGCCCACCCTGTCCCATCACATGAAGAAGCTCGTCGACGCGGGCATTCTCACGCGTACGCAGCGCGGCCGCTGGGCCGATTACGCCGTCAATACCGACGTCCTCGCGCAGCTCAGGTCGTGGCCGGCGAACTGTAGGTGCTAGCTGCTCGTCCCCCTGAAGAGCTTCGCCAAGCTTCGCTCGAACAAACCGGAAGTTTCCGGCAGATGTGGGGGGCTGCGGCTCCGGTTTGTCAGACCCGATCGCTATAATAGTTAGTATGATCGAATACTGCGAGGAGGCTTACCTCCCGTCCGACCTCCCCGAGCCCCCGGAATGGCTACTCGCGCAGTGGCGGGAGGACGATGCCTGGTGGGCCGCTCATGGCGACGATATTCCGCAGGAGTCACCGTCTGATCAGTCAGAACTGGAAGCAGACGAGATCTGGGAAAGATTTCACGCGTTCGAACAGGGCTCTGCGCCGGATGCTGTCGCGGTGGATTCGGGGGAGTTGGATGATTCCGAAATCGTGGCGTGGATGCATCGCCTCGCATCGGCGCGTCTGCCCGGCACCGAGGGCGCTCTGATCGATCTGATCCGCGGTCTCGAAGACCTCAAGTCCTGCGCAGCCGCCGTCCAGGCCCGCGCTGCCGTCACCTTCGACACCACTCGACGCCAGGCCGAAGCCGACCAGGGGATCTCTGCCTCCCGCCGCGGGATCGGAGTCGGTGCCGAGATCGCCCTGGCCAGGAGGGAATCCCCCTTCCGAGGCGGCCGACTCCTCGGCCTGGCCCAGAACCTCGTCAACGAACTCCCCTGCACCCTCGCCGCCCTCGAGAACGGCGCCCTCAACGAATGGCGCGCCACCCTCATCGCCAGCGAAACCGCCTGCCTCAGCGTGGACGACCGCGGACTCGTGGATCGCTGGTTCAGTGACTACCTCCGGGACCACGCCTCGATCGGCAACACCCGCCTGGAATCCGAAGTTCGCCGCAAGGTCACCGAGATCGACCAAACTGCGGTCGTGCGACGTCGCAGCAAGGCAGCCGGTGGACGCCGGATCACCACCCGCCCCCTGCCCGACGACATGGTCCAGGTCACGGCGATCCTCAAACTGCAGGAAGGCATCGCGCTGTATGCGACCCTGCTCAAAGCAGCCGAAGCCGCAATAGCCCAGGGCGACACCCGGGGCCAAGGCGCGATCATGGCCGACCTGCTCGTCGAACGCGTGACCGCTCGCCCAGCCCAGGCACCCAGCGACATCGAGCTCATGGTTGTCATCAGCGACGAAGCCCTGTTCTCCGAAACCGAGGAGCCGGCCCATGTCGATGGCTATGGCCCGATCCCCGCAGCCTGGGTCCGGGACCTCATCGCCCACGCTGACGACGAACAGAAGATCATGGTCCGGCGGCTGTTCCGCCAACCGGGACGCACCACCCGCATGGAAACCCACCGGCGACAGATGTCACCCGCCATGAAGAAGCTCATCCGGATCCGCGACCACCGCTGCCGGATGCCGTGGTGCAACGCCCCCATCCGCCACACCGATCACGTGGTCGACCACGCCAAAGGCGGCGACACCTCGGTCCCCAACGGCCAGGGCCTGTGCGCAGCGTGCAACTACACCAAACAAGCCGAAGGCTGGACCTGCACCCCCGGCCAGGACCCCGACCTCGGCCACACCGTCACCGTCCGGACACCCACCGGCCACCAATATCGGTCGACCCAACCCTCAGGCCCGGGAGACCGGTGAACCACGGCCTCAGAGGGGCAGGCGGCGGATGATGGCCTCGGCCTGGCGATACATCGGACCATCGACCATGCGACCGTCGACCTCGACGGCGCCGCCCGTCTCCTCGGCGGCAAGCACGCGATAGGCCCAGTCGATGTCCTTCTGGTTGGGGGTGTAGGCCTCCCGCACGATCGGCACCTGATCCGGATGGATGCACGCCGTCGCGGCAAACCCGAGCGCGAACGCGTCCAGGGCCTCGATGCGCTGCCCCTCACGGTCGGAGAAGTCCATGTGAACCCCGTCGACAGACCACCGACCGAACGCCGCAGCCGCCATCGCCACCCGGGCCCGCGCATAGCGGGGAACATCGCGATAGGCACCCGCCCGCGTACCCACCGCCGCGTGCAGCGTCTCCGGCTCCCGCGAGGCGTCCGGCACCGTGTGCGGCAGCGCGAACCGGCTCGAGCGGCCGCCCATGGCTGCCACCAGATCCTCCGCACCCCACATCAGGCCCCCACAGCCGAGCGCCGAAGCGATCTCCTCGGCCCTCACGACACCCAGCGGCGTCTCGACCAGCGCAAGAATGCACGCCTCGGTCCACGCCGCGACGCTGGTGACATGCTCGGCCGATTCGGTCTTGGCGAGCATGACGCACGTATATTCCGTCTCCCGCACACAAGCCAGATCGGCCTCGTGATCCGGCGATCCGACGGGGTTGACCCGCACGATCGTGCGCTCCGGATCCAGACGGCTGGCGGCGATGGCAGCCCGAGCTGCGTCGCGGTCACGAGCGTGGACCGCGTCCTCCAGGTCGAGGATCACGGCATCGGCCCGCTCGGCGGCCTTGTCGAATCGGTCCGGCCGATTGCCCGGACAGAACAGCAGGGCCGGCCCCGGGGGCATCCACTTGCTCACGATCACTCCTTGGTCGAATCGCTCGGCGGCTCCGGTCTCATGCGGACCAGTGTCGTCCGCACCGCCCGGGCCACCAGCTTTCCATGTTGATTGTGGCCGAGGTGTTCGAGGGTGACGATGCCGGTCCCCGGTCGCGAGTTCGAGGGCCGTTTGGCGAGACAGATCGTCTCGGCATAGAGCGTGTCGCCGTGAAACACCGGCGCGGGAAACGTCACCTCACTGAAGCCGAGATTGGCCACGATCGTCCCCTGCGTGAGCTGCGCAACCGACAGCCCGACCAGCGTCGACAACGTATGCATCGAGTTCATCAACCGCTCACCCCCGAACTCCGGCTGCTCCGCTGCCCATGCCGCGTCCAGGTGCAGCGATTGCGTGTTCATAGTCAGCGTCGTGAACAGCACGTTGTCGGTTTCGGTCATGGTGCGGCCGGGGCGATGGAGGTACGCCGTCCCCACCTCGTATTCCTCGAACCACAACCCGCGCTGCACGACCTCCCGGCGATCACTCATCGGCGAGCCCCAGCTCGCGGGCGATCAGCATGAGCTGCACCTCACTCGTGCCCTCCCCGATCTCCAGCACCTTCGAATCGCGATAGTGCCGCGCGACGGCGTACTCATTCATGAATCCGTAGCCCCCGTGCACCTGCGTCGCGTCGCGGGCATTGTCCATGGCCGCCTCGGAGCTCAACAGCTTCGCGATGGCCGCCTCCTTCTTGAACGGCTTGCCGGCGAGCATGAGGCGGGCGACGGAGTAGTAGAGCGCGCGGGCGGCGTACGCCCTCGCCTCCATCCGCGCGATCCGGAACCCGACCGCCTGGTGCGCGCCGATGGGACGGCCGAAGGTGCGGCGCTCCTTGGCATACCGCACCGACTCGTCCACGCACCCCTGGGCCGCCCCGGTCGCCAGCGCCGAGATCGCAATGCGGCCCTCGTCGAGGATCGACAGGAAGTTGGCATAGCCGCGGCCGCGCTCGCCGAGGAGATTGGCTTCGGGTACGCGGCAGTCGACGAACGTCAGCGGATGGGTGTCGGAGGCACGCCAGCCGACCTTGTCGTACGCCGGCTCGACCGTGAACCCCGGTGTCCCGCTCGGCACGATGATCGCGGAGATCTCCTTGGAGCCGTTCGGGCGCTGCCCGGTCACGGCCGTCACAGTGACCAGGCTCGTGATGTCGGTGCCGGAGTTGGTGATGAACTGCTTGGTGCCGTTGATGACCCATTCGCCGTTCTCGAGGCGAGCGGTCGTGCGGGTCTCGCCGGCGTGCGAACCGGCCTCGGGTTCGGTGAGGCCGAAGCCCGCGATGCGGCGGCCGGCAATGAGATCGGGGAGCCACTGCTGCTTCTGC
Organism: uncultured Enemella sp.; assembly: GCA_964515145.1. GTDB lineage: Bacteria > Actinomycetota > Actinomycetes > Propionibacteriales > Propionibacteriaceae > Enemella. The sequence continues at coordinate 10,526 of CAZEVN010000009.1, forward strand.
TCCTCGGTGCCGAACCGGAAGATCGGCATGGCGCCCAGGGAGACGCCCGCCTCCAGCGTGATCGCCACCGACTGGTCGACCCGGCCGAGCTCCTCGAGTGCCAGGGACAGGGCGAAATAGTCGGCGCCCTGCCCGCCGTACTCTTCCGGGAACGGCAGCCCGAACAGCCCCATCCGGCCCATGCGCTCGACGATGTCGTAGGGGAAGGAGTGGGTCCGGTCCAGCTCCGCCACGACGGGCGCGACCACCTCGTCGGCGAAGTCCGCGACCGTCGCCTTCAGGTCCGCGTAGTGCTCCTCCAGTTCCATCTCACTCCTCCTCGGTTGAGCCTGTCGAAACCACCGCCAGCAGCTGATCCGCCGCGACCTGATCGCCCTGTTTCACGTGAATCCGAACGGTGCCGGCCACGGGGGCTGTGAGAGCGTGCTCCATCTTCATGGCCTCGACGGCGAGGAGGCGTACGCCGGCCTCGATCTCGGTCCCGTCGTCGACAAAGGTCGCGATCACGGAGCCCGGCATGGGACTGCGGATCTCACCGTCGCTGGTGCCTTCGTCGTGGATCCTCGGATCGATCAGCGGGCGCAGGCGCAGGTCCCAGGTCCCGCCCTCGCCGGCGACCCAGAACGTGTCCTCGTCGCGCACGACCAACCACCGCTGCTGCTGCCCGGCGAGGGTGAGTCGCAGATATCGTCCCTCATGCACGACCCGGGCCCGATAACGAGCAGACGTCACCGCGGGGTGTTCGGCACCGATGGTCGCGTCGGTCAGGGTGATCTCGGCATCCCAGGGCACCCCGCGCAGGCCGACGGTCACGGCAGAGGTGCCGGGGCCGTGGTCGAGGCGGGTCCACACCTCCGCACGACCACCCAGACCGGGCGCATCACCCGGGCCGAGCCGCCAGCCGTTGGGGATGTCCCAGAGGGTGCGGCGTTCCTTGGGTACGCGGTTCCAGCGGTCCTCCGTGCGATGCATGGCTGCGGCCACGAGCGCACCGGGGGGTGGTGGTGCCGGCTCGAACTTTTCGGCCAGCCGGTCGAGGAGGCCGGTGTCCAAGGCCCCGGCCCTCACCTCAGCGGACCCGAGCAGGAAGCGGCAGAACTCGATATTCGTGTGTACGCCCAACACCTGCGTCGCCGCCAGAGCGGCATCGAGCCTGGCGAGGGCCTCGGCGCGATCGGCGCCGTGCGCGATGACCTTGGACAGCATCGGGTCATAGTCGGTGCCGATGTGGGTGCCGGCGCGGAGGCCGGAGTCCACGCGTACGCCCGCGCCCGTCGGCTCACTCAACTCCAACACCGTCCCACCGGTGGGCAGGAACCCGCGGCCGGGGTCCTCGGCATAGATGCGGGCCTCGATGGCGTGTCCGGTCAGCGTGACGTCGGCCTGGTCGAGGGGCAGGGGAGCACCCTCGGCCACGCGGAGCTGGAGCTCCACGAGATCGAGCCCGGTGACGAGCTCGGTCACCGGGTGCTCGACCTGCAGTCGGGTGTTCATCTCCATGAAGAAGAACTCGTCCGGGCGATCCGCGGACACGATGAACTCGACCGTGCCCGCGCCGACATAGCCGACCGAGCGGGCAGCGTCGCAGGCCGCCTCGCCTATCCGTGCTCGCGCCGGCTCGTCCAGGAGTGGCGAGGGGGCCTCCTCGATCACCTTCTGGTGTCGGCGCTGGAGCGAACACTCGCGCTCGCCGAGGTGGACCACCGAGCCGTGCCGGTCGGCCATGACCTGCACCTCGATGTGGCGCGGGTTGGTCACGAACCGCTCGAGCAGGAGAGTGTCGTCCCCGAACGCCGCCCGCGACTCCCGGCGCGCCGAGGCCAGGGCTTCCGGCAGATCCTCGGGTCGCTCCACCAGCCGCATGCCCTTGCCGCCGCCACCCGCCGACGGTTTCACCAGAACCGGGAAGCCGACCTCCGCCGCACCCGCGACCAGGTCCTCGTCGGTGAGGCCGGGCCGGGACAGGCCGGGCACGATCGGCACCCCACGGGCCGATACGGCCGCCTTGGCTGCGATCTTGTCACCCATGGTCTCGATCGCCGAGGCGGGCGGGCCGATGAACACGATCCCTGCGTCCTCCAGTGCGCGGGCGAACCCGGCGTTCTCGGACAGGAATCCATAACCGGGATGCACCGCGTCGGCCCCGGTCTCGCGGCAGGCCGCGATGATCCGCTCGAGGTTCAGATAGGAATCGGCCGCCCGCGCCGGGCCCAGTCGCACGGCCACATCCGCTTCGCGCACGTGGCCGGCATCGACATCGGCATCCGAATAGACCGCGACCGACCGGATTCCGGCCGCGCGCAGCGTACGCATGATCCGCACCGCGATCTCGCCACGATTGGCCACCAGGACCGTCCGGATTCTCATCGCCATCACATCCGGAAAACGCCGTAGTTGACGGGCTCCAACGGCGCTGCGCCGGCGACCGACAGCGCGAGCCCGAGCACCGTGCGGGTGTCCGCCGGATCGATGATGCCGTCGTCCCAGAGGCGGGCGGTGGAATAGTAGGGCGTCGACTGCCGCTCGAACTGCTCGCGGATCGGAGCGGTGAACTGTTCCTGGTCCTCGGCGGTCCATTCCCCGCCACGCCGACGAACCTGGTTCTCCCGAACGGTCGCCAGCGTGTCCGCGGCCTGGGCCCCACCCATCACCGCGATCCGGGCATTGGGCCACATCCAGAGGAACCTCGGGTCGTAGGCCCGCCCGCACATCGAATAGTTGCCCGCCCCGAAGCTGCCACCGATCACCACGGTGAACTTCGGCACCCGCGCACACGCCACCGCAGTCACCATCTTGGCCCCGTGTTTGGCGATGCCGCCCGCCTCATAATCCCGGCCCACCATGAAGCCCGTGATGTTCTGCAGGAACACCAGCGGGATCATCCGGCGATCACACAACTCGATGAAGTGCGCGCCCTTCACCGCCGACTCCGAGAACAGCACGCCGTTGTTGGCGATGATCCCGACAGGATGCCCATGCAGCCGGGCGAACCCGGTCACGAGCGTCGTCCCGTAGTGCTCCTTGAACTCCGTGAACTCCCCGCCATCAACCAGCGTCCGGATCACCTCGCGCACGTCATAGGGCACCCGCGCATCGGTGGGCACCAGGTCATAGAGATCGGTCTGGGGCCGGGGCGCTTCGACGACCGGTGCCATCTCCCACGGCGGATCGGCGGTCGGTGGTGTGGTCGCGACGATCCGGCGTACGCACATCAGCGCGTCGTAGTCATCGGCGGCAAGATGATCCACGACCCCGGAGCGCCGGGCGTGCAGGTCACCACCGCCCAGTTCCTCGGCCGTCACGTCCTCACCCGTCGCGGCCTTCACCAGCGGCGGCCCGGCCAGGAAGATCGTCCCCTGATCACGCACGATCACGGCTTCGTCCGACATCGCCGGGACATAGGCACCGCCGGCCGTACACGACCCGAGCACGGCCGCGATCTGCGGAATCCCGACACTGCCCATCCGCGCCTGGTTGAAGAAGATGCGCCCGAAGTGGTCCCGGTCGGGGAACACCTCGTCCTGCTGCAGCAGCATCGCGCCGCCGGAGTCGACCAGATAGACACACGGCAGCCGATTGGCCAGCGCGATCTCCTGGGCACGGAGATGCTTCTTGACCGTGATCGGATAGTAGGTCCCACCCGACACCGTCGCATCGTTCGCGATGACAAGCGCCAGCCGCCCGGACACGCGCCCGATTCCGGCGATGACTCCGGCTGCGGGGGCCTTGCCCTCATACAGATCCTCGGCCGCCAGAGGCGCAATCTCCAGGAACGGACTCCCCGGGTCGAGCAACACATCGATGCGCTGCCGAGGCAGGAGCTTCCCCCGCGACAGGTGGCGCTCCCGGGCCTTCTCACCACCGCCCGCGGCTGCGCGCTCGAGTCGGACTCGCAGATCTGCGAGCAGAGCCTCGTGCGCCTCCCGGTTGGTCGCCATACGGGCCAGCGTAGCCCTCGGACTGTGATCCACGTCACGCGCGGTGGGTCGACGCGCGCATCGTCGGGCTGCCTCCGCGGCGGGTCACTGTAACCTTCACCGGGAATACGACCGGGCCCACGGGCGTTCCGGATCGATGAATATCAATATGGCCCGTCGGGCACAGCGCAGAGGGAAACATGAGCGAGCAGGCAGAGCAGGGCACCCCCGAGGTGCGCGACATCATCATCGTCGGCAGCGGACCGGCCGGCTGGACCGCGGCTGTGTACGCCGCCCGTGCCGAACTCAAGCCGGTCGTCATCGAGGGTGCGCTCGAGGGCGGCGGCGCGCTGATGAACACGACCGATGTCGAGAACTATCCCGGCTTCCCCGAGGGGATCATGGGGCCTGACCTGATGGCCAACATGCGGGCGCAGGCCGAGCGGTTCGGTGCCGAGATCATCACCGATGACGCCGTCGAACTGCAGCTCACCGACCCGATCAAGGTCGTGAAGACGAGCGAGGGCATCGAATATCGCGCCCACGCGGTGATCCTGGCGACCGGCTCGGGCTATCGCCGCTTGGGTCTGCCCGACGAGGACCGGCTGTCCGGTCGAGGTGTCTCGTGGTGTGCGACCTGTGACGGCTTCTTCTTCCGGGACAAGGACATTGCGGTCGTCGGCGGCGGCGACTCGGCTGTGGAAGAGGCGACCTTCCTCACCCGTTTCGGCAAGTCGGTGACCCTCATCCATCGGCGCGATGAGCTGCGCGCCTCGAAGATCATGGCCCGCCGGGCCGAGAACGATCCCAAGATCAAGTTCGCCTGGAACTCCGAGGTGACCGGCATCCAGGGCGAGAACACCGTCGAGAGCCTCACCCTCACCGACACCGTGACCGGCGAGACCCGCCAGCTCGAGGTCGGGGGCCTCTTCATCGCGATCGGTCACGATCCGCGGTCGGAACTGGTCAAGGGTCAGGTCGAGCTCGACGAGAACGGCTATGTCGTGTGTGAGGGGCGCTCCACCCGGACCAACCTGCCCGGTGTCTTCGCGTGCGGTGACCTCGTCGACCACACCTACCGTCAGGCCATCACCGCGGCGGGTTCCGGCTGTGCGGCGTCGCTCGATGCGGAGCACTATCTGGCCGACCTCAAGGACCGCGTCGGGATTTGATCGTCCGAGGCACAATTTGGGCACTGGACGAGCTCAAAGGGGAGTGACGATGTCAGTCACGGAAGTGACCGATGCGGATTTCGGGGAACGAGTGCTGCGTTCGGAGCATCCGGTGCTGGTCGAATATTGGGCCGACTGGTGCGGCCCCTGTCGACAGCTCGCGCCGATCGTCGGGGAGCTCGCGGAGGCATACGGGGATCGGATGCGGTTCGTGAAGATGGACACGAACCGCAATCAGGTCACCCCCGCCACCTATTTCGTGCAGGGCCTGCCCACCATCCACATCTTCGTGGCGGGTGAACTCGTGAAGACCTTCCAGGGCTCCAAGACCAAGTCCATGCTGACCCGCGCGATCGAGGAATATGTCTGATCGTTGGGCGCTGATCATGGGCGTACTAGGCTGCGGGGCATGAGCAATCCTCAGGGCCCGAATCCGTGGTCGCCGTCCGGCAACCCCGACGACACCACGGGCGGACGGGATTGGATCGGCGGTGACGGCACGCTTCGCCCGGAGGATCGCGACGAGCCCGAACTCGTCAATGCGCCCATCCAGCGCAGCACTATCCCGATCAAGATCATGCTGGTCGCCCTGGTTGCGCTGGTCGTGACAATCGGTCTCGTCGGATTCCTCGTGACCCGCACAGCCGATGTCGTGACCCCGACCGAAACCGCGGCCCCGCCCGATCCAACCGGCCCGCCGGATCTGCCCCTGCAGGCGAATCAGTATGCGCGTGAGCCCGGCAATGCGTCTGCGCCCCCCGAGTTCGGTGTTGACCAGAACATCAACACGTCCTATGCGACCTACATGATCAACGGCGAGAACGCCCTGATCGCCATCGGGGCTCGCCCGGTGGCCGATGAAAAGGCCCAACTCGATGAGATGAAGGTGCTGGCGCAGCGCCAGGTCGGCGACGGCTGGTGTGGCCGCGAACCCTCCAGCGGGCTGGATGTCTGCATTCTCAAGCGCAACCGCACGGCCGTGCTCGTGATGGGCCTTCGCGACCAGACTGTCGACGAGCTCATGACGGCGAACATCGCCATTCTCGCCGGCACGACCTGATTCCCGGTGCCGTCCGATGATCGTCGACGAGAAGAAGTGGTACGCCCCCGACCTAGGCTGATCAGCGCCATTCGAGGAACGGGGAATCATGTCGCAACCACCACAGGGATCCGGCTGGGGCAATCAGAACGGCTGGGACCAGAATCCATTCGCCGGTGGAGCCCAACAGGGTCAGGGCGGCTATGGGCAGCAGGGTCAGGGCTTCGGCCCCAGCCCTGAAGGTCAGCAGCCGGGATATGGCCAGGGACATGGCCAGGCACCCTATGGCGGCCAGGGGGTCCAACCCGGCCCCGGCGGGACACAGGCGTACCCCACACAGCCCGGTCAGCCCGGTCAGCCCGGTCAGCCCGGTCAGCCCGGTCAGGGCTACCCCCCTCAGAGTGGACAGAGCCCGTTCGGTGGTCCCGGTGGTCCCGGTGGCCAGCCCGGCCCCGGGGTGGCCGGACCGGTCGCCAAGAGCGGTATGTCTGCGGGACTCAAGAAGGGCCTGATCATCGGCGCCGCCGCGGTGGTGCTGGTGGGCGGAGGGGTCGGGGCGTTCGTCGCGGCTGATCCGCTGGGTTTCCGTTCCGCCGACACAGCCGTCGCCAAGATGGTGCCCGCCGATGCCACGGCCTATGTGCATCTCGATATGGCGCCCAGCCCCGCGCAGCAGGCTGAGCTGATCCGCTTTGCGCTGAAGTTTCCGAGCTTCCGGGAGAACCCCTCGGTACGCGAGGGAGGCGACCTTCGGGAGGCCTATTTCGACAGTTGGATGGACGAACATCCCGGCTGCTCCAACGTGACGTTCGAGAGCGATATCAAGCCCTGGTTGGGCGACAACTTCGCTGCGTTCTGGCGCCCGACAGAAACCGACCCAACGCTCATCGTGTCTGCCAAGGACAAAGAAGAAGCCGAGGCAGCGGTGACCAAGCTCAATGCCTGTGGCGCCATCACCGCCAACTCCACGGCCTATCGCGATGGACACCTCATCGTGTCCCCGGCGGCTGGGGGTGCGGAGCGCACCTCGGGTGATGCCTTGACTGCCAGCCTCGCCGACAAGGCCGAGTTCAAGGAAGACTTCGCCAAGCTGGGTGCCACCGGACTGGCCTCGGTGTGGGCGGACGGCCAGGGTCTCGAGGACATGATCGCCCAGTCCGGCGTCTCCCAGACCACTCCGACCGGGAGCAACACCATGCGTTCCATGGCCGGCACGATCCGCTTCAGCGGGGGCAACCCGGAGGCGGTCCTGGTGGGGAAATCGACCGAGCCCCTGCCCGCCGCCAGCGTGACGAACGTGGGCGACCTGCCCGGTGATACCAGCCTCGCCATCGGCCTCGGCGGGGGCAAGAGCATGGTGGGACAGATCGTCGACAACCTCGACGCCGCCGGCATGGACCCGGAAACCTTTGCGGCCTCCACCGGTCTACAACTGCCCGGTGACCTCGAAACGATTCTGGGCGATGACTTCATCCTCTCGGCAGACCGACTTGATGAACAGACTCTGAGTGATCCGAGTCGCGCGCCGATCGGGCTGAGCATCAAGACCGATGCCAGCAAACTCAAGGTGCTCGTCGATCGCTTCGGCAACTCGGGCCTGCCCCTCGTGCAGCGCGACGCCAACGGGATCAGCTATCTGGCCCTGAGCCCCGACTATGCGTCGAAGCTTCAGAATCCGGGCTCGCGGCTGAAGGACAGCCCCGGCTTCCAGGCAGCTGTGGCGGAGCCGAGCAAGGCCCAGATGATCGCCTATTGGGACATGACCGCCTATGCGGACCTGCTCAGCGCCGAGGCCGACCCCGAGGATCGCGCCGACCTTGCTGCCCTGCAGTCCGTAGGCCTGTCGAGTTTCAACGACGGTGGTGACTACAACCGCGTCGTCGCGCGGATGACTGCCCGCTGAGTTCGTTTTCGCGTACGCCACAGGGCCCGGACCACCACGTTGGTCCGGGCCCTGCGCGTTGATCAGGTGGCTTGGCTGGTCATTCCGCGAGGAAGTTGCTGACGAGCTGGGAGAACTCGTCGGCCTTCTCGATCTGGGTCCAGTGCCCGCACTGGCCATAGACATGCAGCTGGGAGTTGTCGATGAGCTGGTGGAACCGATAGGCATTGTCGAGGGGGATGACCTTGTCGTCGCGCCCGTGGACGATGAGCGTGGGCGCGGTGATGCCGGCGATCTGATCCTCCGGGGTGGCCAGATCTTCGATGCCGTTCTGTCGTGGTGCAGGGAACATCTGTGAGAACGACTCGTGGAAGCCCGGACGGATGGAGGCCTCATAACGCATCTGGGCCAGCTCGGCGTTGTTGCCCAGCTCCTCCGACCAGGCAAAGACCTTCATGAGCTCCTGCATGTTCTCGGGAGACGGGTCATAACCCCAGACTGCGTCCAAACCGTCAGTCAGCGGGAACGAGATGCCGGCTGCGCCCATGAGGATGAGCTTGTTGATGCGCTCCGGCTGATTGACGGCCATCGAGATCGCGAGGCCGCCGCCGAAGGAGTTTCCCACGAGAGAGAACTTTTCCAGCCCGAGAGCATCGGCGAACCCGAGCAGGTGGGTCCGCCAATTCTCCATGTTGTAGTCGTATCCCTCGGGGCGATCCGTGAAACCGAAGCCAACGATGTCCGGAGCGATGACGTCGTAGCTCTCAGACAGCGACGGCAGGATCAGGCGCCAATTCGCCCACGCCGAAACGCCGGGCCCGGATCCGTGGATAAGAAACACGGGCTCGCCAGCGCCCATACGGTGATAGTTCGTGGTGATGCCGTTGACGTCGATCGACAGGCCGATTTCCGGATTCTCTTCCGTCATGGCCACATCGTATCGATCATGAGGCTTCGCGGACAGTCTCCCGGAAGGACTGGCAGAACTTCACGTTCATCTCGACCGGAGTCTCCAGTTCGAGGGTGCGCGAGACCGTGCAGAGCTTGTCATGCGACAACTTCAACACGCGTTCGACCATCGCCTTTGCCTCGGCCCCTTCCTGGGTGTCCGGGAAACGCATCGAGAATGTCAGCTGCACGTCCTCCAGGTGGTTGCCACCCTCGCTCGACTTGGTCGCCTGGACCCCGGCCTTGAACACCTCGGGTTCGGCGTGGCGCGAGGTCGCCGAATCCACGTCGATGGCCGAACACCCAGCGAGTGCAGCCAGCAGCAACTCCACGGGCGAGAACAAATCGTGGCCATGGCCCAGTTCGATCTCCACACCGTTGCGGTTCATGGCGAGATAGCGGCCCTGAGCCGTTCTGACGAGGTGAACGAATGCGTGTTGGTTCACAGTCATTGACCTGCTCCTTTGCGGTCATCGCGTCCCTGCGGCGATTGTAGACCCGCCTCCCCATCAACAGAGGCGTCTTTGGTGAATAGTCCATTGTAGCCGAGACAAATCTCAGCCTCACCGACTTGCGCGACCCGTCTCAAGAGGCCCGCTGGACACCAGCCAGGGTCTGTCACTCGGAGCGAACCACGATGCCGTCGGCATCGGCGTACAGCACGTCGCCGGGCACGAAATCCACGCCACCGAGAGAAACAACGACATCCCGGTCACCGGCGCCGGTCTTGGTGGACTTGCGCGGGTTGGTGCCGAGCGCCTTCACGCCGAACTCCATCTCACGAATGATCGCCGAGTCCCGGATGGCCCCATTCACGACCACGCCCGACCAGCCGCTCGAACGACCGATTTCGGCGATCACATCTCCGACGAGGGCCGTATGCAGGCTGCCACCCCCGTCGATGACCAGCACCCGACCCTCGCCGGGCTCCGACAGGATCGACTTGAGAAGCGCGTTGTCCTGGTGACAACGAACGGTCACGATGCGACCGGCAAACTGCTCGCGAGCGCCCATCGTGCGGAACTGGATGTCACAGCTGCGGACATCCGGTCCGATTTCATCAACGAGGTCTGCGGTGCCCTTGGGTTCGATCATGACTGTGAGCCTAGCGAGGGATGAGGCTCCCGATGTGCACGTCCGGCCGGCTCGGGCGGAAGTGGGCGAACCGGGCGTACCAAGCTCAGCAGCTGCTGCACCGTCGGGATCAGAGCGGGAACCCAGGTGACGGTGCGGCTGAGATCCAGCCGATAGCGAGGATGGAGGGGATTGCTGTCGATCAGCTCAAACCCGGTGGCCTCGAGGAAACCCGCAGGTGGGATGGCGCAACTGGGCTGGGCATAGGTGCTCCGCACTTCGAGCGCTCTGAATGGCGTACGCGCAATCCGCGCCGCCGCTGCTTGGACCAGTTGACGCCCGACGCCTTGCCCGGCGTACTCCGGAATCACCCGGAGTGACATGACCACCGCAGCGTCCGGGTTGAGCCCATAACCGCTTTGCGGACCGGCCCTGGGCACGTGCAGGGGAGACGTGAGCAGGAGATAGCCGACCACGTGTTCCACGTGAAACATTGCAAGGCCGCAGAACCCCCAGGCGTTGTCTGCAGCACGCGCCCAGGTCACTGCCCCGTTCTCGTCGTCCAGCCCCGGATGTCTGCCAGGGCCCAACACGCACGTCGGGCACGTCGTGGGGAGAGCGTGCAGATCCCGTACGCCGATCCGCCGGATTCTGGCCCTCGACCTCATCGTGGTCTCGAGGGCGCGGAGGAGGACCGCCGACGACGCGGCCAAGCCAGGCCGACAGCAAAACCGAATACCAGCGCGAGCACAAGACCCAGCAATAACCAGCCGATGCGCCTGGGTGTTGGCTTCAGCAGATCCTCCTCGCCGATCATTGCGACGAAGGGACCTTCATAGCGCTGGCTCTTCATGAGCCCATCGTAGAATGGCCGGCACCATGACTGAGAACTCCGGTGCCCTTTCCCTTCGCCCTGATCGACGGCGGCGCCGATGAACAAGCGCAAACAGCAGGCCATCATCTGGGCCATCGGCATGTTGGTGACCGCCGTCATGCTGGGACTGGGAATCTGGCAGGCCGAAGCATTCAGCAATTCCGGTCGGGATGCCCTCGTCGCCCGCATGCACGAGCCGCCGGTGGAGCTGCTCGACGTGGCGCCCGCGGGCCAGGAACCGGGCGATTCCTATGGACGGGCCGTGAGGGCGACCGGAACCTATCTTCCTGAGCAGCAACTCCTGATCCCCGTGCCGGGCGACGAATCCCGAGCCCGCGTGCTGACTGCACTTCGACTCTCCGACGGATCCGTGGTCCCGGTGGTGCGTGGTGTCGCGAGTGGTACGCCGAGTCCGCCACCTCCGGGCGAGGTCACTGTCACCGGCATCTTCCTTCCGAGCGAGGGGGAACCGGAGCGCGAGCTTCCGGAGGGGCAGCTGGGGACCATCCGGATACCTCGAATCGCGCAGATGTGGGATCAGGCTCTCGTGCCCGGCTTCATCGTTCAGGAGGAGTCGGGTGCCCAGGCCCAGGGCATGCAAGCCGCGCATGTGCAGTTGCCGAGCAATGCAGGTCATGCTCGCAATCAGGGATATGCGTTGCAGTGGTGGATCTTCGCCTTCGCCGCGGTTGCGGCCACCGTGAAGCTGTCACGTGATGCCGCAACCGGCAGCGGGCTCATGCGTTCGTCTGTGGATGATTCTGGGGACACTGTGGACAAGTCGTCGCAGTTGTCCACAGTGAAGCCCTCCGAGACAGAAAGTCGGCCGGTCACGCCAGCGACTACTGTGGAAAAGTCCTCCGGGACAGCGGAGCGTCCGGCGGACACCGCCGGGACCGAGTGAGAACAGGAACTCGACTGTGGATATTCGTGCAGTGCGTGGCGCCCTGACGCGCTATCGGATCATGGCCTACATCGTCGGCGTTCTGCTGATCGTCCTCATGTGCATCGGAATGCCGCTCAAATACCTCTCGGATCGCCAGGATCTGCAACACATCGGCGGCATCATCAACATGGTCTGCGGCATTGCCCATGGCTGGCTCTATATGTTGCTTCTGATCGCAGCGGTCTATCTGGGACTCAAGGTGCGTTGGACCTGGAAGCGTCTGCTGTTGATCGCGCTTGCCGGGACCGTTCCGTTCCTGTCGTTCGTCGCGGAACGGTCCGCGACCAAGGACGTCAAGGCCAAACTGGCCCGGGCCGAGGCCACCGCCCTCCAGGCCGGCGAACAGAACGCTTCGACTCCAGCCGCTGACCAGAGCGGCTCGACGCCTTCGGCCTGAGGCTCACGCCAGGTTCATCAGTCCAAGGATTCGATCAAGATCGTCGTCAGAGGCAAACTCGATGACGATCTTGCCCTTTGCCCGCCCCTGATCGATGCGCGCTCTGGTATCGAAATGGTCCACCAAACGTTCGGTGAGCTCCGCGACACGAGGTGAGATCTCCCTGGGTGACCGGCCCGCCCGCGGCGCCGCCCCCGTTTCGCCAATCGCCACGATCTCCTCAGTGGCCCGCACGGACAGCCCTTCGGCAACGATTCTTTGCGCGAGCCGCTCCTGGGAGGGTTGATCCTCCAGGCCGAGCAGTGCCCGGGCATGACCCGCGCTGAGCACACCTGCGGCCACACGTCGCTGCACCGAAGCCGGCAGCTTGAGCAGACGAATCGTGTTCGAGATCTGGGGGCGCGAGCGCTTGATGCGCGTCGACAGCTCTTCGTGGGTGCAATCGAAGTCTTCGAGGAGCTGCTGATAGGCGTTGGCCTCTTCAAGGGGGTTGAGCTGGGCCCGATGCAGGTTCTCCAGCAGGGCGTCCCTAAGCAGGTCGTGGTCCTCCGTCTTCCGCACGATCGCCGGAATGGTCGACTTCCCGGCCTGCTGCGACGCGCGCCAACGACGTTCGCCCATCACGAGCTCGAAGCGGTTGTCTTCCAGGGGCCGGACAACGATCGGTTGGAGCAACCCGACTTCCTCGATCGATTCGACCAGTTCGGCCAGGGCGTCCTCGTCGAACTCAGTGCGGGGCTGCTTGGGGTTCGGCACCACGCGATCGACCGGGACCTCTGCGAAATAGGAGCCCTCCGGCGCCCGACGATACGACTTCTGCGAGTCGATCACTTCGTCCACGGGTCGATGTCGAACGACACCAGGATCGGTCGATTGAATGAGCTGGCCCAGACCGCGGCCGAGACCACCTCGTCGCTGCACAGTCATCGGGACTCCTCCTTGCTCGCGCCGCGTTCGGCGATCTCCTCTGCTGCACGCAAATAGCACACAGCGCCAACGGATTCGGGGTGATAGGTGATGACCGTCTGGCCGTAGCTCGGGGCTTCGGAGATCCGAACCGATCGGGGGATCACGGTGTGCAGGGTTTGGGCAGCAAAGTGGGCCCGCACCTCGTCGGTCACCTGGGCGGCCAGACGCGTCCTCGCATCGAACATGGTCAACAGGACCGTGCTCAACTGCAGCTCATCATTCAGTTCACCCTTGACCAGGTTGATGGTGTTCACCAACTGCGATACGCCTTCGAGCGCATAGTACTCACACTGGATGGGGATCAGGATCTCTTTCGCTGCGACCAGGGCGTTCAACGTCAGCAGGCCAAGGGAGGGCGGGCAGTCGAGAAAGATGTAGTCGGCCTCGTGATCGCGGAGATAGGCCCTCAGTGCCTTCGTCAGTCGGCTCTCCCGCGCTACTGTCGAAACCAGCTCGATCTCAGCGGCGGCGAGATCGATGGTGGCCGGCAGCACCGATAGTCCGGGCGCCTCGGGGGAGTCCTGCACCAGGTCCGCAATCGAAACCCCATCCAGAAGCGCTTCATAGGTCCCGGGCGTACCGGACTCATGATCGATGCCCAACGCTGTCGAAGCGTTGCCCTGGGGATCCAGATCCACGACGAGAACCTTCAGGCCACCCAGAGCCAGCGCCGCTGCCAGATTCACGGCGGTTGTGGTCTTGCCGACGCCGCCCTTCTGGTTGGCTACGACGATGATGCGCGTCTCGGCAGGGGATGGCAGCGGCTCAGTCACCGGTGTTTCACGTGAAACAGCAGCATCAGGAACAGGGCTCTCGCCAGTGATCGTTGCCACCGAACCTTCTTCCGGCTCATCGAAACGGGCTCGCTTGGGACCAGCGGGGGGAACGATCCGCGGCGCACGATCCAGGGCGTCCATGGCGGAGGACGGGCCTGCCGCGATCCCCACGGCCTCCTGGCCCGCCTGCACTGGGTCACCTGGCGCGGACCATGCTTCTTCCTCCACTGGTCCGCCAGAGGACGGACGCTCTCGCTGGTCGCCGCGGCCATCGCTGTTTGCCAGGCTCGCTGGCCACCCCAAACCCTGGGGGACAAAAGCCAAGTTCTGGGGCCAGCCGAGTCCTCGCTGGTCTGCGACGGTCATGACAGCCTTCCTCTTGACGTGCTGTGCGGTGAGTCAGCGTACCTGAATCACACACCCCGACCCCGCCCACTTCCTGCGCCGGTCATGGCCATGGTTTCACGTGAAACACAAACGTGTAGTTCCCACCCCGCAGAGCCCCTGCGTTGATTTCCCGTGGGGGTCCCAACCCGCGGAGGAGTTGATATCAGCCGGGCGTCAGCGGGAGGATTGCTTCGACGAGCCACCCGTCGAGGTGTGGTCCGACCCATGCCCGGCCGCCGAGCTCATCGACGCGGTCATGGATCGACGTGATCCCGATGCCGGCGACGAAGCCGTCCGGCGTGGGGCCCGCGTTGCTCACGGAGAGGTGGATGGTGTCGCCGTCCGTCCGAATTGCGATGGTGGGAAGAGTGCCGGGAGCGTGACGGTCGATGTTCGTGAGCGCCTCGCTGATGATGCGGTAGCAGGCGAGCTCGGTCGCGGGTGAGAGCTGGGGCGGTTCAGCGGGCAGGGCCAGGACAGCTCCGGATCGGATCGCGCCAGCAGCAATGGCGCCCCAGAGTCCGTGCTGCTCCAGCTCGAGCGGCCACATCCCGTAGACCACGCGGCGTAGGTCCACGACGGCGATTCGCAGGTTGGCGCGAGCGGCGTCGAGTTGCTCACCGGAGCCGTCATGCGCGCAGATGCCGCCCGCAACCTCCTCGAACATCAACGCGCTGTCGGAGGTGAGCGGGAGTTCCACGACGGACGCATGGGGCAGCTCAGGCGACGAGGATGAAGCGACGACGCGGACGCAATCACGGATTTGGATGCCGGGAAGGCGGAGGGCGCGCGCGGCCTCCTCGACCGCGGCCGCGACCGCGGCCGTCTCATCTCCGCGGTGTTGCCCGATGCGGAGCGTGGCGGCGCCGGGGTCGAGCCGCCCACCGTACAGGGCCCGACCAACGATCCTTCGCAGGAGCGAGAGAACCGGCTGGAACAGGAGCGCGACGACGATGGCGGCAGACGTCTGGACCAACCGGTCAGCTGACGGCGGGAGCAGGGCAGTGGCGAGAGACACTCCAACGGCATACACGGCCACGATCAAGATGACGGCGGCGGTGTGCAGAAGGACGGTGGAGACGTCGAACACGATCATCGCGAACACGGCGACCTGCAGCACAGCACCCACTGCGGCAGAGGCGACCGCTCCGGTGGACACCGCCCTCCTGTTTCCCACTGACCTGTTGGGCCAAGCCCCAGTCATAGAAACGAATCTCCCACGGGCCCTTCGTCCGGATCTGGGCGACACCGGACCGGTCCTCGCGGGAGAACGTCAGAAGATACGACCCCTCCACTTGGCGTACGCGTCACGGTGGGGGCTCGCCGTGACAGCGGGCGTACTCGACGCAGTCGGCGTCGCATCACTCCGACCCGCGACAGCAATCGGCTTGATAACAGCGCAGGCAGAGAGAGCAAGGAGAAGGAGGAGTACGCCGGTTCGCCAGATCAGTCGCCCAGTCACACAGTCAGCCTAGAAGCGACCCGGTCAACTGACGGCCGGACCGGGACCGAGCATCAGCAGCCTTTGCCGCTCAGGCTCTCCGCACCCGCACCACGGACGTGACCTCCGCTTCAGGATGTGCGCGTACGCCGACAACCTCTGCCGTCAGCTTGTTCTTCCTCAGGAAGCCCTGCACCGCAGCCACCTCGTCAGCTGCAGAAGAACCCTTCAGGGCCAGCACCTCGCCACGCCGCCCGAGCAGCCCCAGCACCCACGGCAACAGCTTCTCCAGGGGAGCCACCGCGCGACACGTGACGATGTCGAACTCGCCGTCATAGTCCTCGGCGCGCCCGCGCTTCACAGCTACTCGCTCACTTATCCCCAAGTTGTCCACAGCCTGGGCAAGGAAGTTGTATCTCCGCAACAAAGGCTCCAGCAGGGTCACTCCCAGGTCCGGACGTCGAATCGCCAGGGGTATGCCCGGCAGGCCCGCTCCGGACCCCACATCGACCACATCGGCACCTTCGGGCACCAGATCAGCCACGGCGACCGAGTTGAGCACATGTCGCTCCCACAGCCTCGGCACCTCCCTTGGACCGATCAGGCCCCACTCGGTGCCCTGCCCGGCAAGGAGATCGTGATAGGCCTGGGCCACCTCGAACTGGGCACCAAACACCTCGCGGGCGATCCTCTCCGAATCGCCCGCGATGTTGTTCCCCTGATCGGCACTCACGCCGGCATGACCACAACGCGGCGGTTCGGCTCCTCGCCGTCCGATTCACTGTTGAGGCCCGCCGCCGCCACGACATCGTGCACGATCTTGCGCTCAAACGGATTCATCGGAGACAGACGCACAGCTTCCCCGGAGGCCTTGACTTCCTCAACCGCGTCGCTCGCCAGGTCGGTGAGTTCGGCCCGACGCTTCTCGCGGTGGCCGGCGATATCGAGCATCAACCGCGACCGCTTGCCCGTCTCGGTCATCACGGCCAGACGGCTCAGTTCCTGGAGAGCCTCCAGGACCTCGCCGTCCTTGCCGACCAGCAGGTTGGCATCGGTGACGATCGAGATGTGTGCGCGACCACCCTCGGTGAAGGTGTCGATATCACCGTCGAGGTCGGCAATGTCGAGGAGCTCCTCGAGATAGTCGGCGGCGATGTCGCCCTCTTCGTCGAGCGCGATCAGCTTCGCCGATCGCCCCTTGGTCCCGGAGCCTGCGGAGCCCTCGTCGTCCTCATCGGTGTCGTCCTCATCGGAGTCCTCGTCGTCTTCGTCGTCCTCGGACTCCTCGTCGGCAGGGATCTCATCGTCGAGATCGTCAGTCGGGGCGTCCGATTCGGCTGTGGCTGACTCGGCCACCTCCTGGTCGTCGGACACGTCGACATCGTTGGTCAGATCGGACACGGGCATATCTCCTTCTTCGGAACCGCAGCATCACCGCGGGTGGCCATGGGTCGGCCGGGGAAAGGACTGAGTGGAACTATCTCTTGCGATTCGACCGCGTTTGACGCCGCGGCTGCTGTCGCTGGACGCGCGGGGCATCGGGATCCCCGGCCGCGAGCTCCTCGTTGGTCGGCTCCGCCGGCGCCTCCGTCGCGAGGGCCGTCGCCTTGGCCTTCTTCGGCGGGCGTACGCCGGGACGCAACGTCGCCGGGTCGTGGCCCTTCATGCGCATGCGGGCCTCCCAGGCCGCGTACGCCGGCGTACCCGGAGTCGGGGACTGGCGAATCACATAGAACTGCTGGCCCATCGACCACAGGTTGGAGGCCGTCCAATAGATCAGCACGCCGATCGGGAACGCGACGCCACCGACACCGAAGACGATCGGCAGGACATAGAGCATCATCTTCTGCTGCTGCGCCATGGGCCCGGTCATCGCATCCGGCGGCATGTTCTTGCCCATGAGCTGGAGCTGCACATAGAACTGCGTGCCAACCATCGCCAGAATCAGGATCAGCGCAAGGACCTGCTCGGCTCCGAACCGGTTGAGCGGCAGGAAAGTGCCGGCAATCCTGGCGCCGAAAATGGTTGCCTGGGCCACGGAATCCGCCAGCTCCTGCGTCATGAACGTGCCCTTGGGCACGCCCCGGGCAGCGGAGTTCAGCACCTGGAAGAGGGCGAAGAAGATCGGCATCTGCAGCAGGAGCGGGAAGCAGGACGCCATGGGGTTCACACCCTCGTCCTTGTAGAGCTTCATCGTCTCCTGACCGAGCTTCTCCCGGTCATGCGAATATTTCTTCTGGAGCTCACGCACCTTCGGTTGCAGCAACTGCATGTTGCGCGACGAGCGGATCTGCTTGACGAACAGCGGGATGAGCAGCGTCCGGATCACAATGGTCAGCAGGATGATCGACAGCGTCCAGGTGACGCCGGAGTCCGCACCGAAGAGCGGTGAGAACAGATTGTGCGCCAGCACAAGCAGACCGGACACCGCCCAATAGAGCGGGGCCATCAACGTGTCCCAGAACCCCGCCAAGGGGGCGAGCAGGACCAGATTCTCCATCAGTTCACACCTCGGGCGTCATGATTCACCACGGAGCCGGGCTCCTTCGGGTCAGGTTCAACAGTGCTTGGTTCAAAACCAGTGTTCCCAGTCTCCCCAACCGTGTCGCTCGACCGGGCCGAGTCAGGGGGAGATCCGGGATGCGTTTCAGAGTCGAGCTTTTGCTCGCGCTCCCATTCTTCAGCTGCGGGGGTCCCCGGGACGGGGTCATAACCTCCGTGCGACCAGGGGTTGCAGCGCGCGATCCGGCTGGCCGTCAACCAGGATCCCTTGAGAGCACCGTGCACGCGCACGGCCTCCAGGCCATACGCCGAGCAGCTCGGGTAGTACTTGCAGACGTTGCCATAGAGCGGGCTGATCACTGCGCGCCACAGCTTGATGAAGCCGATCAGCAACCACTTCATGATGTCCGTCCCAGCTTGTCGAGACATTTGCGCCAGGCCCCGCCCAGATCCCGTTCCAGGTCGGCGTCCGGGGTGGCCGAGGGCGGCAGGGCCCGGACGACCACGCGTACGCCCTCGGGCGTCACGTCCAGGAGCGGACGGGACAGGTGGCGCAGACGACGCTTGACCCTGTTGCGCATGACTGCATTGCCGACGGCCTTCGACACCACAAACCCGACTCGAACGCCTGTGGGCGTCGGGTCGGGTCGATGGATGCTCACCACAAGGGTCGGCCTGCCGACGCGGACGCCGGACCGGATCGTGCGCCGGAACTCCTGCGCAGATCTGAGCCGGAACGCACCAGGCAGCACGGCGGTGCCGGCGGGTGTCAGCCAGCCAGCTTGTCGCGGCCCTTGCGGCGACGGGCGGCCAGGATGGCGCGGCCCGCACGGGTCCGCATGCGGAGGCGGAAGCCATGGGTGCGGCTGCGGCGCCGGTTGCTCGGCTGGAAAGTGCGCTTGCTCACGGGAGGACCCTATTCATTCGTAACGTCGGACAGTGTCGGCGCCGGAGGGGCGCACAAAAAATTGGCCGGACGAACCGGCGACCTGATTACGGTACGCGTGGCAAAGCCCTCCGTCAAACGGAGCGCTTCCGTCTCATGAGTCCACTCGACACGCCGAGCGATCGTCTCAGCTATGTTGCGATCATGAAAAGGTCTGTTCTAACGTCATCGAATCTGAGCGACTCCGACCCGTTCAGTGGCGATGGGCCGCGAGCCTCCTCTTCGAGAAGCCACTCTTCGGTCTCGGGGGCTGCCTGAATTCTCGGGTACCCACAGCTTGTGGATAAAGTTGTGGGAAAGTCGGACTTGCCGATGCAAGACTCCTTGCGACGGCGCAGACAGACATTTCGGGGTGCGTGTTGAATGATTTCCGTCAGGCAGATGCTCGTCAAGGGTCTGGCCACGATGAGTCGAACGCATCCGTAGGCAGTCTCCACGATGCTTGGGCCCGGGTGATCGAGGCCGCCCCCGGCCAGCAGCGGGCCTGGCTGCAACGGACCCAGCCCCTGATGATGCAGCAGTCCACCGTGATGGTGGCGGTCCCGGACGAGTTCACCCGCGAACGCATCGAGTCCAAGCACCGCCAGAGCATCGAGGGGACACTCTCGGAGATCTTCCAGCGTGACACCCGGCTGGCGATCATGATCGATCCCTCCTTGCTGGACGAGCTCCCGGTCGTTGATTCCGAGCCGGCTCCCACGAGTCCCACCTCGCCGACGGAGTCGGATCCTCCCTCCCGTCAGAGCTTCGATCCGTCGGGATTCCCGACGCTGATCACCAGCACCAACCCCGGTGATTCGCGACTGAACCCGAAATATTCGTTCGAGACGTTCGTCATCGGATCGTCCAATCGCTTCGCGCACGCGGCGGCGGTGGCCGTCGCCGAAGCACCCGGCAAGGCCTACAACCCGCTGATGATCTATGGCTCGTCAGGCCTCGGCAAGACCCATCTGCTCCACGCCCTCGGGCACTATGTCCGCAACTATTTCGATCGTGTCCGGGTGCGCTATGTGTCGACCGAGGAGATGACGAACGACTTCATCAACTCGATCTCCGAGAACAAGACCGCAGAATTCCGGCGGCGCTATCGCGATGTCGATGTCCTCCTCATCGATGACATCCAGTTCCTCGAGTCGAAGATCCAGACCCAGGAAGAGTTCTTCCACACGTTCAACACGCTGCACAACGCCCAGAAGC
Organism: uncultured Enemella sp.; assembly: GCA_964515145.1. Classification (GTDB taxonomy): domain Bacteria; phylum Actinomycetota; class Actinomycetes; order Propionibacteriales; family Propionibacteriaceae; genus Enemella. The sequence goes on from CAZEVN010000009.1 coordinate 30,993, forward strand.
AGATCGTGATGACGTCAGACCGGCCGCCCAAGCTGCTCGAAGCACTCGAGCCCAGGCTGCGCAGCCGATTCGAGTGGGGCCTGATCACCGACGTGCAGGCACCCGACCTCGAGACCCGCATCGCAATTCTCAAGAAGAAGGCGGCCCAGGAGCGGTTGACCGTCTCGTTGGACGTGCTCGAGTTCATCGCCTCCAAGGTGCAGACCAATATCCGCGAGTTGGAGGGTGCCCTGATCCGGGTCACTGCCTTCGCGAGCCTGAATCAGCAGCCGGTCACCATGGACCTCACGATGGAAGTGCTGAAGGACTTCATCCCCGAGGGTGGGGAGACGCCCCTGACGGCCGGGCTGATCATTGCTCAGACGGCGCAATATTTCTCCCTCACCGTCGACGACCTCTGCGGTGCCTCACGCGTCCATGCGCTCGCGACGGCCCGCCAGATCGCGATGTATCTGTGTCGCGAACTCACCGACATGTCCCTGCCGAAGATCGGGCAGGAGTTCGGCGGTCGCGACCACACGACTGTGATGCACGCGGATCGAAAGATCCGCCAGCTGATGAACGAACGTCGGGCGATCTATAACCAGGTCACCGAACTCACCAACCGAATCAAGCAACAGACGGTGCAGCGCTGATCGCTGCCCGGGTCACCCCTCGAGCGGCTCCCGCAGATAGGTATTGAGGAAACGGCGCAGGATGCCCCCCACATCGACCTGCTGGGGGTCATAGAGCCACTGGACCTGGAGCCCGTCCATGAGGGCGGTGAAGGTCAGACCCAACTCCGTGGTCTCTACCCCCTCCCGGAGTTCACCCTCCGCGGCGAAGCGGTCGAACATGGCCTGGAAATAGTCGGTGACGCGGCGATAGCGCCTTGAGAAATAGTCATGGGCCGGGTGCTCCGGATCGGTCGACTCGGCCGACAGAGTGGCGAAGAGCTCGATGATCCCCGGTGCGGTCGAGTTGTGCTCGGCCAATTCCAGGAGGCGCTCGGCGTGGGCCCGCGCAGTGGGCTGATCGTCGAAGCGGAAGTTCGCCTCGTCGGTCTCATCCCGGCGGGCCAGGACCGCGCTGAGGAGCTCCTGCTTCGAGTGGAAGTGATAAAGCAGGCCCGGGTGCGTGATCCCCACCCGCTGGGCGATATCCCGCAGCGACGTTCCTCGATAGCCGACCTCTCCGAACAACTCGACGGCGGCCGACAGGATCTGCTCGCGCCGCCGTCCGCCCTTGCTGAGATTCTCTGCAGCCATCAGGCCGTCTCCACCCGTCATCCATGACAATGCATCACCGCACCGTCCCCAATTCTTAAGGATGTCCTATCAGCACAGCACGCAGATCCTCCCTCGGGGGCGTGTTCACAAGATGTCCATCACCTGTGGACAACCTGGGGGCGATCACCGGAAGCAGGCACCCTGCCTGTGCACATCGCCCGGCGCTCACGGAGTCATCCTCAAATCCTCCCCGTGTAGTTCTTGGTTTCCCACATCTCATCCCAGCGGCCCAAATCGCTGTTGACAACGCTATTCACAGGGTTATCCACACTTTCCACAGGTGCTATGACAATTACGAGAATTACAATTTCTGAACTCTCATAGAATGTCGGGACGCGCAAAGCTGTGGATTGTGGTCTGGTTTTGCCATGCGACCCTTCCCCTTGATCGCACGGTTGTTGACCGTCCTCGCTCTCGTGGCCTCCACAACGTTGGTGACCTCGTTCGCTGCTGCGGACCCGGCCGACCCTGCTGAACCCAGAGCCTGGCCGGGAGGCTCCGGCGTACCCGTCGCCACGGGCCTCACCCTGCCCTGGGGCGTGGCCCAGCTCCCGGACGAGTCGGTCCTGATGACCACCCGGGCCGGCGAGCTCCTCCATGCCACCCCGACCGGCACCCGAACCGTCACGAGCATCCCCGACGTCCGGGCGACCGGCGAAGGTGGGCTCCTCGGCCTCGTTGTCGACCCCGTCGACCCCCGAGTGGTCTTCGCCTACCGCACCACGACCCGGGGCAACGAAGTCGTGCGCTTCGACTACGACGGCACGCGCGTGACCAACCTGACGACCATCGTCGGTGGCATCCCGGCCTCGGAGAGCCACAACGGTGGCCGCCTTGCCTTCGGTCCTGATGGTTATCTCTATGTGTCGACCGGTGACGGTGGCGTGCGCAACCGCGCCCAGGACCCCGGAAGCCTGGGCGGCAAGATCCTCCGGGTCGATCGCTCCGGTCGCGCGGCGGCCGGCAATCCGTTCGGCAGTCGCGTCTGGTCTCTCGGCCATCGCAACGTCCAGGGGATGGCCTGGGATTCGATGGGCCGCATGTGGGCCAGCGAGTTCGGTGCAACGGACTGGGATGAACTCAACCTGATCGAACCCGGCCGCAACTATGGCTGGCCGATCGTCGAGGGAATGGGCCACGATGCGCGCTTCGTCAACCCGGTGCACGTCTGGACCCCCGCCGAAATGTCACCCTCGGGCCTGGCCATCGTGAACGACATGATCTTCATCGGCGCCCTCCGCGGCCAGTCCGTCTGGACCGTGCCCGCCAAGGGCGGGACCCCGCGCCGCTGGCTGCAGGGCGAACTCGGTCGCGTCCGTACTGTCGTCGGGGCCTCGGATGGCCGGCTGCTGATCGCAACGTCCAACGGAGGCGGCCAGGACCAGGTCCGTCTTGTCGGCATGGATCGCTTTGCGACCCCGATTTCCCGTGCGTACGCCCAGTTGGGCGGGTCCGGCGGCCGGCTCGGAGCCAGCGTGACCGGCGAATATTGCGGTCTCGCCCGCAGTGGTTGCTTCCAGCAGTTGCGCAACGGCTGGCTCTATTGGACGGCCGAAACCGGTGTGCATCCGGTCCTCGGGGCGATCGGTGATCGCTGGCAGGATCTGGGTTGGGAGTTGGGTCGCCCCGGCTATCCGACCACCGGTGAGAGCTGCGCCCTGCGCGATTCCGGATGTGTCCAGAGCTTCACGGGGGCGTCCATCTTCTGGAGCCCTGCCTCGGGTGCCTGGGAGACCTGGGGCGCGATCGGCGCGACCCATCAGGAGCTCGGAGCCGAGGGTGGCCAGCTGCGCTATCCGACCGGTCCGGAGTTCTGCACCATCCGCGACCGCGGCTGCTTCCAGCGCTTCCAGGGTGGCAACATCTACTACAGCCCCGGCAATGGGACCCATGCCGTGTGGGGTGCCATCTTCGACGCCTGGTCGGACCAGCGATGGGAGGCCGGCCCGCTCGGCTATCCCACCTCGCGGGAGTTCTGCACGCTAAAGGATCGCGGCTGCTTCCAGCGCTACGAGGGCGGGTCGATCTATTGGTCGCCGGGCACCGGAGCTCATCCCGTCCGCGGCGCGATTCGTGACATCTGGGGAGGCACCGGGTGGGAGAACGGCCGTTATGGCTATCCGATCGGCAGTGAGTCGTGCCGACCCGGCGAGTGCACCCAACGTTTCCAGGGCGGGGAGATCATCGTCCGCTGGTGAGCGGGGGTCGCGTACCGTCTCTCCATGACCTCCATCACTCTCCACCGGGGCGACATCACGACCGATTCCGGCGCCGATGCGATCGTCAACGCTGCCAACTCGAGCCTCCTCGGCGGGGGTGGAGTGGACGGGGCGATCCATCGGGCGGCCGGGCCGGAGTTGCTCGCCGAGTGCCGCACTCTCGGCGGGTGCCCCACGGGGGAGGCGCGCATCACCGGGGCCTATCGCCTGCCGGTGCGGCATGTCATCCATACGGTCGGCCCCGTCTGGCACGGCCGCCATCGGGGTGAGCCAGAACTGCTCGCCGCGGCCTATCGCAACTCCATCGCCCTCGCGGCGGCTCACGACTGCGCGCGCGTGGCGTTCCCGGCGATCAGCTGCGGGGTCTATGGCTATCCGCTCGAGCTGGGTGCCCGAGTGGCGATCGAGACCGTACGCACGGCCCTGGTGGAGCATCCGACGGTTGTCGAGGCCCGGTTCTGGCTGTTCGATGACGTGACGGCATTGACACAGCGCTATGATCACAGGGCCCAACGGCTGTGCAAGGGAGATGAGCGTGAAGATCCGCCTGGAGCGAGATGTGCTGGCTGAAGCGGTGGCGTGGGTCGCCCGCAGCCTGCCGACCCGGCCGAGTGTGCCGGTCCTGGCCGGGCTGCTGGTCCGCGCGGACGCCGGAGGTGTCGTGATGTCGAGTTTCGACTATGAGACCTCGGCCCAGATCAGCGTCAACGCCCAGGTCGCCGATGAGGGGGAAGCGCTCATCTCGGGCCGCCTGCTCGCCGATATTTCCCGGTCGCTGCCCAACAAGCCCGTCGACATCACCGCCGACGATTCGCGCATGGAGCTCGTGTGCGGCTCGGCCCGCTTCACGCTTCAGACGCTGCCGGTGGCCGAATATCCGGCGCTGCCGACCATGCCCGAGTCCGCGGGCCGGGTTGCTTCGGTCGACTTCGCCGAGGCCGTCAGCCAGGTCGTCGTCGCCGCCGGCCGCGACGAGCTGCTGCCGGTGTTCACCGGCGTACGCATGGAGCTCGACGGCGAGACGCTCTCACTGCTCGCCACCGACCGCTATCGCATGGCGCTGAAAGAGATCACCTGGCAGCCCGATTCGCCGCAGGCGAGTGGGGCCGCGCTCGTGCCCGCCAAGGTGCTGGCCGAGACCGCCAAATCGATGACCGCGGGCGAGGCCGTCAACGTTTCGCTCGCTGCCGGCGGCTCGGGCGACGGCCTGATCGGCTTCTCCGGCACCGGCCCGGGCGGCATGCGCGAGACCACCACACGCCTGCTCGACGGCGAGTTTCCCAAGGTCCGTCACCTGATGAGCATCCAGCCGGCGCTGTCGGTGCGGGCGGATACGGCGGAGCTCATCGCCGCAGCCAAGCGCGTGGCGCTGGTGGCGGAGCGCAATACGTCGCTGCGGATGATGATCGGTGAGGACTCGGTGGTCCTCGAAGCGGCGACCGGCGACCAGGCCCAGGCATCCGAGGCCATTTCTGCGACCGTGGAGAACCATGCCGGTGGCGAGCCGCCCATCACAGCGGCCGGCTTCAACCCGGGCTATCTCCTCGATGCGCTGACGGTGCTCGACGCTCCGTTCGCCCATTTCTCCTTCACCGCACCCGGCAAGCCCTGCCTCATCACCGGTTTGGCGGAGATCGACGGTGAGCAGCTCATGGACTATCGTCACGTCATCATGCTGATGCGCCTGCCCGGCTGATTCCAGGTGTTGGGAGGGGCCGCTCGAGGGTTTAACCTTGGACCCGGCCACCGCTTGCGCAGGAGGAAAATGTGACCGGCATCTGGCAGGACTCCGACCATCGCCCCGTCACACTCGCAGAAGCCCGCCAGGAGTGGACACTCCGGGCCCACGAGATCCTCGCTGAGATTGCCAAACGCTGGAATCGGTCGATCGGCTATGACGATCTCGCCGGTGAAATCCAGCGTCGCACGGGGATCCGCACCGACATGGACAGCGAGGACTGGCTGGACGGGGTCCTGTCCGAGATCAACTCCCGCTGCGTCGAGGCCGGCAAGCCCCGGCTGGGCGCCCTGGTCGAGTTGCCCGGTGTTCCCACCGACACGGACGCCCGGTTCTCCTGCTACGAGGCATACGGTGCGCGAAGGCCGCGGGAGAAGGCGGCCTCCGCGCGGGCAGGGGGGCGTACTCGTCGGGAAGCCGAGCCCAAGAAGGCCCCCAGTCGGCGCACGGTGAAGCGCGAGGACCGGGTCCGGCCGATGTGCCCGACCTGCTTCGTCGAGCTTCCTGCCACCGGCATCTGCGACAACTGCGACTGAGGTCGAGGCTCAGCCGATGCGCCGGGCCACCTGATAGCCCTGTTCGTCGATGATCTTCTCCCAGCGCGTGTCCGGATGGATGTGGCCGGAATAGGTCAGCAGTTCCACCGGTCCTGACCAGCCACCGGCGAGGTTGTCGACCACGAGATAGTCGGGGACGGGGTTGCCCTGTTCACCGATGTAATAGACCTCCCTGCCCGACGTCAGATAGGACATCAGGGACACGTCGGTGCTCACCGTCACACCTTCCGGAATGGTGCGCAGGATGGTCTGTGCGGTCTCCTGGCGTTCGCCGGTGCTCCAGCGTTCCGGGTTTCTCAGCTCGAACAGTGGCAATTGATTGGCAATCGCCACGGCGAAAGTCGCAATGATGACGACACCCCGCCGGGCATAGGACGCGAGAAACGGCACCTTCGACGCCTTCAATGAGCGGATTCCGTCGACGGCAGCGCTGAAGATGATGGGCATGAGCACCAGCGAATAATGCCAAGTCGCGCCCCAGTATCCGTGGTTCGTGGAGAGGAATCGCCACGCGAGCGTCGGCAGGACCATGAGGCCTATGTTCGAGCGGAGGATGAACAAGCCCGAACACATCACGATGAGCAGGGCTGTGGACATCTTGACGTCATTGGTGAGGACTTCGGCGACCATCGTGAACGGCCCGCCGGACGATTCCTCGGTGGGGAGAAAGTGGGTGAACTCGTATTTCTTCTCCGGATTCAACGCCGGGAGGATCACCAGCATCGTCAGGAGGGTCATGCCGAGCCCCCAGACCGATAGGCCGAGCCCCAGGATCCAGCGGCCGGAACGCCAGGCCAGCACGACCCCGAGCACGGCAACCGTGAGCCCCAGATCCTCCTTCACGAAGACCAGCAGGCCTCCCCAGATGGCCGCCGTCACCCACGATCCGCGCATCAGCGCCCAGAGTGCGACGGCCAGGAGCAGTGCCCCGACGGCGACCTCGTGGAACTGCACCGCCATCGCCTGCTGGACGCCCCAGGAGAACGCGTACGCCCCACCGATCAGCCAGCCGCCCAGCACGCCAAGATGTTCGTGTGCCGTCCTGGTGACGAAGAACACCGATACGGCGATGAGGAGGACCTGCAGGACCAGGAGCGTGTAGGCGCTCGGAAACAGCGCATAGAACGGCGCGAGGAACACCAGGATCGGATGGAAATGGTTGCCCAGACCGTTGTAGTCGGCACCGAGCACCGTCACGATCGGGGCTTCGAACCGGGCATACCGCTGCAGGATCTGGGTGAAGATCGCCAGGTCATATGACGGTGACTCGAAACGTCGCCACTGCAGAGTGGCAAAGAGCCAGTAGGCAAGGAAAGCCAGCCCCGACCAGACCCAGGCGGCCGCGGGCTGCCGGCGTACCACCGCCCGGAGGTGACCGATCCGCGATCCGGCGCGCGAGGCCGCCGGAGCAGCAGTGGATGGTTCGCTCATCGGTGGTGGATCCTGTTCGCTGGGCGATTGGTTCGGGACGGAGTAAACCACCACCCGGCCGACGCAAGGCGTTAACTCACGGTTCGGGTGGTTCTCCTAGGATCGGCATGTGATGTGGCTGGAGTTCGATTCACTGGTGAACGCGCGGGACGTGGGGGGTACGCCGACCACGGACGGGGACGAGATCCGCGCCGGGAGGCTGCTGCGCAGCGACAACCTGCAGGATCTCACCGCGGGTGATATCGAGCGGCTGCTCGGTCTGCAGGTGACCGATGTCATCGACCTGCGCTCGTTCTATGAGTTGCATCACGAGGGGCCCGGCCCCCTGACCGGGCATCCGGCCGTGGCGATCCACCACTATTCGTTCATTCCCGAGAAGTTCGACCGGGCCGATGTGAACGATGTCGAGGATGTCCTGCCCGACAACGAGGAGCCGGTCGACGAGCTCCCCGGGGACGCCCTGCCGTTCAAGGACAAGAAGCCCACCATCAAGGTCGACGATGCGTTCGCCTCGACCTACCTCTCCTTCCTCAACGAGCGCCCCGAGTCGGTCATCGCCGCACTTCGCGCGATTGCGTACGCCCGCGGCGCGGCCCTGGTGCATTGCGCCGCAGGAAAGGACAGGACGGGCACGGCGGTCGCGCTCTCACTGGTGCTCGCCGGCGCAGACCCGGTTGCGGTCGTCGATGACTATGCGGCGTCGAGTGAACGGATGCAGGCGATCATCGATCGGTTGATCGGGTCCGAGACCTATCGCGAGAATCTCTCGGGTCGGCCCTTGTCGTCCCATATGACCCGGCCAGAGACGATGCAGGCGTTCCTGGACTATGCCAGGTCCGAACATGGAAGCGTCGAGGCCATGCTCAAGCGCATGGGCTGGACGGATGCCGACACAGGCGCGATGTGGGCCAAGCTCCGTCGCTGACGCAGTGGAGAGCCCCGGCCCGAACCCGGAGTAGCCTGAGCCCAGCAAGACGAAGGGGGTTCGGTGGCCACGACCTGTCCAAACTGCCGTGCTCCCGTGCCCGATGACGCGCGGGCGTGCCCGGCCTGCGGCCTGGCCCACAATCAGCCGGTGTTCAAGCCGGACGGCACCTTTGTCGGGACCCGATTCGGAGGGCCAGAGACCCAATCCCAGGTCATGACGATGCCGCCCAGCCGACCGACTCCGCCCCGGCTGTCCGGCAAGATCGTGGGCCTGGTCGTCGGCGTCTTCGTGCTCGCTGTCGTCCTGGGCGTGGTCGTGGCGATGGTCCTGCGGCCCGGTGGCGGCCCGGTGGGCCCGGGAGGGCTTCCGCCTTCCGAACCCGTTCCGACGGTGGAACCGCTGCCCGCCGACCCATCCGAGTCGTCCGATCCCCCGCCCGAGGCACCGTTCGACGAGGTGGGACTGCGCGTGTCCACGGGAGCTCATCGCATGGTGGCGACCACCTGCACGGGCACCGGCATCGGGACGGCCTATCAGTTCGGATCAGAGGGCCTGCTCGTGACTTCTGCCCGGGCAGTTTCGGGTGCGCGCGTGATCACCCTGCTCAGCGGAGATCGGATCGTCACGGCGGAGGTGGCCAAAATCGATACCACCGCCGGGTTGGCGATCCTTCGTCCGACCACACCGCTGGGGGGCCATACCTTCGTGCTGGGAACCCGGCAGTTGACCTCCGGTGAGCGCGTCGCCACCCTGGGTTGGACGACGGAGGCGCAACAGCCCGCGCGCGGCAAGCCCCGGACGGTTGTCGGTTCGATCACCGAGGTGGGTGTCACCATTGACTCGCCCGATGGCCAGCATCGCGTGGCGCGGATGACGGGGGCCTCTGACCCGGGCCTCCTCGGAGCACCCGTCGTCGGTGAGGACGGACACCTGGTCGGCATGATCGTGCAGGGCCCCGACGATCAGGCCGAACTGCTCGTCGCCGGGCTCGACGTCATCGCGGATCCCCTCCTGGGCCCCACCGGACAGCCGCCCATGCTCGAAGTCTGTGCCAGTTCGTCAGGTCCGGGAGTGGTCACGACCGTGGGCGGTACGGCCGCGCCGACCGCGCGTACGCAACTCGGCCAGTGGTTCGGCGCGCTCAACAGCGGGGAGTGGGATCGCGCGCGGGGTACGCTCGCGCCCCCGCTGCAGCAGGAGTGGACGAAGGAGAAGCTCGCGGAGGAGTACGCCGGAACGTTCGCCTTCAACATCGTCACGGCACCCGAGGGGGCCGAGACGTTGGCCACCTGGGTGCAACTCGATTCCGACGCCCGAACATGCCAAAGGCACGCCGCGACCTTCAGCCTCGATCAGGGCAGCATCGTGCGGATCGAGCCTCAGGGGGCCTCGGCCTGTTGAGCGAGGATTGAGCCTGTCGGACCGGATCAGACGAAGATGATCTGGTCGAACGTCGCGATCGTGTTGCGCACGTCGACGGGCAACTCATCGCCCACGTTGGGCGGCTCGACCTTGGCGGGCAACATGACCAGGGACGACTGCATGTGGGGAGGCTCGGCGAACCAGCGCTTCTCGCCCAGGATCGTGTAGGGCGACAGGGCCCGGCCGGCTGCCTCCAGCGCACCCGTCGCAAAGGATACGGCGCGGGACTTGAGCGTTTTGGCGGAGGTGGGGGCCTCGAGCCCGATGCCATTGGCGGTGCCGCCGGAAACGACCACCACATAGCCATCGGCTGCGGCGGGACGCTGCCAATAGCCGACCCGCTGTCCGCGCTTGATGGGATGCACATCGAGCACGGTGGCGGTGGTCCGCAGGGCCCCGGGTTCACCGAGCCACAGCGTGGTGCCCATCCGCAGGTGGGCCTTGCCCTCGCCGAGGCGGGCGGCCATCGCGAGATAGTCGGCGGTCGGCAGGTGGGAGAACCACAGGGGCGCGTCGAACACGGCCAGCGCGGCGCGGCCGAGCTTGTCGGCTTCGACGCGGTTGTTGTTGTCGCCCCGCATCGGCAGGTGGATCGTCCAGCCCTCGATGGCCAGGAAGTCCTTCCACATGTCGATCGCCTGCAGGTCCTCGACCGGGAGCCCGTGGCGGCGCATTGACGTGAGGACCTCAACCAACACGCGTGGCTTGTCGCCGCCGAGGTTGGCGAGAATCTCGAGGTCGGTCAGGCGGGAGACCGTGACGATGACGCGCGGATCGCGGGCCTGTTCGACGGCATGAGGGTCGTTGGGCTCCCAGGGCAACAGGATGACGATGTCGCCGTCGAAATATTCCTTCACCTCGGCCGCCTCCGCCGGTGTCCCCACCGCCAGGGTCCGCAGACCCAGCCGCGTGGTCTCATCGGCGAGCTGCCGGAGGCCGAAGCCATAGCCGTTGCCCTTGGCCACCGGCACGATGCCCGGCACGCGTTCGGCCAAGGCGCGGAGATGGTCATGCCAGCGAGTGGTGTCGATCGTCAGAGTCAGCCCTGTCACTTCTTCAGGCTATCCGTCCGTCGCTGTCCACGACTCCGGGCCACGCGAACCCGACCCTGGGATCTCCCCAAGGATTCGGGAGGCGGTTATCAGAACAGCGTTTCCTGCAACACCGCATCCTTCTTGGGCAGAGGCGGGAATCGGCGCGCGAACTGTCGAGTCGGCTGCCAGCCGGGATCGGAGTCAGCGGGCTGTGGCACCGAGACGTCCCCACAACAGAGGACGGAGAGGGCGGTGCGGGGGCTCAGCTCATAGGCGCGGAAGCCCTGGCGAATCGGGTCGGCCGGCAGCGGGATGCGGGTCGCAAGCACCTCGGCGTCGACGGTCACGTCGGCATGCGGGGTCATCACCAGGCGGTTGAACTCCCAGCGCTCCCGCGCCTCCTCGGTGGCGAGCCGGGCGGTGAGAGCGGGCCCGGCACACGTGCGGCAGCGTTCTCCACCCGCATCGAGATCGTCGAACAGGGCCTCGCCGCTGCCGAACTCGGCGAGCAGGCGCGCGCCCACGACTTTGCCGATCCCTTTGATTCCCGGGAGGTTGTCGGACGGGTCCCCCCGGAGGGCTGCGAGATCGCGGTATTGCTGGGGCGTCACGCCGGTCAGCAGCTTCAGTCGCTCCGGGGTCAGCATGGGCGAGGCATCCACCCCGCCGTTGATCAGCCGCAGGACCCGTGTGGTGTCGTCGATGAGGGCGAAGGCGTCGCGGTCGGACGTGGCGAGTACGCTCTGCCAGCCGGCCGCGGTAGCCGCCCGGGACGCAGCGGCCAGGACATCGTCGGCCTCGAGCCCGATCGGCACGACGACGGGCAGGCCCATCCCCGCGAGCAATTCGGCCGCGTCGGCGAGTTGATCGATCAGGGTCTCGGGCTTGTCGGGGCGCTGGGCCTTGTAGTCGGGCCAGCGGTCCCGCCGGATCGAGGCCTCCGGGTCATCGAAACCGATCACCACCGCATCCGCGCAGGCGCGATCGGCAGCGGCCACCAATTGTTCGAGCAGCCCCCGGACTGCCCACCCCGGTCGGCCCGCCGACGTGCGGAAGCCCGTGCGCGCGCCGGCATGGAAACTCCGGTGGAGCACCGAGTTTCCGTCCAGGGCGAGCAGCGTCTTCATCGCAGACAGCATCGCATGCGCGGCCGACAGGAATCGTCGGTCGCTCACTCTCCGCGTGTTGGAGCGGGCCCTGCAACAGCCACGTGCCCGCAGGTGCAGTCGGCACACTGGCAGTCGGTGCACTCACACGCCTCACCGCGGTGGCAGCCACAGATGTGCGCCTCGGTGAGGCCGATCAATCGACGGGTCAGATCCGGGGCGCCGGAATCCGCACCCGTGAGCCGATCCGACAACCCGGCCAGCCGGGCGTACCAATCAGCGCAGTCCAGGCACACCGCCAGGTGATGGGTCAGTTCGTCGCTGGGGATGCCGGGATCCTCACCGTCCAGGCGCGCCGACAGCGCCGGACGCCACAGTTCCGGGTCGGGGCAGCGCACCTCGCTCATGTGGCCGAGCCTAACTGCCGACGCCTATAGGCTGACGCCGTGTCTTCCCGTCCCGCCGACCGCGCGATCGCCGATGCGCGTGCCACGGCCCATGCGCTCGCGGCGCGCGCGGGTGATCGGGCGGCGCTGGGTGAGTTCATCCGGCTGACGCAGGGAGACGTACGCCGCTTCCTGGCTCATCTCGCCGGTGAAGATGCGGCTGACGACCTGACCCAGGAGACCTATCTCCGCGCGATGGATGCGTTGCCGGGTTTCCGGGGCGAATCGACCGTGCGGTCCTGGTTGTTGACGATCGCGCGCCGGACGGCTGCGGATCGGGTGCGGCGCGAGGTCGGCCAACCGCCCATGGTGTCGACCGAACGCGCACAGGATCCTCGTGTCCCCGGCCCCCACCGCCGCGTGGAGATCGAGACGATGCTCGCCTCGCTGGATCCGGCCAAACGGGAGGCGCTGGTGCTGACGCAGGTGTGCGGATTCTCGTACGCCGAGGCGGCGGACATCGTCGGTGTGGCGGTGGGCACGATTCGGTCCCGTGTTGCCCGCGCTCGTGCCGATCTCGTCGCCGAATGGTCCGACACCGTTCAGGTATTGGGGCGCCTGACAGGCTGAGGGAAGGTCCGCTCGCGTGCGGCGAGCCGACATTGCCGTCAGGGAAACTGGGCCAAACGCACGTTCACGGGCCAGCAAGCCTCGCGTACGCGTTCGGGATCGCCCCACAGCTCGGTCATGTCGGCCCCGAACCGCTCCAACAGGTCTTCGCGGCCGACCTCACGCGCGCGGCGGGTGGAGGACCAGGTCGACACATAGCCCAGCAGCTCGGCCAATCGGAACCCCTTGCGGATCTCCAGCGGAGGGACCGGCAACTCCTCGAACGGGAACTCGAGCGTCCGATAGCCCGCATCCACATGCTGTCGCTCGGCCGGCCAATAGGCCCCGACTTCTTCGGCATAGAACCTCTGGAAGCGAGCGTCGACATCCTCCTCCAGACGTTGCCGGCCATAGGAAACCAGCCCCAACGCTCCGCCCGGGACCAGCACGCGCCGCACTTCGGCATAGAAGCGGGGGAGATCGAACCAATGCGCCGCCTGGGCCGCCGTGACCAGGTCCACCGATCCGTCGGCGACCGGCAATTGCTCCGCGGGAGCAACCCGATAGGTCACCCGCTCGTGGGTGAGCGCATGGGTCAACTGAGATTCACTGGGGTCGAGTCCGAGGACACTCTCGAACCCTTCTGCCAGGGCGACCGTCAGTTGGCCACTGCCGCATCCGACATCGACCGCCAGGGTCCGACCGGGGGCCGTCTCGGTCAAAATCCCGACCAGGTCGGCCGGATAGTGGGGTCGGAACTGCGCATATTCGGCTCCGCCGGCATCGAACCAGTTCATGCTCGTCCCTTCGATGGGCTCTATGGCAGGTGTGCGACGATCCGGTCGACGGTGCGCTCGGTGAGTTCCCGGTCGTATTCGCGCTGGGTGCGTTCGGTGAAGAGGTGCCCCTCGCCGGGGGTCACGAAGTGTTCGAACATCGCTCCGGATCCTTCGACGGCCGAGCGGAAGCCGGGCACGTCCTCGTCGTCCACCCAGGGATCGTCGGCAAACTGGTGCAACTGCACGTCGACGCCGCACCAGAGTTTCTCCGGCGGCAGGGGATCCAGGCTCCCGATCAGCGCGACGAGGCGTACGCCCGGGCGGGCCAGTCGCTGCGCAAACGAGGCGCCGAGCGAGAACCCGATCAGCACGGCTCCGTCGACCTCGACGTCAGCCACGCGCGCCAGCAGCTCCCGATAGCCGATCTCGTCGCGATGGGCCACGCCGTCGGCGACGGTGTCGAAACTGCGCCCGTCATAGAAGTCGGGGGTCGTCACCTCGCAGCCCTCGCCCCGCAGCAGGTCGGCGAACTCCAGCACCCCCTCGGTCAACCCGAACGCGGAATGGAGGCACACCACCTTGCAGCCGGTCATGGTCAGTGTCCGGTCCGAATGGCTCTGCTGAGCGTACGCACCGCCCCGACGGGCTTGCGGGTCAGGCGCAGGGCGCGGCGCAACAGGCCGACAGGGTTGCGGGCGACCGACTTGGCCTGGGCGACGATGGCACCCCGGTTCATATAGGTGTCGAAGGCCAGATAGAGCGGTCGGTTGATCGGCAGATCCCATTCGCCGGGGTATTCGACAGCGCGCCCACCCGTGCCGACCTTGAACTGGATCAGCCCGAGATGGGGATCGTCGTCGGCCACGGATTCGGTGATGCCGCGGAGGTCATAGACAGTCGCCCCGGCGGCGATTGCGTCCTGGATCATCTGCCACTGGATCGCGTTCGAGCCGCGCACATCGCGCTTGGCGGCGGTCGAGGCGCCATAGGAATACCACGTATGTTCGCCAACCCTGACCCACGTGGTCGCGGCCACGACATCGCCCTCGTGCTCCGCGAGATAGAGCCGGATGCGGTCGGGGTCCTCCCCGCGCAGCGCGTCCCACATGGTCTCGAAATAGTCGAGCGGCCTCGGGGTGAAGTTGTCGCGTTCGGCGGTCTCCAGATAGACGGTGTGGAAGGCCGGGAGATCGCCCCGGGTGCCCTTGCGGACGACGACACCAGCCTTGGCGGCCTTCTTGATGTTGCGTCGCCAGAGCTGGTTCATGCCCTTGAGGACCTCATCGGAGGTCTTGGGGCGACCATCGGCATGGGTCAGCGGCAGCCAGAAGTTGAACCGCGGCTGCCCCGCCGCGAACCCCTCGCCCTCGGGCTTCGGGGGATGCCAGCCCAGCGAGCGCAGCGCATTGTGGAGCCTGGTCCCGATGGGGTTGATCTCATCGGGCTCGACCTCGGACAGGGTCCGGATGTCGGGGTCGGCGATGGCCGCCTTGATCGTGTCGGCATCCCACGCGCGGGCCAGGAAAGCCGGCCCGATGCGTACGCCGAAGGCACCCCGCTCCTTCACATGCTCCACGAGGGGGGCGAGGAACTCCCGGGCCTCGACCTTGCCCCAATCGGTGACCGGGCCCTCGGGGAGATAGGCCAGACAACGATCGACCTTCGGCACTTTTCGATAGAGCACCAGGCCGGCGCCGATCATGGTGTTGTCGGAGTCGAACCAGCCCAGCGATTCGGAGTCCCACTCGGACTTCACCGTGCCCCACGCCGGCGTCTGCAGGAAGGACGCGGAAGCCTGGGAGCGGATGAACTCCAGGTGCCTGGTGGCCGGGATGATGCGTACCGAGATCGTCACAGACCCCAACGTACCGTCCCCGGCCACACGCCACGAGGAGCGTGTGCCGGGGACGGTGCTGGACGGGCGTGCCGGTCAGGGCCTAGCAGGTCAGGGCAGATCGATCAGGGCATGCCCGGACCGCGATAGTCCAGGCCGGGCTGCGACGGCATGGGCTGCCAGCCCTGGGGAGCGGGTGCGAGCTGTTGCTGCACCCATTCCTTGTTGGCATTGATGATGCCGACGAGTTCGTCGTGCTGCTGCATGAGCTCGGGGCTGTAGGGCGGACCCATCCGGTCGAGGCGATCCCGCACGAAGGCCAGCTCGGTGACGTTGTCGCGGAACCCGGCGACGCGCTTGCGCTCGACCGACCCCTGGCTCTTGGCGTGGGCGAGGGCCATGCGCCGGCTGCGGAGGTTGCCGAGCCAGTTGGCTTCATCCGGGGTGATCCAGCCGTTGTGGACCATGATCGGGATCTGGCCCTGGATGACCTTGCCCTCACGGCGGTGGGAGCGCACCGCGATGAGGACGAACACGATGAAGGCGGGCAGGGAGAACAACAGCAACGACAGCGCCCAGGCGCCGAGGCCGAGGAAGGCCGAGCCGTTGTGGATCGC
The DNA here is from genome assembly GCA_964515145.1 of uncultured Enemella sp. Lineage (GTDB taxonomy): Bacteria > Actinomycetota > Actinomycetes > Propionibacteriales > Propionibacteriaceae > Enemella. The sequence goes on from CAZEVN010000009.1 coordinate 46,921, forward strand.
ATGGAGCATCACGGCGACAGCCCAGCCGACGAACGGCCAGACATACCGGGACGGGCCGCGCTGGCTGACGGCGAGCCAGAGGCCGATGGCGGTCATAGCCGTATAGATCGAGTGGGCCCACGCCCCGAGACCGATGCGCAACCCGGCGACCGTGAGCGCGCCGCTGACCGACTCCTGGCCGGAGATATAGAGCATGTCCTCGACGAACGAGAAGCCGATGCCGACGAAGCCGGCGTACACGAGCGCGTCGGTCAGGGAGTTGAACTCGGCTCGGCCGCGCCTGGTGACCAGCAGGACCAGCACCAGGAACAGGCCCTTGCCCGATTCCTCGACGAGCGGTGCGGAGATCACGGCACCGAAGAAGTCACCGCTGCCGCCCACGAGCGCCAGGACGGGACTGATCAGGAAGACGAACAGGACCGAGACGCCGGCGCCCCAGAAGAACGCCGAGATCAGCAGGTGGGGTGGTTCGGGCTCCCATCGGTCGAGCCAGGTCAACAGGAAGATGCCGACAGCGGACGCGAGGGCCGAGATCACCACCGCGAGGATGCCGATCGGCGGCGTCGGGAGCACCGCAATCAGGATCAGGATCGTCATGACGATCGCACCGACGGCGATCGCGATGATCGGCACCACGAAAACCTGCTTCTTGCGCAGGATCGGCCAGTGCGGTCGGGGTCCGGTCGGGGCATAGCTGCCGGGGGCGGGCTGAACGCTCATGGCAGGAGAATACGGCGTGCGCGAGTCGGGTTCGGGTTCGTGAATCATGGGGGCTCCGTGGTGGCGTGAGTGTCGAAGATCGGATGCGCGGCAGCACACAAATGTTCCCGAGCGGGTCGGACGATTAACCTGACGCGCGTGGAGCCCTTCGTCGTCAGCATCAATTCGCAGGGCCAGCACGCCTATCGGAGCTTCTGGACGTCTTCGCTCGGCACCGCTGTCCTGATCGTCCCGGGGCTGATTGTTGCGGTGGTCGGCGTGATCCTGGGAGTTCTCCAGGCCGAGGGCTGGTCGATCCTGTTCGCGATCGTGATCGTTTTCTCAGGCCTGTACGCCAGCTATGCGGGCTGGGACCATCGCCGCAAGGCCGCGTCGGGGCCCGTTCACGATCCGCTGGCGTTCGCGATCGAGGCCGACGGAATCGTGTTCCCGAAGCACAAGTCCCACCCGTGGCGGGAGGTTCGGTTCGTGCTCACCGACGAGGACCCACAGCGCATTCTCTGCTCACCGCACGGGCTGGCGTACCAAATCGATCATCTCGACCGCCGACCCGACGAGATCGATGCGGCCCTCACCGAGGCGTCCGGCGGCCGGGTTCGGCTCGAACGTCCTTGAGTTGGACGACGGGGTCGAAGCAGGCGTTTGGCACAATCCACCAACGCTCGCTGGATGAGTTTGTGACGTCCAAGGGGTGCGGCAACTCGTCAAATCATGCTTTGATCACTCAGAAACCTACGGTTCCGTAATGAAAGGTGTGCAGTGAGCGACACTCCCGATTCGGGCCTCGTTCAGCTCCTCACGCCGGAGGGTGAGCGGGTCGAACATCCCGACTTCTCCTTCCAGGGTGACGACGAGATGATCGCCGGCTTTCTCCGCGACATGGTGATTGCGCGGCGCATCGATACCGAGGGCACCGCGCTGCAGCGCCAGGGCCAGTTGGGTCTCTGGGCGTCGATGACCGGTCAGGAGGCGGCGCAGGTCGGCTCCGGTCGGGCGGCGAAGCAGCAGGACTATGTCGTCCCCAGTTATCGCGAAACGGCGGTCGCGTGGGTGCGCGGGCTCGACCCGGTGGCGCTGTCGGCGGTGTTCCGCGGCGTCGATCTGGGCTCCTGGGCCGGCAACGAGGGCCATTTCCACCCTTACACGATGGTCGTGGGCTCGCAGGCGCTGCACGCAGTCGGTTATGCGATGGGCATCACTGCCGACGGCGCGACCGCGACCGGCAATCCCGACACCGACGAGGCTGTGCTGGCCTATTTCGGTGACGGTGCGACGTCACAGGGCGATGTCAACGAGGCCCTGGTGTTCAGCTCCTCGTTCCAGTCGCCGATCGTGTTCCTGTGCCAGAACAACCAGTGGGCCATCTCGGTCCCGACGACCCGCCAGTCGCGCATCCCGATCGCCCGCCGGGCCGACGGATTCGGCATGCCCGGCATTCGGGTCGACGGCAACGACGTCCTGGCCAGCTTCGCCGTGACCTCCTGGGGGCTCGACCGCGCGCGGGCGGGTGAAGGGCCGGCGTTCATCGAGGCGTTCACCTATCGCATGGGCGCTCACACGACTTCGGACGATCCGACCAAATATCGACTCAACGCCGAGCTCGAGAGCTGGAAGCTGAAGGATCCGATCGAGCGCGTCCGCGCCTATCTGCGCCGCTCGGGTTCGGTGGCGGACTCGTTCTTCGATGATCTTGCGGCCGAGGCGGACGATGTGGCGGCCGATTTCCGGGCGCGTACGCTCGCGCTCGCCGATCCCCTGCTCGAGGACAGCTTCGACCTCGTCCATGCCGAGCCGACCGAGCACATCATCGAACAGAAGGCCGCATATATCGACTATGCGTCGTCCTTCGAGGAGGAGTGACATGGGAGAAACGCTCACTCTCGGCAAGGCCCTGAACGCCGGCCTGCGCAAGGCGCTCGAATCCGATCCCAAGGTCATCCTCGCGGGCGAGGACATCGGCAAGCTCGGCGGCGTGTTCCGCATCACCGAAGGACTGCAGGCCACGTTCGGCGAGGACCGCGTGATCGACTCACCGCTCGCCGAGTCCGGCATCGTGGGGACCGCGATCGGCATGGCCATGCGCGGTTATCGGCCGGTCGTGGAGATCCAGTTCGACGGGTTCGTCTTTCCGGCGTACGACCAGATCGTCACCCAGCTCGCCAAGATCCATCACCGGACGGGCGGAAAGCTCAAGGTGCCGGTCGTGGTGCGGATTCCCTATGGCGGCGGGATCGGTGCGGTGGAGCATCATTCCGAGTCGCCCGAGGCCTATTTCGCGCACACGACCGGGCTGAAGGTCGTGACGTGTGCGAACGCCAACGATGCCTATTGGATGATCCAGCAGGTCATCGCGTCGGATGATCCGCATATCTTCCTCGAGCCCAAGCGGCGTTATCACGACAAGGGCGAGGTCGACCGCGAGTCGGAGCCGCTGCCCCTGCACGCCGCCCGCGTGGCCCGCGAGGGCACCGACCTGACGCTGCTCTGTTATGGCCCGATGGTGAAGACCTGCCTGCAGGTTGCCGATGCCGCGGCCGAGGAGGGCAGGTCGCTCGAGGTGGTCGACCTGCGGACCCTGTCGCCGATCGACATGGCCACGGTCGTGAAGTCGGTGCACAAGACGTCCCGGGCGATCGTCGTGCACGAGGCGCAGGTTTCCTATGGCCTGGGTGCCGAGCTCGCCGCGCGGCTGAGCGAACAGTGCTTCTATGACATGGAAGCCCCGGTGCTCCGTGTCGGCGGCTATGACGTGCCCTATCCGCCGAGCCGGGTCGAGGAGGAATACCTCCCCGATCTCGATCGCATCCTCGATGCGGTCGACCGCTCGTTCGCCTATTGATCCCCCGGAGGCCGAAGTGAAGACGTTCAACCTGACCGACCCCGGAGAAGGCCTGACCGAGGCCGAGATCGTGCGCTGGCTCGTCGGGGTCGGCGATGAGGTCAAGATCAACGACATCGTCGTCGAGGTCGAAACCTCGAAGTCGCTCGTCGAACTGCCGATCCCCTGGGCCGGGCGCGTGGATGCGCTGCTGGTTCCCGAGGGTGAGACCGTGGATGTGGGTACGCCCCTGATCCGGATCGACGACGGCAGTGGGCCCGAGCCCGCGGCGGCTCCGGCTGAAGCTGCGGCACCGGCCCAGCAGAAGCGGGAACCGAATCTGGTCGGCTATGGGCCGACGGAAGGCGCGACGAAGCGGCGGGCCCGGCGTACGCGTGAGGTCGACGAAGGGGCCGCCAAGGCCCACGACCAGGCCGAGGACACGTTCGAGGGACAGCGCACTGCGAGCCGGCCGGTCGACGAGCCGGCCCCGCTGCACGCGGTGCGGGCCCAGGCGTCCGGCGAACCGTTGCCGCGGCCGGGCCAGCCGGCGGCGCAGCAGCATCCTGCCGTCGTGGCCGCCAACAAGGTGCTGGCCAAGCCGCCGCTGCGGAAGTTCGCCAAGGAGCAGGGGGTCGACCTGTCGGAGGTCACCGGCACCGGGCCCGGCGGAGTCATCCGGCGGGTCGATGTCGATGCCTATCTCGAGGCACGCGCGGCGGCTGCGTCCGCCCCCGCTTCGACGGTTTCCCAGCACCGGCATCCCGGTCTCGAGGCCAAGCGGGAGCCGATCAAGGGCGTCCGCAAGGCGACCGCGGCGGCCATGGTGTCGTCGGCGTTCACCGCGCCCCATGCCAGCGAGTGGGTCACCCTCGACGTCACCGAATCGATGGAACTCCTCGATCGCATCCGCAGGCGCCGCGAGTTCCGGGACGTGAAGGTCTCGCCGTTGCTGCTCGTGGCGAAGGCCGTCTGCCTGGCGCTGCGGCGTACTCCCGAGATGAACACCTCCTGGGACGAGGATGCGCAGGAGATCGTCTTCCACGGGCATGTGAATCTGGGGATTGCGGCGGCCACGCCGCGCGGGCTGCTCGTGCCGAATATCCCGGACGCGGCCAACATGGAGCTGCTGGAGCTGGCGTACGCCCTGAACGAGGCCACCGAGCGCGCCAAGCAGGGCCGGACGCAGCCGAGCGAGCTCAGCGGCGGCACGTTCACCATCACGAATGTGGGGCCGTTCGGGATTGATTCGGGTACGCCGATCCTGAACCCCGGTGAGGCGGGCATCCTGGCCCTGGGTCAGATCGCCCGGCGCCCGTGGGTCGTGGGCGAGGGGGCCGACGAGCGGATCGTGCCGCGGTGGGTGACCACCCTGGCCATCTCGTTCGATCACCGGCTCATGGACGGTGAGGGTGGATCGCTGTTCCTCGCCGACGTCGCCCGGATCCTGGGCGATCCCGGACAGGCTCTGCTCTTCTGAGGCTGAGGCGCCCACAGGTGCAGGGGCTCTTGGCGTTCGTCCTCGGGGGCTGGATGTCGAGGTTCGAGTGCTATGCAATTGCGTCCGCAGCGGAAGCGGTGTCGAGTCCTGTCCATTCAGCTTGCCCTGCCGCTGGGCAGGCGTACCAACCCCACCGAAAGCGCCGAAAACCATCCATCTCGACAAAAACCCCGACGATCGGCGTCCCTTCCCGGCAGTCAGCTCGCCTTGGCCGCTTGAGCTTGCGCTTCCTCGGCCCGAAATTTCTTCAGCTTGTCCTCGCCGACTCCGCCCCCGGAGCAACGCGAGTCGACATTTGTTGCCGGGAGTTCTCTTTGACGTGTTGAAAATGACCCGGTCATCCCGCTAAGTGGCACGGGATCGGTCGGCCGATTGCCTAGGGTAGGGCCGTGACAGCGCGCATTCCCCTCGTCATCATCGGAGCCGGTGGCTTCGGCCGGGAGACCTTCGGCCTGGTCCGGGATCTCAACGCGGAGGAGCCGGCGTACGAGCTCCTCGGCTTCCTCGACGACGCCCTCCCCGACCCTGCGCTCCTGGCACGGTTGGGAACGTCGCATCTCGGCCCGACCGAGGCGATCCGGAGCCTGGGTGCGGGGGTGCGGTTCGTGGTGGGGATCGGGAACGGAGGGGTACGCCGGCGGCTCGGCGAGCAGGTCATCGCCTGGGGGTTCGAGCCGGCGACGCTCGTGCATCCGGGAGCGCTGATCGGGCCCGATGTGGAGTTGGGACCCGGGTGTGTCGTGGCCGCCGGGGCCCAGGTCACGACGAACGTGCGGGTGGGCCGATTCGTGCATGTGGATCGGGGTACGCAGGTCGGCCACGACTCCGTGCTCGGTGACTATGTGACGCTGAACCCGATGGTCACCGTCTCGGGGGCGGTCACTCTGGGTGCCGAGGTCAATGCCGGCACCTCCAGCACGATCCTACCGGGCGTACGCGTTGCCGAACGCGTCGTCATCGGTGCCGCTGCGGCCGTTGTGCATGATGTCGACGAGCCCGGGGCCGTCGTGGTGGGCGTACCCGCGCGGAAACTCCGCGACACGCCCGGGCCCACCGGGTGATCTGCCGTGTCCTGACGCCGGGCCCCTGGGGTGATCCCCGCATGCCCGCCCAATTGTCCCTGTCAACCAAGATCATCCGGATAGTCCTGTTGATCTTGATCAGGAGTGACAACTGGGAGGACGCTTGGGTCGACCAGGTCTGTTCGCCTGCGCAGCCGACTGACTGCGCGCCGATCCCCGAGAAGCCGGCGCGCAGGACTGTGTGAACCCAGGATCAGAACGCCGCCTCGGGCAGCTCCATGATTTCGAGGTTCACGGCTTCGGCCATCTTGCGCTCGGCCGTCAACCGCGGCAGGCGCGTGCGCGCGAACCACTTGGCCGCAGCGACCTTGCCGGCATAGAAGTTCTGGTCGGCCTGGTCGAGACCACCCTCATCGAGCTTCGCCTGGGCGATCTCGCCCGCCCGCAACATCAGCCACGAGCACACCATGTCGCCCAGCGCCATCAGCAGACGCGTGGTGTTGAGCCCGACCTTGTAGACCTCGGCCGGGTTCTCCCGCATTTTCATCAGCGGCCCGGACATGTGGGCGATCATCAGGCCGCACTCCTCGGCACCCCGGGCAAGCAGCGCCCGCTCAGCCTCGAACGGGCCGCCAGCTTCCAGCCACTCCTCGATCTCACCCGAGACGGTCTGGATGGCCTCACCGCGGTCACGGACGATCTTGCGGAAGAAGAGATCGAGCCCCTGGATCGCGGTCGTGCCCTCATAGAGGGTGTCGATCTTGGCGTCGCGGACGTATTGCTCCAGCGGATAGTCCTGCAGGAAGCCCGAGCCGCCGAAGATCTGCAGCGACTCCGAACCCAGCAGCTGCCAGGCCTGCTCGGAGCAGTACGCCTTCACGATCGGCAGCAGCAGGTCGTTGACCGCCTCCGCCGACTCGTCCACCCGGCCCTCGGCCTCGGCCAGCCAGACCTTGTCCTGCTGCGTCGCCGTATACAGCACCAGCATCCGCAGCGCCTCGGCCATCGCCTTCTGCGTCATGAGCGAGCGGCGGACATCCGGATGATGCGTGATCGTCACGCGCGGGGCGTCTTTGGCGGGCGTGGTCAGGTCGGCGCCCTGGACGCGCTCCTTGGCGTACGCCAGCGCGTTGAGATAGCCGGTCGACAGCGTGGCCATCGCCTTGGTGCCGACCATCATCCGCGCGTGCTCGATCACGTGGAACATCTGGGCGATGCCCTGGTGCACCTCACCGAGCAGCCAGCCGACGGCCGGCTCGCTGTCACCGAACGTCAGCTCACACGTCGAGGACACCTTGATGCCCATCTTCCTCTCGACGTTGGTCGCATAGACGCCATTGCGCTCGCCGGTCAGCTCGCCGGTCTCAAGATCGAAGTGGTGCTTCGGGACGAGGAACAGGCTCAGCCCCTTCGTGCCGGGCCCGCCGACGCCCTCCACTCCGACCGGCCGAGCGAGCACCAGGTGCATGATGTTCTCGGTCAGGTCGTGTTCACCCGAGGTGATGAAGCGCTTGACGCCCTTGATGTGCCAGGTGCCGTCTTCCTGTGGGTACGCCTTCGTGCGGCCCGCGCCGACATCCGATCCGGCATCCGGCTCGGTGAGAACCATCGTCGCGCCCCACTGGCGCTCGACCATGTGCTGCGCGATCTTCTTGTCGCGCTCGGTGCCGAGCTGGTGGGCGAGCTGGCCGAACTTGGGGCCGGCTGAATACATATAGATGGCCGGGTTGGCCGTGAGCAGCAGTTCGAGAATCGCCCAGCGCAGCGACGGGGGCGTACCCACCCCGCCCAGCTCCTCCGTCAGCTCCAGCCGCCACCAATCGGAGTCCATATAGGCCTTGTAGGCCATCTTGAACGATTCGGGGATGGTGACGGTTTTGGACTCCGGGTCATAGACCGGCGGGTTGCGGTCGCCGTCGATGAGGGACTCGGACAGCTTGGTGCGGCAGAGGTGGTCGAGCTCGGTCAGCGCGGTCTCGGCGGTGTCGCGATCCATCTCGGGGGCCGGGCCGGTGCCCAGCAGCTGATCCCGGCCGAAGACCTCGAACAGGTTGAAACGAATGTCGCGAAGATTCGACTGATAGTGGGTCACGGAAGACACTCCTGGTTGGCCACGTCGGTGGGGCTTACTGGTCAGTAACTCCAGTATGCGTACCAATCAGTAACTTCGCAAGAAAATGGTGTGATCCGCTTCACTCAGTCGTGTGCCGGATGCCGATCGCCGGGCGGCCAGAGGCTGATCAGCGCCCCGATCAGCGTCATGACGGCATAGATCACATAGGTCAGCGCAAAGCCTGAGTTGATCATGGACCGACCGGCCTGACCAAGGGCTTCGGCCTCCCCGGCCAGGAAGCTCTGTGCCAGGTCCGACGGTGTGAACGCCACGATCAGAGCCATCGCCATGGCCAGCCCGAAACTCACCGCGAACGTCTGCGTCAGCACCCGGATGGCGTTCACCACGGCAGTCCGGTCGCGCGGGGTGATCCAGAGGACGAAGGCCCCATGCAGGGCCTGGTGCATGCCGGTCCCCAGGCCCAGGAGCCCCAGTCCGATCATGGCGAGCACCTGGGTGTTCTGCAGGGTCGCGACGAGCATCACGCCTGTGCTGAGGGTGGCGAGGGCGGCTGCGCCGACCCGGGTTCGCCGCGGCCCCAGGGTCTGGCCGATCTTGTCCCCGAAGAGTGTTCCGAGCGTCAGAGCGACAGGGAAGGTGAGGATCTTGAGCGCTGCGGTGGCCGCGGAGTCGCCGTGGACACCCTGGAACCAGAGACCGGTGATGGTGACGGCTCCCAGTCGGCTGATGGCAACAAGGAACCCCTCGGTCAGGACCAGCGAGAAGAGCCGTTCGAACAGGGTCGGATCGAGGGCGGGGTGGCGTACGCGCCGCTCGATCCACCCCAGGCCAACCGCCGCCACGATGCACGCCGCGAGGATGGCCAGGACGATCGGATCGCCCAGCCCGGCTTCGGCCGCCAGGCCGAACGCCAGTTGTGAGCCGATCATGATCAATCCGAGAACGAAACCGCCCGGGATGTCGACGTGCGGAGGCTTGCGGATGGCCGGCACAACCTTGAGCGCGACCAGCCCGAACAGGAAGGCCGCCAGCGCGACCGGTGCCAGCCCCCAGAACAGCCACCGCCAGCCCAGCACCGACACGATGACACCGCCGGCGACCGGGCCGGCGACCTGCCCGAACGAGAAGCCGGCCATATAGAGCCCCATGGCCCCGCCCAGGCTGCGCCCGGGAAAGACGGCCGCCAGGATCGCGACCGAGTTGCTCAACAGCATCGCTGCCGCCGCGCCCTGGACTGCTCGCCCGACGATCAGGAACTCGATCGAGGGCGCGAACCCCATCAGCACGCTGGTGAGCGTGAACACCCCGATGCCCGCGAGGAACACCCAGCGCCGCTCGAGCGCATCGGCGAGCTGGCCGGCGGGGATGATCAGCGCGGTGTTCACCAGCTGATAGGCCATGACCAGGATCGAGGTCTCGGTCGAGTCCGCCTGGAAGTGGCTGCTCAGGGCTGGCACCGCGATGTTGAGCATGTTGGAGCTCATCGACATCAGCAGAGTGCCCGCGATGACGATCAGCAGGACGCCCCGGGCCCCCGGGCGGGGGGTGGTCTTGGTCGTGGTCACGGTTGTCCCCGGGTGTTAGGGCCGGGTCTCCCCGGGTGCAGACAGCCTCGCCCCGATGCGGCGTGCGGCCGCGCGCAGGGCGCCGATCCAGACGCGGACGTCCTCGTCGCTCGCCTCGCCCGGCAGTTGGGACAGCCGCACGAGGTGGAGCAGCCGGCCGTCATCGTGCAGGACGGGAACCACGACGGAACCGATGGCATAGCGCTGCCCGGGCGCGAGCTCGCGAGGGCCGGCGGCACCGCCGTCCTCCGAGCGGAACGACAGCGAATAGCCCACGCGCGCGGCGTCTCCAACGCGTTCGGCGAAGTCGGCCGGAATGCGGTTGCCGAGGCAGTCCTCCGGAGCAATGCCCGGAGGGATGGCACTGGCGACGCAGGCGAACTCGTCGCGGTTCAACTCGGTGATCAGGCTGGCCTCGCAGCCGAAGATATTCGCCAGGCCCTCCAGCTCCGGGCGGGCCACCTGGGCGCACTTGACGGCGCCGACCAGGTCTTCCTCGAGCCGGGCGATCAGCGACGGGACCGTGAACCGACCATAACCACCCTGGAAGAAGATGAGGGGGCCGGTCGGGGTATCGATCTGCAGGTCCTTCACATCGCACATCGCGATCCAGTGGTCACCGGCTTCGATGGTCTCGCGCAGACGGACGTCGATCCAGGCCAGCGAGCCCTGCAGAATCGGGTCGCCGGAGGGTGAGCGATAGATCGCCAGGCCCTCGAACTTGTTCGTCTTGCGGCTCGCGATCATCCGGCCCACGGCTTCCTGGTCCCCGGTCAGGATGTTGATGCACATCGAGGGGCATTGCTGCAGTCGCCGGAAACTCGATGACGACTTCATCGGGAGGAACGCGACCAGCGGCGGCTCCAGGGAGACGGACGTGAACGTGCCCATGATTGCCGCGACGTCCTCGCCGTCGGGGTGGGATCCCGTCACGAGCACGACGCCGGTCGGATAGTGACCCATCACCTCCCGGAACAGGGCCGGGTCGATGCTGCTGGTTTCGGTCATGCCCCATCCTCTCCGGAGTCGGCTCCCGTCCGAGCAGGCCCCCCGGTCGAAGGGAGCTCCCTGGTCGCGGGACGCTCCCCGGCAGCAGTGGCGACTGTCTCGATGCCGACGGCGACGATGGCCGAGGTTTCCTCCAGCGGCCAGAGGGGTGTGGTGGCCTCGCTCATGAACAGGCCGTCGGCCATGGTCATCAACGCCCAGGAAAGCTGGCCGACGAGGGTTTCCTCGGTCACCCGGATGATGTCGCCCCGGGGTGCGCCCTGACCGAGCCACGTGGCGAACCAGCGCGCCCGGTCGCCGAGAATCTCGCGGCGAATGGCACGGAAGCGGTCCCGCGCCGGAGAATCCCCGCGGTGCAACAGCAGCATGAACCCGATGCGGAACGCGTGCGGGTGATGGAGCATGCCGAGGAAGCCGATCCGCAGGGACGTGGCCAGCGCGGCGCTGGGATCGGCGATCACCGACTGGGGCAGGACGCCGGGCAACACATCACGACGCCAGGTGTCGAAGGCTGCGTCCACCGCCTCCGCCAGAAGCTCGTCGAGATTCTCGAAGTGCCAATAGAGCGAACTGGCGGGCAGCCCGGCCTGTTCACAAATGCGCTGCACCGTTGCACCATGCGGCCCCAGATCACACATCACCTCGATCGCTGCCTTGATCAGGGCCTCCCGACCGGCGAAGTGTCCGGACCAGTCAGTGGAGGCCAGGGGGTCAACGGCAAGTGCCTCGGGCAACTTCGCCCACGTTGCGACATGCTGCGCGCATCCCGCCAGGATCTGGGCCAGCACGCGCGTGTGCTCCTCGGTGAGGGTGATGTCCTGACCCGTGAGGTAGCGCCCATCCAGGGTGGCCAGCGTCAGCCGCGCCATGATCTCCGCTCTGCGTGGATCAGCGTCGGCGCCGAGATCGGCCAGCACGGGCTGCCACCAGCCGACCAGGGCCGCGGCGGCATGGCGTCGCAGGTTCAGGTAGGCCTCTCGGGCAGCCGGAGCGCCCGTGTTGCGTTGCAGCCCGAGCGTGCTGCCGATCCGGGCATGGTCGGCCTCGCGGCCGTCGCCGGCGAGGTTGGCCAGACGGTAGGCGAGTTGATCGACCAGCTCCCGCGAGTCCGGCAGCGCGGGCCACGTCCCCGCGGCCGCCAGCCGGCTCTCATAGCTGTGGGTGATCGCCGCGGCAAGGAGGTCGTCCTTGTTGGAAAAGTGCCAATAGATCGAACTCGCGGGGAGGGCGACCCGGCGTACCAACTCGGAAATGGTCGCTCCCTCATAGCCGCGTTCGTCGACGAGCCGGAGCATCTCGCTCATGATCCGCTCGCGGCTCGCCTGTCCGCGCGACTGGCCGCGGCGAAAGGCTCTGGAGTCGCTCGCGGGGGAAGGCGTACTGGTCATCGGCAGCCTCCCTCCTCATCACCCGCGGACAGGACGACCCTAGGGGAATCCCGTGGAGAACTGGCCGGGTCCATCAGCGCCCGGATGTCAAGGGGACATATCGACAAGTGGGACACATGCCCACCAACTTGGGGTTGGGTGTTGATTGCATAAATCGCTCATATACTTGCCAGGTGGTCACTCCAGCTCCCCCTCAACCTGAACGCTATGCGGAGATCGTCCAGGCGGCCATCCGAGCCTTTGCGCGCAAGGGCTATGGAGGGACGACTCTGGCCGACATCGCCGTCGAAGCCGGTGTTTCGCAGCCTCGGATCAGCCAGATCTTCGGCAACAAGGAAAACGCCTTCATCGAAGCCCACAAGGTGGCATCGAAGGAGGTCCTGAGCCTGCTCGCCGCCAACGCCGAGCCGCCCTTCAGCATCGAACGCATGGGTGCGGGCTATGTCCAGTTGATGCAGGAGCGGCGTGAGGTCCTGTTGATGATCTTCCAGGCGCTCACGTCGTCCTATGTCCCGTCCATCGGCGATGAGGCCCGTCGGGTGATCAACGAGGTCACCACCCTGGTCGTCGACCAGGCCGGCGGCACCCACGAGGATGCCGTCGCGTTCCTCGAACGCGGGTTCTTCATTCACGCCATGATGGCCGCGCGCGTCTTCGATCACGTCGGTGACTATCCCGAGACCGGCAAGCTGCTCGACACCGTCCGGATCAGCTGACTGCCGGTTCGGGGAACCCGCCGGCAGCCCGGGGATCATTGTTGGCCGGCGAAGAACCAGACGGCCAGCCCCACGACGATCACGATCGCGGTGATCAGGATCGCCAGCTTGACCTTGCTCCAGGGGCGCTCGCCCTGCACTTCACCCGTGACGCCGTTCATGAGCACCTGGAACGGTTTGCCCTGATAGGTGACAGTCAGCAGCCACACGGGCAGCAGCAGGTGGGCGAACGTGATCGAATTCCAGACGATGTCGCGGCTCGAGATCTCCTGCCGGTCGCCACCGATGTCCCGCCGAATGCTGCTGTCGATCTGGCTCTCCATGCCGGCGCGGACCCGGGCTCCGAAGGTTTCGTCGGCGTCCAGGTCATAGGTACGCCCCAGATGTCCCGCGACATATTCGGGTGAATACGGCACAGCCTCGTGCAACGGCCACGGCTCGAGCTTCGCGACCCGCCCCTCGTGCAGTCCGTTGTTGGCCCAGGCCGGCACATCCACGAAAGTCCTCGACACCAAACCGGAGACCGAATACCAGTTCGTGCGGGTCTCGGTGCGGCGGTTGTCGCCGGAGCCGACCTCGACCTGATAGTCCTCGCCCCGGCGTCCGGAATAGCTCGTGGTCGTGACGGCGTCGAAATTGAAGTACGCCAGATAGACGCTCTCGAACGAGCCGATCTCGCGATAGGTCTTGAACTCCTTCGGCGCGAACCAACGGGAGTTGATCCACTTCTCGATGTGTTGCCGTGCTGTCTTCTCGTCGACGCGGAACGGCAGGACACCGTCGATCGGCAGCCGGCTGGGGGCATCCCTCAGGTCGTCGCGCTGGATCGGCGTGGCGCAATAGGGGCACCGGGTGGCCGTCAGCGTGCCGGTGAACGCGGTCCTGCCGCCGCAGGCCTGGCACACGACCTCCCGCTCCAGGCCGGCCGGGAGCGCCGCAGCCGCCCGGATCGTCCGGGTCGCCTGGCGCAGGTCGTGTTTGAGGATCTGGCCGGACCCACCCGTGACATCCATCGTGGACCCACAACTCGGGCAGCGGAGCCTGCCGATCGTCGGATCGAACACCAGCTGTCCACCGCACGCCCGGCACGGATAGGTCCGCGTTATTTCGGTCTGATGCAGCGCGGCAGGGTCACCGAGGGGCGGGGGCGCGGGCATGCGCTCCGGGT
>CAZEVN010000010.1:0-60546 GCA_964515145.1 uncultured Enemella sp.
GAATGGGGCCTGGGACCCTTGGCGTACCTCATTCAGCTTCGCCCAAGCGACGCGTTCGGTGCTGCCGTGGGAGCTGAGACCCGGAGTCGAGCCGACACTCCCTTTCGCAACAGAACCTAGGTGGTCCTCGTGGTCCCGGTCGGCTCCCCTTGGCGCATCTAGCTCCCGTAGGTCACTTCAGCTTGCGTCGGCGTCTTGGGCTTGCGCCTCACCGCATTCAGCTTGCCCAGTCGTCTTGAGCGCCCGGTGCACCGGGGGCTGGATCGGTTAGTGGAAGCTGAAGCGATTTCTCCCCGGAGCCGGGGGACGCTGAAGCGGGTTCGGGACGCTGACTGCCGGGAAGACACGCTGATAGAGCCAATTTCAACGGCGGATGGGCCCGGCCGGCGGGCCTGTCGGCGTACGCAAGCCGGCGCGGCGGCAAGGCAAGCTGAACACCACACATACCCCCTCAAGGGTCCCGTAGAGAGCCTTCGTTCGCGAAGCCAACTCGTTGATCCGAACCGGATTCGGGGTGAAGCATTTTGGCGCCCTGACCAGCAAAATCCTTCACCCGAAACAGTGAGGCGTACGCATCAGGTCCACCGATGCGTACGCCCCAGAGGCTCGGATCAGGCGTCCTGCTTCTTGCCCTTCGGCACGGCGATGGCGGCGACCAGCGCGGCGATGAGGGCGAAGACGAGCATCGACCCGATGGCAATCATGGCGCCCTCGCGGATAGCGATGTTGTCCTGGCGGCCGGTCATTTGGATCACGTCGCCGATGACGTGAGCCGAGTCACCGGCCTGGGAGAAGCCGAGGAACAGCGACAGGGCAACGGCGGTGCCGATCGCTCCACCGAGCGAGGAGGCCATCTTGAAGATGCCCATGCCGGAACCGGCGCGCTCGGGCGGCAGGCTGGTCAGGCAGGCGTCGGTGGCGGGGGTGGCGAAGAAGGCGAGGCCGAGGCCGAAGCAGATATAGGCGATGACGGCCAGCACCCGATATTGCGTCAGGAGCAGGTTGGTCGGCATCAGCAGGGCCGCGGCCAGGGCGACGAGCAGGGCACCCCAGATCATCGGTTTGCGCGGGCCGAAGCGCTGCAGCAGTTTCTCGCCTGCACGGATGAACAGGATCAGCATGATCGGATAGCCGAGGGTGAGGGCGCCGGCCATCAGGGGACCGACGCGCTCATCGCGGGCCAGGAGCTGCTGGGAGACGATCAGCAGGCCGAGGGTGCTGTTGATGGCGAAGTTGGCCGCGACGGTGCCGGTGAAGTTCATGTTCTTGAACAACCCGAAGTCGATGAACGCGTTGTCACGCCCTCGCTCGACCATGACGAAAACGATCATGCCGATGATGAAGATCGCGATCATGATCAAACCGGTCACGGACAGCCAGCCGAACGTCTTGCCGCCGAAGGTCAGCAGCATCATCAGGGCCAGCATCATGATGAGGAAGATGGCGAGCCCGGCGAAGTCGAAGCGCCTGTGACCCGGTGCCGGGGGCACCTTGCTCTCCGGCGTGCCCCACACCAAGAGGGCGGCGATGACAGAGACGATGATCGAGAAGATGAAGATCCAGCGCCAGCCCAGGGTGGTTGCGGTGAGGCCACCGACGAACGCGGCGAGGCCGGCGCCACCGAACGACCCGATGGACCACATCGACACGGCCCGCTGCCGTCCGGGGCCGTCCCAATAGGCCTTGACCATGGCGATCGTGGCGGGCATGACGCAGGCGGCGGACAGGCCCTGGATCGCGCGACCGGCGATCAGCAGCGGGGCGGCGACGTTGCCGGCCGCGAAGACGATCAACAGACAGCCGACAATGTTCAGCGCATTGCCGATGAGGGTTAGTTTGACGCGGCCGTGACGGTCGGCGAGGCCGCCCATCAGCACGATGAACAGGCCGGACACCAGGCCGGTGAGCGCGACAGCCAGGTTCATCGCGGTCGGGGTGAGCAGGGGGTCGAGCCAGGTCTTGGCTGCCTCGTTGTCGTAGGCCCCGTTGATGTTGAGCATGACGGTCGGCGCCACCGTGCCGAGGGAGATCGCAAACAGCCAATACGACACGATGCTGAGGACCAACCCAGCGAGCAGTTTGTCGTTCCCGGCAAAAGCCTGGGGGGTGCGAGAAACAGCCGGTGCGGACATAACGCCTCCTTGCGTTCAAGTCAAGCTGAGGCTAGCCCTACAAAGGCATGGTGCGCAGGGGTTGCAGGAGATTTCCAACCCGGGAAAGTGCCGATAGGACACGCAGGGCCGGAGAACGACAATGCCCCCGCCGAAACGCTCGGCAGGGGCACAACTCCTGAGCGTCAGGAGGCGTCGTTGGGAGTCGACACGCGCATGCCGCTCAGCTCGGTCGGACCGTCGGGGACAGGCACGTTGTCGCCGAGGCGCTGCTTTGAGATCGGGCCGCCCACGCCACGGTGGGCAACATCCTCCGCACCGTCGAACGTGATGATGCGGTGGCCGCGGTTCTTGGAGAAGACCATGGCGCGGAGCCAGGTATAGAGGGCGCCGAACCGGTTGCCCCAACCCACCAAATACATGATGTGGATGAAGCCCCAGGCGAGGAAGCCGATCACGCCGGTCATCTTCATGCCGAACGACTCGGCGACCGCGGCCTTGTAGCCGATCGTCGCCATCGAACCCTTGTCGAAATATTTGAAGGGCGGCGGGGCGGGCTGCCCCGCCAGTCGGCCGGTGATCAGCTTGCCGACATATTTGCCCTGCTGCATGGCGACCTGGGCGACCCCGGGCAGTTTGTCGAGGGACATGATGTCACCGACCGCATAGATATCGGTGCGCCCGTTGACGGAACAATCGGGCCCAACCGGGATGCGGCCCGCGCGGTCGACCTCGATGCCGAGCTTGCCGGCCAGGGCGCGCGCCAGCGGCGACCCCTGAACGCCGGCCGCCCAGATCCGCGTGCGGCAGGGGATGATCTCCTCGGTGCCTTCCGGGCCCTTGACCGTGATGGACGACCGGTCCATGTCGACAGCGAGGGTGTTGGTGCGGATCTCGACGCCCATCTTGGTGAGCTTGTCATGGGTCCACTTCTGGAGCTTCTCGTCGAAGGGCGGCAGCACGGCCGGGGCACCCTCGAGCAGCAGAATGCGCGTGGACGTGGTGTCGATGTGGCGATAATCGCACGGCAGAACCACGTGGGCGAGCTCGGCGATCTGGCCGGCGAGCTCGACGCCGGTCGGGCCGGCGCCGATGATGGCGAACGTCAGCCAGCGCTTCTTTTCGGCCGGGTCGGTCTCGAGCTCGGCCATCTCATACTTGGCGAGGATGCCGTCACGCAGATAGCGCGCATCCTCGATCGTCTTCATGCCCGGCGCATACTGCGCAAACTTCTCCTCGTTGCCGAAGTAGGAATGAGTTGCACCGGCAGCGAGAATCAGCGTGTCGTAGGGCAACCGCAATTCGCCGGTGTCGGGCTCCCGGGCGATCACCACCTTGTTCTCGACGTCGATGTCATGCACCTCGGCCAAGGCCACCTGGCAGTTGCGCTGGTCGCATACCACACTGCGGATCGCCGGGGCGATCAGGCCTTCCGGAAGGATGCCTGCCGCCACCTGATAGAGCAGCGGCTGGAACAGGTGGTGGTTGGTGCGGTCGACGATCGTGACATCCACGTTCGCCTTCGCAAGGGCCTTGGCGGCGTTGATGCCACCGAAACCTCCGCCGACAATGACAACCCGATGACGCTGCGCCATGTGTTCCGGCTCCTTTGATTGAACCCTGGCAGTTGCATAGATCTGGCACATTACTGGGCTCTCCGAGGCTGGGTCTATGCACCGAGCACAATGGTCCACGACCCGGGCAGCTCGGCTAGGATCACGCCCGGAAGCCTCTCGCCGACGCCAATTGGGGATGACACATGACACGGCTCACGACCCGGATCGCTGCAGGACTTGGCACTATCGCCCTCCTCGGTTCGCTGTCGGCCTGCGCAGGTGCGCCCGGCACCGCCGCCACCGTCGGAGACCAGCGCATCACCGTGGCCGAGGTCGACCAGATCGTCCGTGAGCTGCCGGCCCCGATCAAGCAGCAGGTGCCCGGGCTGGCTCATCCGTCCTATGTCCTCAACGTCAAGATGCGCGCAGCCGCGGCCGAACAGATCGCCCGCGAAAAGGGCGTGCCGTTGCAGGCTCTCACCGAGCAGGCCCTCGCCCAGGCCGATCTGATGCCCATGGTGGCGGAGAGCCCGGCGGCCCGTGAACTCGCCTTCGGTGAAGCCGAGGTGCAGGTGCTCGCCCAGCGCATTGGTGCTCCCGCCGTGGCCTCCGGGTTTGCCGGGATGCCCGTGAAGGTCAATCCGCGCTATGGCGTGTCCGGCCTGGAGCCAGTCGAGCTCCTCGACAACGGTGCCGCCCCGCTGATCCGCAACAGCTCGCTGTCCCAGCCGGCCGGCGGACCCCAGTGACCCGCTGACCGAATCGCCGACTGCGCCGGAGGCCCGACGATGACCGAGTCCACTGCCGAGCTGTCCCGATTCATCGGGGTCATGGCGCGACTGCGCCGCGAATGCCCCTGGGATGCGCGTCAGACCCACCGGTCCTTGGTGCGCTACCTGGTCGAGGAAGCGTGTGAAGTCGTCGACGCCATCGAGGCCGGCGATGACGACGACCTGCGCGAAGAGCTGGGAGACCTGTTGTTGCAGGTCGTCTTCCACGCCACCATCGCCGCTGAATCCGACCGATTCGATCTCGAGGACGTGGCCCGCGGCATCGCCGACAAGCTGATCGAACGTCACACCTGGGTGTTCGGTGATGCTGGCGTACCCGATGATCTGAACGCCACCTGGGAAGCCGGCAAGAAGGCAGCCAAGGGCCGCGAATCGGCGATCGACGGCATCCCCGAATCCCTGTCCGCGCTCACGCGCGCCGCGAAGGTCTTCTCGCGCATGCGCAGTCATGGCGTACCCATCGAGATCCCGGACGCTGACCAGCCCGTCGAAACCGACGAGGTCGGTCGGCAGGCGCTCGCGCTCGTGGCCCGTGCGCAGGCGTCCGGGATCGATCCCGAGCAGGCGGTGCGGGATGCGTTGCGCGAGTTCGAGACGGGCGTACGCCGGGCCGAACAGGCCAACTGATCCCGGAATCCCAGCCCATCGGACAGGCCGGCCAACCGGCCATTAGGGTGGTCTCGGAGGGCGGAAAGCCCGCCGGAGTCGAGTTCAGGCGAAAGGCAACACTGTGGCAAGCATCGAATTCGTAGACGCCCGCGAGATCATGGATTCGCGTGGCAATCCGACCGTCGAGGTCCAGGTTGTCCTGGACGACGGCGCCGAGGGCCGCGCCGCGGTTCCGTCCGGTGCCTCCACCGGTGCCTTCGAAGCCGTCGAGCTTCGTGACGGCGGCGAGCGTTATGGCGGCAAGGGCGTGCTGAAGGCCGTCGAGAACGTCATCGAACAGATCGGCCCCGAGGTGCTCGGCTTCGACGCCTCCGAGCAGCGCCTCGTCGACAACGCCATGTTCGAGCTGGATGGCACGCCCAACAAGGCCAAGCTCGGCGCGAACGCCATTCTCGGCGTGTCCCTGGCCGTGGCCCACGCCGCCGCCGAGTCGGCGGGCCTGCCGCTCTATCGCTATGTCGGTGGCCCCAATGCGCATGTGCTGCCCGTGCCGATGATGAACATCCTCAACGGTGGCTCCCATGCCGACTCCAACGTCGACATCCAGGAGTTCATGATCGCTCCGATCGGAGCCTCGAGCTTCGCCGAGGCGCTCGAGATGGGCGCGGGTGTCTATCACTCGCTCAAGAAGGTGCTCAAGGACAAGGGCCTGTCGACCGGTCTTGGTGACGAGGGTGGCTTCGCCCCCAACCTCGACTCCAACCAGGCCGCGCTCGACCTGATCATGGACGCGATCAAGGCCGCCGGCTATGAGCCCGGCAGCCAAATCGCTCTCGCGCTCGACGTCGCCGCCAGCGAGTTCTTCGAGGACGGTGCCTACAATTTCGAAGGGGCCAAGAAGTCGGCCGCCGAGATGACCGCGATCTATGCCAAGTGGGTCGACGCCTATCCGCTGGTGTCGATCGAGGACCCGCTCAACGAGGACGACTGGGATGGCTGGAAGACCATCACCGACGAGATCGGCGACAAGGTCCAGCTCGTGGGTGACGACCTGTTCGTCACCAACCCCGAGCGTCTGCAGCGCGGCATCGACAGCGATACGGCCAACGCCCTGCTGGTCAAGGTCAACCAGATCGGTTCCCTGTCCGAGACCCTGGACGCCGTCGATCTGGCTCATCGCAGCGGCTATCGCTGCATGATGTCCCACCGCTCCGGTGAGACCGAGGATGTGACGATCGCCGACCTGGCGGTTGCCACCAACTGCGGTCAGATCAAGACCGGTGCACCGGCCCGCTCCGAGCGCGTTGCCAAATACAACCAGCTGCTCCGCATCGAGGAGGAGCTCGACGACGCAGCGGTGTATGCGGGAGCCGCGGCTTTCCCGCGTTTCTCCGCAAACTGACCACGGATTGTTGAAGTCGGGGGCGGATCCCGGGGGCGGCGTGTTCCCGGGGTTCGCCCCCGGCGCGCGCCTACAATGAACGGCGATGCCGACCACCCCCCGCAAGAACCGTCCGGGAGCAGCCGGCCCGGGCCGATCGTCGCGCAGCCGGGCCGATTCCCGGCGCATGCCTGTGCACACCGTGCGCGACCAGGGCGAGCCCGAGCCCGTGGACGCGCCGGTCACGCCGCGTCCCGGAATCACGCGACGGGCCGTGGCGCTGATCGTGGTCGTCCTCATCCTCGTCATGTCCTATGCCTCGAGCCTGCGGATCTGGATCGCCACCGAGCAGGAGAACGCCGAGAATCGCGCGGCCATCGAACGCTCCCAGGCCCGCATCGACGAATTGAACGCCGATCTGACCCGCTGGGACGACCCCGACTATGTGCGCGCCCAGGCCCGGGACCGTCTCGGCTGGGTCATGCCGGGGGAGACCGGTTATCGCGTCATCGGCCCTGACGGCAAGCCGATCGGAACCCAGCTGCAACGGCCGGAAGTCGATGCCGGGGCGCCGGTGCCGTCGACCTGGTGGGAGCGCGTGTTCGGATCGCTGGAGGCCGCGGACGAACCTGCTCCCGTGCCGGGTGTCCCCGAGCCGACCCCGAGCCCGCGTCCGCCCATCACCGACGGGACGCGCACGCCGACGGCGTCTCCCACGCCGAAGCGCACACCGACTCCGACACGCACGCCCAGCCCGCTGCCGACCCGTTCCAAGACGCCGACGCCCTCCGCGACGCCCTCACCGACCCCGGGCGCGACGCCCACCCCGACGCAGGGTCGCTGAGTCAGTCCGCTGGGTTCGGGTCGGCTGGTGCGGGCGCGATAGGTTCGGGGCGTGCCCATGAACCTCGAACCGATGTCCGACCGCGATGCCGAGACCCTCTCCGCGCAGCTGCAGCGACCGGCCCGGGGTGTGGCCGGCATCGCCTGGCGGTGCCCCTGCGGACGGCCCGGCGTGGTCGCTACCGAACCCCGGCTCCCCGATGGGACGCCGTTTCCGACGACCTACTACCTGACCTGCCCCCGCGCGACGGCCGCCTGCTCGACGCTGGAGTCCCAGGGGGTGATGGCGGAGATGACCGAGCGACTGGCCGAGGATGAGGAGCTTGCCGCGGCCTATGAGTCAGCCCATGAGGCCTACCTCGCCGATCGGGCCACTCTCGGGGACGTGCCCGAGGTCGCCGGCATCAGTGCGGGCGGCATGCCGACCCGCGTCAAGTGCCTCCATGTCCTCGTGGGCCATGCGTTGGCTGCCGGGCCCGGTGTGAATCCGCTCGGCGACGAAGCCGTCGAGGCGCTGGGCGAGTTCTGGTCACGGCCCTGCCTTACCGACGAGGCATGAGCCGACGTTTCGCGGCCGTCGACTGCGGGACGAATGCCCTGCGCTGGCTCATCGCCGAGCAGCGTGCCGACGGCTCTCTCGAACCGCTCGAACGCGAGCTGCGCCTGGTGCGCCTCGGTGAGGGTGTCGATGCCACGGGTCGGTTCGCCCCGGCCGCGGTGGAGCGTACGCTCGCGGCTCTCGACGAGTGTGCTGCCCGGATCCGCGGTGCCGGACTGCAGGGCGTACGTTTCGTCGCCACGTCCGCTGCCCGCGATGTCTCGAACGCGGCTGAGTTCCTGGCGGCTGTGAGCGCGCGACTGGGCGTACCTGCCGAGATCATCGAGGGAACCGAGGAGGCTGCGCTCAGCTTCACGGGCGCTCTGGCGGGCGTACCCGAACCCGACGATCCCGTCCTCGTCACCGATGTGGGAGGTGGCTCGACAGAGTTGGTCGTGGGCCGGGCCGGGCGGATCGAGTCGGCGGTGTCGCTGGATATCGGATCGGTACGCCTCACCGAGCGGTTCTGGTCGACGGATCCGCCTCTGGCGGAGGACGTTGCGCGGGCGACTGCCTTCGTCGATGCCCAGTTGTCGTCGGTCTCGCAGGCCCTGGCCGGCGTGCGGAGCTGGGTGGCGGTCGGCGGGACGGCCACCACCCTGGCTGCTCTCCACCTCGGACTCGATCATTATGACTCGGCCCGCGTGCAGGGAGCGGAGCTCACACGTGATGGGCTTGCAGCGCTGGTGGATCGGTTGACGGCCTCTCGATCGGTGGAGCTCGTCTGCGATCTGATGCCGCCGCTGCGGGCGCAGGTCATCGCGGCCGGGGCCCTGATCTGCCACCGGATCCAGAGCGTGGTCGGGGAAGTTCGGTGTCTCGCCAGCGAGACGGACATTCTCGACGGAATCGTTATCGGCCTGCAGGAGCGTTAGCTACTACGCTGCGAGCACAGGAATCGAGGATGCGTCGGTGTGGGCGAAAGGGGTGGCCGATGGAGGGATGGCAACTCGCGCTCCTGGCCGTGCCTGCTGGCGTCTTCGTGCTGTCCGTGGTCATGGTCATCCGCAAGCTGATCGAGATCCAAAGGTTGAAGCGGGGTGCGACGCCCGCCGATTTCCCGCCGGAGTCGAATGAGACGACTGACTCGACCGAGTCGACTGATGAGGATCCGCGCCGGGCCCTGGACGCACCCCCCGTGTTGACCGAGGAGGATCCGCGCCGGGCAAAATAGATTGTTCCGGCACGCCCTCGTAGCCCAACGGCAGAGGCAGGCGGCTTAAACCCGCTCCAGTGTGGGTTCGAATCCCATCGAGGGCACTCCTTCTTTGTCCGGTGCGTTCCACAGGTAGCGCACAGGACGGTCTGGGTGTCGGCCCAGACAGCACCGCTGTGATTGAACTGAGACAGGATCTGTGGCACATGTCGGAACATCAGGTCCCTTGTCGGGGTTGAATAGAATCGAGTAGGGCGTGAGTTGCGCCCGACAGGAGGAAGCATGCTTCGCAGTTCCAACCCCGTGCTGTCGCGGCAGGACGCGTTCCAGCCGGGCAACCAGTACGCAGGTGGATATCCGCAATATCAGGGTCAGGGTCAGGATCCCCGTTTCGGTGGTCAATATCCGCAGGACCCGCGCACGGGTCAGATTCCCGGTCAGGGGATGCCGCCCCAGCAGCAGGGTGGGCGTGGCCAGGGGGTCATGACGTTCGACGATGTCGTGACCAAGACCGGCATCACGCTCGGTGTGGTCGTGATCGTCGCCGCCGTGGCGTTCTTCCTCCTGCCCTGGGAGCTTCTGATGCCGGCCGCGATCGTGGCCTCCCTCGCCACCATCGGCATCACGTTCCTCGTTGCCTTCCGTCGCACCGTCTCCCCGGCGCTCGTCATGGTGTTCGCCGTGGTCGAGGGCATCATGGTCGGTGGCATTTCGGCCATCTTCGAGGCTCGATATGAGGGCATCGTCGTCCAGGCCGTGTTCGCCACATTCGTGGCCGCGGGTCTGACGCTGGCGGCCTACAAGTTCTTCAATATCCGGGTCACCCCGAAGTTCACCAAGATCGTCGTCATCGCCACGATCGCCTTCGCCGTGGTCACGCTGCTCAACTTCGTCCTGGCACTCGTGGGCGTGAACGGCGGTTCTGGGCTCGGCCTGCGCGCCGGCGTCGACGGTCCCGTCAGCCTCCTGGCCATCGGCGTGTCCGCGCTCGCCGTTGTCCTCGCGGTCCTGAACCTGGTGCTCGACTTCGACTACATCGAGAAGGGTGTCCAGATGGGCGCCCCGGCCAACCAGTCGTGGAAGGCCGCCTTCGGCCTCACCGTGACCCTGGTCTGGCTCTATGTCGAGATGCTGCGGATCATCAGCTACTTCCGTCGCTGACGTTCCAACTCAGAAGGCCCACCGGTTCGCCGGTGGGCCTTCGTGTTTCCTGGGCGCGCCGATGGTACGCCGGGTGATCCCCACGCCCCCTGAGCGCTCCGCGTACGGGCCGCCTGGCTGGCCGGCCGCGACACCGGCCGGCGGGCGATGTGCCAATTGCCACGAGTTCGCAGCCAACCCGCGGTGTCGCCCTGGAAGTCGTGCCATTTGGCCTGGCTTCGTTGGGTGGCTGGGCGTGTTGGAGGTACGCGGGGGAGTCCACCCGTCGACCCAGGAACTCGCGCGCTCGGCGTACCCTTCGGGCAGGGAACGCATCCGAGCGAGCAGCGGGCGAGCGTCCGTCGGGCTGAGACGCGGAGCCGAGCGAGTGCGGGGGTCTGGTGGGTCGTCCCCCACCCGGACGGGTCCGCGACGATCAAAGATGCCGGTCCAGCAAGGACCGCGTCCCCGAGGTCCAACGCGTCCTGCGGAGTTCGGACCAGGGGACCCAGCAGGCGCCGGCGGTGGTGCCGCCGATGTCGTGGACGACGGGGTCGGTGGGGTTCGGGCATTCGGCGCGATAGACGAGGCGGATGGCGTGGAAGTCCTCGAGTACGCCATTGGGGGCGCGTCCGATCCAATGGTCACTCTGGACGTCGAGGAGTTCGACGGGCTCGATGCACTGGCCGGTCTCTTCCATCGCCTCGCGCACGATGGTCTCGGTGGGTTCTTCTCCGGCATCGACGCCGCCACCGGGCAGGCCCCATTGGCCGGGCACGTGAGTCTGATCGGAGAACTGGGTGGCCAGGAGGCCCCGCTTGGAGGCCACGATCGAATAGGCCGCAATGCGCTGGCGGACCTGAGGGACTTCGCCGGGGCGGACCTGCGCATCGGGATCGAGTCCGCGGGGCCTTCGACTGCGGATCACACCGTGGGAGTGGGGGGCGCCCTGCACAGTCAGCACGATGTCCTCGCCGTCGCGGAACGCGGCGATGGGGCGAGCGAGCGAGAGGCCGTGCTGCCACACGGCAAGTCGCGGGTCCTCCCCGTGGGCCAACCGACTCGCAAACAGCTCGGCGCCGCCCGGTGTGGAAACACAGACGATGCGCATTGACCCATCATAGGTGCCCTCCACGCCCATGCCCCTGAGGCAGGCTGGCTATGCTGTTCGCGTTCAACGGGGCACACAGGGGGTCCCGCTCGGGATGCAGGAGACCAGAGATGCGCTACAACGACAACGCGCGATTGGATTCCGGTCAGGTCGTCGGTGGTCGCGGGGGCGGCGGCGGCCGCATCGCCGTCGGCGGTGGCATCGGCACGATGATCCTGTTGTTCATCCTGAGCCAGTTGTTCGGGGTCGACCTGACGGGGTTGGCCGGTGGCGGCCAGACCGACAGTCGCCCCGATGGGAATGCTTATGCCCATTGCCAAACCGGCGGTGACGTGGAGGCGAATCGTGAGTGCCGCTGGGTGGCCTACACGAACTCGATCCAGGGCTATTGGTCGCAGGCCTATTCGGGCTATCGCATGACCCAGACCCACATCTTCACGGGCCAGGTCTCGACGGCGTGTGGCACGGCGACTTCTGCGGTGGGCCCGTTCTATTGCCCGGCCGACGGCAAGGTCTATCTCGACACCGGCTTCTTCGAGCAGCTGATGGGCCAGCTCGGTGCCCGGGGCGGCGACGCGGCCGAGGCCTATGTCATCGCCCATGAATACGGCCACCACATCTCCAACCTGACCGGCATCATGGAGCAGGTCCAGCGCGCGGGCAACCAGACCGGTCCCGACTCGCCGCAGGTGCGGCTCGAGCTGCAGGCCGACTGCTATGCGGGGGTCTGGTTCAAGAACGCCACGGCCGATCCCAACAGCCCGATCGCGCAGGTCACCCAGGATGACCTCAACCGGGCCGTCGATGCTGCGATCGCCGTCGGCGATGACCGGATCCAGGAGCGGACGCAGGGTCGCGTGGACCGCGAGTCGTGGACCCATGGTTCGTCCGAGCAGCGCAAGCGTTGGCTGGCGATCGGCTACAACTCCGGTGATCCCAACCAGTGCAACACCTTCGCGAGCAACACCCGCGTCTGATCAGCGGCGCTCACAGATGAGCCAGCCGTCGCCGGCGTACGCCGGGTCGGCGCAGTCGAAGTTGCGCTCGATCGCCGCCCGGACCTCGGGTCGGGCGCGGTCGACATTGAACCAGCCCGGTTCGATGACGACGGCCCTCGCGGCCTGATCGTCGAGGCACGCCAGGTTCTCGGCAAAGCTCGGCGCCTCCGCGATGGCCTCGGCGCGGGCCCCGACAGCCCGCTGGAGGAACGTCGGCGAGGCATAGCGGCAGGGGGTTGGATAGCCCAGCCAATAAGGTGCCGAGAAGGACAGATAGACCACCGGGGTGTCACCGGGCAGCGCCGCGTGCGCCTGCGCTCGGCGGTCCGGACCGGCCGCGGCCTGGGCGTGATTGTCTCCGGCGGTGACACGGTTGTGGGCGAGGGAGAAGGAGTACGCCGTCCGCGGGGACAGCGTCACCACCAGCGGGGCCAGACAGGCGAGGGCGATCAGTGTCAGTCCCCGGGCCCGGAGTGCGGGGCGTTCGGCGCCCTGACTCGCGGCCAGTCCCCGCCGCAACTCGATGAGCAACGCGATCAGGCCCGCGGCGAGAGCCACCGCGATCACGATGTCGGCGATCCACCAGTTCTGGTCGCGGGTGCGGGGCCCCACGGTGAAGAGGCCGACCCCGCCGATCAGCCCGAGCAGGCCCGCCAGCGGCAGACCGACCGGCAGGACGGGGGAGCGGGCCGCGATCGCACCGACGAGCCCCGCCGCGGCGACCGGAAGGGCGCTGAGGTGATAGAGGAAATTCTGTTGTTGGATCCAGAACGGCGCAACGAGCAGGACGAAGACGACGAGGGCGAGCAGCCCCAGGCGTACGCCCTTGCCGCCGCGGAGGAGCAGGCCGACGACCGCGACCAGCGCGACGATCGTGATGGGGGAAACGACGAGTGAGTTGACCATGCCCTCGATCGACTGCGGCAACGCCGTGAAGCGGAAACCTGGGTTGAGGAGAGGCATGTCCTGCAGCCACTGCCACTCGTGCGGGGACACCAGCACCGCACTTGCGAGCACGATCACGGTGGCCGCCGCGGTCACGAGGGCCGTCAGCCAGCCCCGCCCCCGGTCGACAGCCAGCACGATCAACACCGCGGCGAGGGCGGTCGTCACGGTGGTGTATTTCATAGCCACGACCAAGCCCAACAGAATGCCCGCCCCGATCGGACCCCGTCGCCACCCGACGGCCAGCCCGATGGCCGCGACCGCAAGCGCTGCGGCGTACCACTCGGGTTCTGCGAAGTCCCAGCCCGGTGCCCAGGCCAGCGCGGCCCCGACCGCGAGCGCGGACCAGCCGGCGGCGGCGCGGTCGAACCGGCGCACCAGCCCTCGCCAGAGCACCACCGCGGCCCCCGCCGCGAGCACCACCGACCAGGCGCGCAGGAATGTCTCCTCGACAACGAACTCTCCGGGGCTCAGCGCGTCGAGCAGCGCGATCGTACCGCGAGCGACCAGGGGCCGATGGGCCCAGACCTCGGTCCACGACTGGCCCGCGGCACTCGTGGTGGCCAGCGCACCGAGCACATAGCGCACGTCCTGGTTCAGGGCCGGCCGCAGGATCTGCACGAGCGTCACGAGTCCGACGCCGACAGCCACCGCCAGATGGGTGAGCCGTCGAATCCGGGAAGAACGCATGCCCTGAGCCTACGATGGGGCCGATGATCAAGTATCTGGGCTCCAAGCGAAACCTGGTGCCCGTGTTGGGGGAGTTGTTTGCGCGAAGCGGAGCGCGGACGGCGCTGGACCTGTTCACGGGTACGACACGGGTGGCCCAGGAATTCTGCCGGCGGGGCGGGTTCGTGCACGCCAATGACACCGCCAGCTATGCCTATGTGTTCGCCCAGACCTATGTCGAGACCCGTCCCGAGGACGTCGATCCCGACGAACTGCAGGAGGCCCTCGAACGGCTGACCGCTCTGCCCGATCGCCGTGGCTATCTCACCGAGACGTTCTGCGAGCAGGCGCGCTATTTCCAGCCCCACAACGGGCTGCGGCTGGATGCGATCCGGGCGGGAATTGACGAGTGGTACGCCGAGTCCCCGCTGCGGCCGCTTCTGCTCACCAGTCTCGTCGAGGCCGCCGACCGGGTGGACTCGACGGTGGGGTTGCAGATGGCGTACCTCAAGGACTGGTCAGCCCGGTCCCATCAGCCGCTGCGGCTGCGCCCGCCCCAGTTGGTGCCGGGGACGGGGCAGGCGCATCAGCGGGACGCGGCCGAGCTGCTGCCCGACCTGCCGCGCGTGGATTTCGCCTATCTCGATCCGCCCTACAACCAGCACCGCTATTTCACGAACTATCACGTCTGGGAAACCCTCATCCGCGGCGATGCGCCGGAGCACTATGGCAAAGCCTGCAAACGGGCCGATGCGCGGGATGCGGAGACGAAGAGCCCCTGGAACAGCAAGCGCACCATGCCCGAGGAGTTCGCCCGCGTGCTCGAGGCCGTGAACGCCGATGTCACGGTGGTGTCGTTCTCCAATGAAGGGTTCGTCCCCCTGCCGGAGCTGGTCGAGATGGCGTCGGTGCGGGGTGAGGTGCGGGTGCTCGACTATGAATACGACCGCTATATCGGTGCCCGCCTGGGGATCTACAGCCCCCAGGGCGTGAAGGTCGGCCAGGTATCCCACACCCGCAACGTCGAACACGTGCTGGTCTGTGGCGCGGCCGACCGGGTGCTGGCCATGACCGAGGGCCTGGCGGCGTGAGCTGGCTCGACTCGTCGGCGCTGGTCACCGCGCAGTTGTTGCTCGGTGCGGTCCTGCGGCGGGGCTCGGTGGCGCTGCGGATCACCGAGGTGGAGGCGTACGCCGCGGCCGACGACCCGGCCTCCCACGCCTGGCGGGGACCGACGCGGCGCAATGCGGTGATGTTCGGTCCGCCGGGCCGGCTGTATACCTATGCGATGCACGGCCATACCTGCGCCAACGTGATCTGTACGCCCGAGGGCGTGGGTGGTGGCGTCCTGCTGCGGGCGGGGGAGGTGGTGCTCGGGCTCGACGAGGCGCGGACCCGGAGAGGAGACGTCGCGGACGCCCGCCTGGCTCGAGGTCCCGGCAACCTGACTAGGGCGCTCGGCATCACCATGGCCGATGCCGGAGCAGAGCTGTTCGACCCGGATTCGCCGTTCAGCCTGACGCCCCGGGACGGGGTCCCGGAAATCAGCGCCGGCCCGCGCGTGGGAGTGAGCCGGGCCGCCGATGTCGCGTGGCGGTTCTGGATCGCCGGCGACCCGACGGTGTCGGCGTACCGGCTGGCGAAACCAGCAGCCCGGGACATCCGACCCAGGTGACCTCCGGCTCCGTAGGGTCGGGGCCGAGGAGGTTGAGATGCAAGCACCCGGGTGGTATCCCGATCCGAGCGGCCAGCCGCATACCTTCCGGTTCTGGGACGGCAACGCCTGGACGCCGGTGACGACCCAGGATCCGAACACTTCCTGGCCCCGGCCGGATCAGGTGGGGAAGCTCCCGCAGGGCGGGCCCGGCGTGGGCGGCGGGACAGCCGTGAGATCGCGTACGCCGGTCATCATCGCGGTGGCCGCCGCCGTGGTCCTGGCGCTCGTCGCGCTCGGCGGCATCCTTCTGACGCGCGGGAACGGCGGCGGGGGCGGCCCGACCGCGGGGGCGAGCCCGAGTGTTGCGACGACCCCCGGCTCGGCTCCCACCACCCGATCGGTGCCGACCGCGGATGAAAACGGTGACCCGGTGTCACCCCCGGCGGTCGTTTGCACGGGTGGCAATGACAGCTATACGCGCAACCGGATGGAGACCTACACCTCGACCGGAGTCCGCTATGACGGCGTGCCCGATTGGGGGTTCTCCTTCGACCGCAGCTATTGGACCTGGCTCGACGATTATTCGGCGATGGGTGACATCAATCTCGACGGGGCGAAGAACGAGGCCGGCATCGTGCTCGGCGGCGTGCGGTTCGACAACGGTTTCGTGGTGCAGGAGCAGGTGGGCGAGTCGATCGCCGCGTGCCTCGAGGGAACGTTGTCGGTCGAGGAGAAGACCACTGCGGGGCCGGTGACCACCGAGGAAATCACCCTGGGCGGGATGAAGACCTATCGGACCCGGCTCGACTACACCGCCGCGAGTTCCGACTCCCCGCTCAAGGTCAGCATCTATGTGATCGACTCCGGCCAGCCGCGCAAGTGGGCCCAGATCATCACCTTCCACCGCCCCGGCAGCTCGGCCGAGCCGCTCATCGACCGCGCGTTGCAGTCGGTGCGACACATCTAGCTCTGAGAGGGATCTGTGCAATCGTTTGTCCGGGTGGGTGCAAACCGTGCAGCCGGCACGCCGGGTGGGGTGGTGATGTGCCCTGTGGCACGAGTTCGGTTGAGCCACGCAGGTGTCGGGGATGACGTTGTGCCAAGTGGCACGATGCGATCCGTTGGCCCGCGTGTCGCGGCCTGCCTCAGCGCCGGACTGTGCCAAGGGCGCCGGCCCATTCAGCTTGCCTTCCCGGGCCCAGGCGTACCGACCCTGCCGAACTCGCCGAAAACGTGAAATCCCGACAGAAAGCCCGTCTTTCAGCGTCCCTTCCCAGCAGTCAGCGCCCCTTGGCCGCTTGAGCTTGCGCTCCCTCGGGCCCGAAATCCCTTCAGCTTGCCCTCGCCGGCCTGGGACCCCATGGGCCCCTGCCACCGCCGGATCCGGTTGAAACCGGTGGCGTACGCCGACATGTCCCTTCAACAGAACCTAGTGCTGGTGCGACTGCAGGACCGTGATCGACCACGGGGAGACCGAATAATCCGCAGGGATATCGGAGGCCGATTCCCGGGCCCAGAGGTTGCCATTGGGCTCGGCCCAGGCTGCGGTGTCAAGGATGCGGATCCAGGCCTGGTCCGGGACGGTCCGGAAGGTCTGGGGCTGCGGCGTCTGGTTGATCAATACGAGCAGGTCGGGGTCGCCGATTCCGGAGGAGTCGATGTGCACGCGGAGGCAGCGATCGCCCTGCCGCGCGGGACCCTGCCCATCGGGTCGGGTGAAGAAATAGGAGACATCGTGATCGTCGAGCACGGTGTTGCCATAGACCTGTTGTCGCAGTGATGGCCGCGAGGCCCTCAGCCGGGCGAGTGCGCGGGTGAACCGCAGGATCGGGTTGTAGGCCGTCGGCGCCTCACCGAACACATCGAAATAACGCGGCCCGTCAGGGTCATCGGGGTCGACCGGCAGCTGGGTCGGGGCGGGTGACACGGCCTGGGCCCAGTTGTTCCACAGACCGATGGTGTTGAGGGACCAGGGATTGTTGTTTCCGTTCTGGGTGCGGCCGTATTCGTCGCCCGAGGTGATCATCGGCACCCCGCGGGACAGGAACAGGATCACCAGAAAGTTGCGCAGCCGCGTGCGGCGCAGGGCGTGATCACCGCCCGAATCCCACGCCTGGTTGTCGTCGGCACCGCCGTCGGAGGGCCCGAACGGCCAGGGCTGGTCGTTGTGCTTCGAGGTGAACGACACGAGATCCATGAGAGTGAAGCCGTCGTGGGCCGTCACGAAGTTGATCGACCGCTGCGGGCCGCCCTCCCGGCAGCGTGGAACGCCCGCACCATGGCCTTGAATTCGCGCGTCGGCCACCGCGACTGCGATCCGAGGAGTATGCCCGGTTGGGCGCGAAATAGGACAGCGTCTGATAACCCCAGTGGTTGGTCGCCCCCTGGGCCAGGACCCCGGCGGTGTTGGTCTCGTGGATGGGCAACAACTCGATCACCGTGATCCCGAGCGCTTTGAGATAGGGCGCCAGCAGCGCCGCGCCTGCGTACGTCCCCTGCAACTGCACCGGGATGTCCACCACGCCGGAGAAACCCGGCTCCTGACCCAGCAACTCCGACAGCCGCGTCGCGCTCGGGTGCATTGTCAGGTTGCGAATGTGGGCCTCATAGATCACGGCATCCTGGGCAGGCAGCTTGGGTCGCAACTCGATCGGCGACGGATCGGCGACCACGACGCCCTTGGGCGCCCACGGGCCTGTGTCGAGCTCCCGTCGCGGCAGGCCGGGGTGGAGGGCCCCGCCTGTTCCGAATACACCCTCGTCACCACCGGTCAGAGGGATCTTGGGCGCGAGGAGGTTGTGGGACAGCTCAGGAGCATATGGATCGAACAGCACCTTGTTGGGGTTGAACCGGTTGCCCTCGGGGTCGACATCGGCGATGAAACCGGCCCCGGAGTTGTGCCGTGTCCAGGCGGGCACATGCGGCCAGTTCGGGCCCCAGCAGCGAAAACCATAGAGCGTGCCGTGACCGACGCCGCCGATCATCGCCCGCCACACACCGTCGGCGCCCCGGGCCATGTCGAACTCGGCGGCGGCCACGCAACCAGTGGCCGCCGCATAGATCTCCAGCAGCACCCGCGTGGCGGCCGGTGCATGGACCGCGAACGTCGTCGATCGTTCGAGAGGGCGCACGACCGGACCCAACGGCCAGTCCGCTGTCGCCCAACCGCCGGAGTCCACGGCGTGGGCCTCGACCGGCATGGCCGTGAAGCAATCGGGGGTAGTTTCGCTCACCCTCTCATCGTGTCAAAGGAGGGTGACATCTCAGGGACGAATGGGGATCGGACGCGGTCCCGCCTGACTCGATGCGTGCATAGGCTGGGAGGGTGACCACGCAGCCTCTTCGCCCCAGCCCCCTCGATTTGGGTGGCGTGATTTCCGGTGCCTTCCGCATCTTCCGAGAGCGGTTGGGCGCCTTCGCCCTGCTGGCGTTCATCCCGTCCATCCTGACCGCACTGCTCGTGATGGCCGCGATGGTGCCCCTTGTCTGGGGCGTCTCGGTGTCGATCCTCCGGGGCTCCTTCTCGCCGCTCATCGCCCTGGGCATCGTGCTGATGTTCGCTGCCGTCGTCGTCGGATCGCTGGCCCAGATCAAGGTCCAGGCCATGATGGTGCTCGGCTCCCACGACGTCATCCACGGCCGACCGTCCGACAATCGCGACCTCTATGGCCGCACCAAGGGCGTTGTCGGTCGCGTCTTCCTGCTCTGGCTCGGTGTCGTGGCCGCTGTCTTCCTCGTCCTGGGCCTGCTGATGGGAGGCATGTTCGCGGCCATCATGGGTGCGATCGTCACGTCATCCGACCGTGACCCGACCGGCGCGATCGTCACTGCGATCGTCAGCTATCTGGTCTTCCTGCTGCTGATCTGGGTCCTGTCCCTGGTCATCTTCTATTTCCAGGTCCGGTTCCTCTATGTGATGCCGGCACTGGCCGTCGAACAACTCCCGGTCGTCGATTCGCTCAAACGGTCCTGGGCCCTGACCAAGGGCAACGTGCTCCGCACCCTCGGCTATTACCTCGTCGGGTCAATGCTGGTGGGGCTCGCCAGCTTTGCGGTCCAGATGCTCAGCCAGGTCCTGACGATCCCGATCACCAACCAGGACTCCCGGAGCGCGTTCGACCTCGTGCCGATCTTCGCCGTCATGGGCATCGTCATGGCGCTGCAGATCGCGGTTCAGGTCCTGGCCGTCCCGTTCATGGCGAGCTACCAGACGGTGATGTATGTCGATCAGCTCCGCCGCAACTCCCTGCCCGCGGGCTATGCCCGGGGTGGCAACTACCCGGCTCAGTATGCTCCTCAGCCCGGCCCGTTCGCCCCCGGACCCCAGACGCCGTACGCGCAGCCGGCCGTGCCCCCGGCTCCGCAGCAGTGGCAGCCCCAGCCGGGATCGGGCCAGCAGTGGCAGCCAGGACAGGGCCAGCCGGGTCAGGGCCAGCAGTGGGGCCCGGGCGGGCACCAGCACCCCGACTGGCGCTGAGGTTCAGGCGAGCGGGCGTACGCGCAGTCCCCGCGCGTCGCGGACGCCCACGCTCCCGGTCCGGGCGAACTCGGCCAGCATGCGGCGCACCGGCCGGCCGGCGGCGAGGATCTCCTCCCGCGAGGCACCAGCAACCAGCTCGGCATCCCACCAGGGCTCGGCCGGAAACATCAGGGCCATGTCATAGGTGTGGGCGGCTCGATAGGGATTGTCGGCCGGCCCCCAGGACAGTTCGTATCGATAGCCGCGCCCACCTGCCCGGTGATGTCGTCGCGCGAAGGCTTGGGCCGGAGCGGAGAACACCAGGCGGGTGACGGCGCGGACGGTCGCCTCCACCGTGGCGCGGCCAACGATCGGCCGGGTCCCCAGGCGCCGGAGCGCAGGGAGGGGCACGGCGAACATCGCCCCATCGCGGGAGGTCCACCCGATCAGGATCGGGATCCGCTTCGCGGCCTCGCGCCTGGCAGCCCGCGCCTCCGCCTCCGGTGGCAGGGGCTCGCGTCCGAAGCGTACGCCGAACGGCACGGCCGAGCGCAGGCCGAAGCCCCGGGCACTGGCACCGACCACGGCCTGATGCTCGACGAGATCGGCGGCCGGGGCATCGTGGGGGAGCGCGGCGGCGGCGGTGGCCATCCGGGCGTACATCTCCTCACGCCGGCCTGCCGACCCGAGGGGAGCGCTGGCGATGACGGCTCGATGGAACAGGCCCGGGCTGCCGTGCGCGATCATCAGGTGGGCCACCGCATCGGCTCCGGCCGATTGCCCGAACAGGGTGACGTTGCCCGGGTCGCCCCCAAAAGCGGCGATGTTCGACTGCACCCAGCGCAGCGCCGAGAGTTGATCGAGCAGACCCAGGTTGGCCGGCCGCTCGTCGACGCCGAGATAACCGAACACTCCGAGACGGTAGGTGACGCTCACGACGATGATGCGCTGCTCGGCGACGAACCGGGCCGGGTCGAAGATCGGCGCATCGCCTGCGCCCCAGGTATAGGACCCGCCGTGGATCCACACGATCACGGGCAGCGCCTCGTCGGTGGCGGTGCCGTCGGGCAGTGTCACAGACAGGCGCAGGCAGTCCTCGTCCTGCACCAGGTCGCCCAGCGGATGGTTCAACAGCTTCTCGAGCAGGGGAGCGACGGGTTGGGGACACGCCGGCGACCACCGGGTGGCGTCGATGACGTCGGTCGGTGGTTCGTCGATGGGTGGCTCATATCGGCCGGCCCGGGCATACCTGATCCCGGTCGCGCGCAGCACGGCACCGTCACGCCAACCCCGAACCTCGCCCGCAGGACAGCTCCAGCGAGAAAGCGATGGGCGTGGGGTCACCCGCACTTCACGCCGGTGGAGTGGATAGGGCAATAGCCCGCCGGATTCTTGACCAGGTATTGCTGGTGATAGTCCTCGGCGAAGAAGAACTCGCCGGCGACGCTCTCGGCGGAAGCCGGGGCAATCTCGGTCGTGAGTTCGCCGAAGCCGGCGGCGAAATAGGACTGCTGGGCCTGCGCCGCGAGTTCCCGGGCGATCGGCTCCTGCTCCGGGCTGACGAAGAGCGCCGAGCGATACTGCGTACCCACGTCGTTGCCCTGCCGGAACCCCTGCGTCGGGTCGTGGGCCTCGAAGAACTGGCGGACCAGATCGGCGTACGCCACCACGGTCGGGTCGAAGCAGACCCGCACGGTTTCGGTATGGCCGGTCTGGCCGGTGCAGACCTCTTCATAGGTCGGGTTGGGGGTGAATCCGCCCTGATAGCCGACCGCCGTGTTGCGCACGCCCTCGGTCTCCCAGAACATCTTCTCCTCGCCCCAGAAGCAGCCGAGAGCGAAATAGGCCACCTCGGTCCCTTCGGGGGTCGAGTCGATGGGGATGTCGAACAGGACATGGGTCAGGCCGACCGGATAGACCGGCGTCGACCGGCCCGGCAGGGCCTGCTCGGGAGTGACCATCACGGGTTTGCGTCCGAAGAACATGTCACCCAGCCTATGCGGTGGCTTCGAGACGCTCGTGCCTCGCTCCTCAGCCACCGATCCCTGAGGAGGCCGCTTGCGGCCGTCTCGAAGGGTCAGAACGAGATGTCCTCGATCAGGGTGTGGAGCTCGATGGTGCTGGGGGCCTGCATGCCCTCGGCCTGGTCATCGCCGTGGGCGCGCTTGAAGGAATCGGACTTGAGCCAGCCCTGGAAGCTCTGGGCGTTGTCGAACTCCATGGTGGAGATATAGGGCATGCCGGGCTTGGCGGGCTTCTGCAGGGTGACGCGATGCAGGCCGGGTACGCCTTCCAGCGTCGTCCGCATCGAATCGATGAAGACGGCCTCGAAGGCCTCCGCGCGGTCGGCCTCGACCTCGATGCGGTTGGACACGATGAAGACTTCGGACATGGTCATTCCTTTCCTTGGTTGAGGTTCCAGTCGATGGGTGTGGCGCCCTGCTCGGCCAGCAGGTCGTTGACGCGCGAGAACGGCCGGGAGCCGAAGAACCCGTTGTGGGCCGACAGTGGCGACGGGTGGGCGGACGCGACGTGGGGGATTGACCCGAGCCAGGGCATCACCGATTGGGCGTCGCGCCCCCACAGCAGAGCGACCAGGGGTCCGCCGCGTTCGGCGAGGGCTTCGATGGCGCGCTGGGTGACCTGTTCCCAGCCCTTGCCCCGGTGGGACGCGGACTTGCCGGGGGTGACCGTCAGGACCCGGTTGAGCAGCAGCACCCCCTGGTCGAACCAGGGGGTCAGGTCGCCCGAGGGGGCCGGTGGGATGCCGAGATCGTCGTTGAGTTCGCGATAGATGTTGATCAGCGACTTCGGGAGCGGCCTGACCTCGGACGACACCGAGAACGACAATCCCACCGGGTGACCCGGCGTCGGATAGGGGTCCTGGCCGACGACGAGCACGCGTACGTCCGCGAGCGGCAGCGTGAAGGCCCGCAGCACATTCGCACCCTCCGGGAGATAGCCGCGGCCGGCGGCATTCTCGGCCCGCAGGAACTCGCCCATCCGCGCGATGGTGTCGGCCACCGGAGCGAGCGCTTCGGCCCAGTCGGCGGCGACGAGTTCTGACAACGGGCGTGCGGTCATCGCAGGTCCTCGGGATTGGCGAGAGTCGCGGCGGGCGGGTCGGTCGGTTCGGCGCCGGTCTCCGCCGGGGCGGCGTCCGAGGTGGGTACGCCGCCCGGCATGCGGACTGACACCAGCGACCCGAGCGCCAGGAGTGCAGCACCCACGGCGAACCCGACGGTCATCGAAACGGTGTCGGCCAGCCAACCCGCGACCAGCGGGCCGATGATGGCGCCCAGGTCGGAGAACATCGAGAAGACCGCCACGGGCGTACCACTCTTGGCTCCCGCCGCATCGCCGACGGAAGCCGCCGGGGCGGTGCCCAGCGCCGCGGCGGACACGCCGCCGAGGCAGAGGACCACGACGAACATCCACCAGGAGGGGACCAGGGGGAGGGCTGCCATGACTGCCGCACCCAGCAGGCCGCCCGCGATCATCGCCGGCTTGCGGCCGACCTGATCGACGAACTTCCCGACCGGCGCGAGCGCCAAGGTCTGCACGACCGCGGCGATGGCGAAGGCATAGCCGGTCTGGGTGGGGCCGCGATCGAGGCTCATCAGGGCCAGGAGCGGGACGAGCGCGTTGCGGACACCGAAGTTGTTCCAGCCCTGCGCGAGGTTGGACATGCAGGCGGCCTGGAACCTCGGATCGGCGGCGACCTCGCGCATCGGCCGGACGGCGACCCGGGCGACCCCGGCAGCGGCGCGTTCGGGTTTCGACAGCATGGCCAGGCCGATGGTGCCCGCCACGGCGAGCGTGCCGGCATAGAAGAAGAACGGGGCGGTGATCGAGATCGCCGCCAGCAGGCCACCGATCGCGGGACCGGTCATGCCGCCGATGAGGAACCCGCTCTGGAAGAACCCGGCCGCACGACCCCGCATGGCCGGCGGCGCGGCCTTGAGCAGGAGCGTCATCGCCGACACCGTGAACATGGCCGAGCCGATGCCGCCGAGGCCGCGGGAGAGCAGCAACATTTCATAGCTGGTCGACAGACCGGCCACGGCGCTGGAGATGGCCACGATGAAGATGCCGACGGCCAGGGTCGCGCGCTCACCGAGCCAGTCGGCGAGCCGTCCGCAGAACGGGCTCATCAACAGGCGCATGAAGGCGAACGCCGACACGACCATCGCGACCTGGAAGTTCGTGACCTCGAACGACTTGGCGAACACCGGCAGGACCGGCACCACGACACCGAACCCCACGGCGACGTTGAAGGCGATGACGCCGAGGACGATGACGTCCCGCGGCACCGAGGTGCGGCGGCGTACCCAGCTCCTGATCGCCTCACTCACGCCCCGCACCCTAACCCAGCATCGGGTGTCATCGCTGATCGCGAGCAGCGAGCGCGGAGTCGCGGTGGCGACGGGCATACCAGCCGATGGCCGCAGCCGGGATGATCGCCAGTGCCGACACCAGTGCGAGCCCGCCATAGCCGATGAACGCGAGGAGGGGTCCGCCCAGCAGCGCGGCCGCCGCGGCACCGTAGTTCATGAGGGCGTCGGTGGCGCCCTGGAGGGGTACGCGGACCTCGCCGGAGTCGACGCTCGCGAGCAGGGCGGAACCGGCGATCGTGGTGCAGGACCAACCGGTGCCGAGGAGGATGAGGGCAATCACGACCGGGACGTAGTGGTCGGCCTCGATGAGGATGATCACCGCGACGATCGCGAACTGCACCAAACCGGCCAGCGCGACCCGCATCGCGCCGAAGCGGTCGGCGAGCCATCCGACGACCGGGCTCAGGGCATACATGCCCATGATGTGGAGGCTGATCGTCAGGCCGATGATCTGCAGGCCGTGCCCGCCGTGGCCGAGATGGACCGGTGTCATCGACATGATCCCCACCATGACCGCGTGGCCGGTGACGATCAGGACCACGGCGAAGCGGGCCACCGGGTGAGCCGCCGCCCACTGCAGGGCGGCCATGGCGCCCAGCTTCGGGCCGGCCGACTGGGGTGGCGCACCAGGGCCGGTCCCGGCTGTCGCCGAGCGCCTCACGAACACGAGGGCGATGACTGCGAACGCGAGAATGAAGCCCGTCACGCTGAAGAGGTAGGGCCCGGCGAGGTCCGGGATGCCGAGCGGGCGGCCGAGGGAAGCCCCGGCGGTGCTCAGGTTGGGTCCCGCCACCGAGCCGATGGTCGTGGCCCAGATGACGATCGACATGATCGTGGCGCGTCGGGCCGGGGTGGCGAGTTCGGAGGCCGCATAGCGGGTCTGGAGATTGGTGGCCTGGGCGGCACCGAACAGCAGCAGGCCCAGCAGGACGACCACGAGGGCATCGACCCGCGCGCCGATCAGGACGATCAGGCCTCCGATCGCGGCGATGACATAGCCGGTCGCCAGCGCTCGTCGTCGCCCGCGCCGCGTGGCCAGCTTGGCGAGGGGGACTGCCAGCAGGCCCGCGCCCAGAACGCTGAGCGCCTGGCCGAGACCGGACATGCCCGTCCCGCCCATGGTGGCCACCAGCAGGGCACCCACGGCGATGCCGGATGCGACACCGATCCCGCCCAGGATGTTGCCGATGACCAGCGCGGTCAGCGAGCGAGTCGTTGACGTTTCACTCATGTGCCCACCCTAAACGAATACCCCAGGGGGTCTGAACGATCCCGGGGCGCGCCCCAGCACCTCTAGAGTGTGCAGCGAAATCGCCGCGGGTGCCGACCTGCGCTCAGCGATGACCATCAGGGAGGGTCGATGTTCGGACGGCGGCAACAGCAGCGTGAGCTCGAGGGGATTCGGGCGGAACTCGCGGCCGGCCGGAAGGTCGACGAGCAGATGCGTGTCGACCTCGACGTCGAACGCAACCGCAAGGCCGACTTCGATCGGGCTGTGCCGCCGGGGCTGCGGATCGCGGCGTCGTGGGCCTGGCGGGTCCTGCTCATTGCCGGGCTCATCTGGGGCATCGGCTGGCTGGCGGGCGTGCTGAGCTCGGTGACCATCCCCCTCGCGATCGGCATCATGCTGGCGGCGGGGCTGGTGCCGATTGCCGCCAAGCTGATGACCTGGGGCGTGCCCCGGCCGGTCGCTGCCATCC
The DNA here is from genome assembly GCA_964515145.1 of uncultured Enemella sp. Lineage (GTDB taxonomy): Bacteria > Actinomycetota > Actinomycetes > Propionibacteriales > Propionibacteriaceae > Enemella. The sequence goes on from CAZEVN010000010.1 coordinate 26,122, forward strand.
TCACGCTGGTCGGCGGGCTCCTGGTGGTCGGCGGCCTGTTGACCCTGATCGTCAGCCAGATCGCGAGCCAGTCGGACGAACTCGGACAGCGGGCGACCGAGGGCTTCCAGCAGTTGATGGCCTGGCTCAACAGCGGACCCCTGCAGATCAGCCAGGAACAGATGGACAGCTGGATCGGCCAGCTCACCGACTATCTGCGTCACCAGCAGGCGACCATCGCGCGCTATGCGACGACCGGCGCGGGGGCGGTCGGCAACTTCCTGGCGGGGCTCGTGCTGGCCCTGTTCGCCATGTTCTTCATGCTCTATGACGGGCCGATGATCTGGAAGTGGCTGCTCCGGCTGGTTCCGGAGGCCGCCCGAGAGCGCGTCGACGGCGGCGGCAAGTCGGGGTGGAACTCGCTCGTCGAATATGTGCGCGCAACCTGCATCGTGGCCGCGGTGGACGCGATCTTCCCGCTGATCGCCGCCATCATCATGGGCGTCCCCATGGCCCCTGCGCTGGGTGCGTTGCTGTTCCTGTCGGCGTTCGTGCCGATCGTCGGCATCCTGGTCGGCGGTGCCGTGGTCACGCTCGTCACCCTCGTGACGGTGGGCCCGGTGCAGGCACTGATCATGCTCGGTGTGATCGTCGCGGTGAACCAGATCGAGGGCAACGTCCTGCAGCCGCTGCTGCTCGGCAAGGCCGTCTCGCTCCACCCGCTGGCCGTCATCTTCGGCATCACCATCGGCATCAGCGTCGGCGGGATCGTCGGTGCGCTCCTGGTCGTGCCGCTCATGGCCTTCGGCAAGTCGTTCATCGGCTATGTCGCCAAGGGGCGCACCGAGGAGTCCGATGAAGCCGGAGTGGCCCCGGCGACCTGATCGGCGAACGCGACCGTTCTCTCGCTATTTTCGTTATACGATATGCCTATGACTGAGCGCGAGGTCACTGACGACCAGATCCAGCAGTGGGCGGACGAAGCGGAAGCGGGCTATGACGTTGACGAGCTGAAGCGTCGAGGCCGAGGCCGCCCTGGCCGTGGCGCCGAGCCAATGCGAGTCATAGCAGTTCGCCTGACGGCTCAGGAGCTCGAAAAGCTCGATGCTTATGCGGAGCGAGAGCACGTGTCGCGCTCCGAGGCCATTCGTCGAGCTCTCGCTGGCTACGCCGCGTGAAGGTCCACCGCAGCGCCCTCAAGCACGGCGTTGCTCCCGAGGACGCGATCCAGGCTGCGGAGTTGGCACTGTGGATCGAGCCTCTGGAAGACGAAGAGTGGCCCCACAGAGAGCTTCGGCTCGGGTTCGATAATCAGGCGCGACTGCTGGAGACGGTCGTTCTTGTTTTCCGCAGCGGTGATGAGATGGTCATCCACGCGATGGTCGCACGGAAGCAGTTCTGGGAACTGCTTCCGTGAGCCGGATGTGGTGACCCTCGGGAATCACTCCCGGTCGGACCAGCTGTCCGGCAGGCCCGTCACGCTGAGGTCCACAAGCAGCGCCGCGTTGAGGTCGTTGCCGACCTCCTGCAGGTGGCGCATGTTCACCGCTTCATAGCGCTTGCTGACCGGCACCTCGACTTCGCTGAGGACCTTGTTCCGGTCCCGCTGCGCGGCCACCACCGCGAGCTGTTGTCGCAGGGCCGGGCTGAGCACGCCGCCCTCCTTCGCGCCGAACGACGCGACCTCTGCGGCGTACTCCTCGGCCTCGGCCATGATCTGATTGTCCTCGGTCGACAACATGGTGGCCGTGCGCTCGAGGAGCGCGATCCCGCGTTCGAAGTCACCCTTCCCGAGGTCGGTGACGGCCTGGGTGAGGAGGGGGTACGCCCCCTGGCGCGCGCGCTCGGCGATGATGCCGAACTGCAGACCGGTGATGCGCTCCCGTGTGCGGTTGGTCTCCGACAGCAGCGGCACCATCTCGTTCGCGTGGTGGCTCGACTGCGCCATCGCGTCGAGAATCTCGCGGCCGGCTTCCTCGCTGCTGTGGATGGTTTCCCGCAGCGGCATGGCCTTGATGAAGAACGACGCGACGAGCACGAGGACGCCGAGCGGGATGCCGATCAGGAAGCTCTCGTGGAGGGACTCCGCGAGGCCCATCCGCACAGCGTCGGCCACCGGTCCGGGCAGGGTGGCCAGGGCTGCCGGGTCAAGGACGTCGCCTGCGTTCAGGTGCCCCACCTGGCCGGCCGCGCCCGGCGGGAGATGGCGGCCGATCGCCCCTGGCAGTTCGCTGGTCATGATGGTGCCGAAAAGGGCGATGCCCACGGTGGAGCCGACGTTGCGGAAGAACTGGATCGACGAGGTGGCGACGCCCAGGTCCTGGCGGCGGGCGCTGTTCTGGACGACCAGGGTGTATTGCTGCAGCGCGAGGCCCAGGCCGATGCCGAACACGACCATCGCGCCGGTGAGTTCGAGCGGATGCGAACCGAAGTGCATGCGCGACAGCAGCAGATAACCGACGATCATCAGGACGGCGCCGGCGAGGATGACTTCCTTGTAGCGCCCCGTCTTCGTGATCAGGAAACCGCTCACCATGCCCATGGAGATCATGCCGATCATCAGCGGCATCAGGATCAGGCCGGACTCGGCGGCGCTGACGCCCATCACGCCCTGGGCATAGACGGGGATATAGATGATTGCGCCGAACATCATCATCGCGAGCGCGAAGCTGGCGATGTTGGAGAGGGTGAAGATCGAGCTGCGGAACAGGCGGAGCGGCATGACCGGCTCCTTCGCCTTGCGTTCGATAAGGATGAAGACGACGGTCGCGACTGCACCCACGGCATAGAGCGACAGGATCTGCCACGAGGACCAGGCCCAGGTGGTCCCGCCGAACGAGGTCGCCAACAGCACGCTGACGAGGGCGATCGACAGGGTCACCATGCCCGCATAGTCGATCGATACTTCGCGCTTCTCGTGGGGCAGGTGGAAGAAGCGGTTGATGAAGAAAAGAGCCACGAGCCCGATGGGCAGGCTGACGAAGAACAGCCAGCGCCACCCGATGACGTCCGTGATGAAGCCACCGGCGAGGGGGCCGGCAATGGACGAGAAACCGAACGTCGCGCCCATGATGCCCTGGTATTTGCCGCGGAACCGCGCCGGGATGATGTCACCGATGATGGTCTGGGACAGGGGCATCAGCGTACCCATGCCGAGACCCTGGACCGCGCGACCCGCGACCAGGACCCAGAAGTTGGGGGCCAGGCCGCTGATGATCGAGCCGAGCATGAAGACGGCGAGCCCGGCGAGATAGAACGGCTTGCGGCCATAGAGGTCCGACAGCTTGCCGGCGATCGGGACGGTGATCGCCGACACGAGCATGGCCGCGGTGGCGAGCCAGGAGTAGTGGTCCATGCCCCCGAGTTCGGCGACGATCCGGGGGAGCGCCGGCCCGACGATGGTCTGGCTGATCGACGCGACCAGCATGCCGAGCATCAGGCCGATGAAGACGCGCTTGCCGGCCGCGTCGAGTGAGAACGAGGGCGTGGAGTCTTCCTTCTTGGTGGTCGTCATCGGATGGACTCCTCCTCGGTGGGGGTGGGGTGGTCGGGTGCGGTCGCTGCGGGTACGCCCGGACTGCTGACCTGGTCGGCCAACAGCCCGAGCAACCTGGCGAGTTCGGCCACATCGTGGGCGGGCCAATCGGCGAGTTGATCGAGAACGATGGCGCGCTTGCGGGCGCGGGCCGCTGCCGTCACGCGGTCACCCTCGGGGGAGAGGCTGACCAGGTGGGCGCGGCCGTCATCGGGATCGGGGCGGCGTTCGACGAGCCCGTTGTCGGTGAGCTGCCGAAGCTGGCGGGACACCGTCGAGGAATCAAGCTCGCAGGCATGGGCCAGGTCGCTCGCTCGCACCGAGCCGGTGCGCGACAGCGTGTGGAGCAGGAAATAGCTGCCCTGGTCGAGGCTGGCGTCAAGTCGCTTGCGCGTCGCGCGCCCGATGGTGATCAGCGCCTCGAGGATCTGATCACCCGGGGTCGCGGGGGATTCAGTTGATTGCACCATGCAACTATATGGGTCGGGTGAGCGTGCGGCAACCGGTATTTGCGCCCAGCGGAACGCCGGCTGTCCGGCCTCGCTGAGATTGCGGACGTGTCGGGACGTGCAGGCCACGCGGAGTGTGGGCGAGCGGACGAGTGGATGGGGCAGGGGCCGGCGCGTCAGGGGTTGTTCAGGGAAACGAATAGAAAGGAAACCTTTGATTTGAGCTAGGTCAATTTTAGATTTGATGCATGAGTGGTCCCGATCTCACGCCCATCCTCGAGGAGCTCGCCGCCGGCCGCATTGATGCAGCCGAGGCGGCCCGACGCATTGACGAAATGAAAGCTGCCGCGGCCCCCGCGGATGTGCCCCCGAACGCGGCTGACGCTGCTGATGTGACGGCAAAGCCGCCCTCGGGCAGCAGTGGCGAGGAGAAGGCCGATGGCCCGAAGGCAACCGGGCCCAGCGCCGACGAGCCCAGGGTCGACGAGCCCAAGGCTGAACCCAAGTGGCAGACCTATGCGCGGGAGACGTTCTCGCGGGTAGCCGGATACGCCACGGGCGAGCAGGCGAAGCAGGACCCCAAGCCGCAGCCGAGGCCGGCTGAGCCGACTCGGACGAGCGCCGATGGCGACGACGTCCCTCCGGCAGATCGCCATACGACCAACACCAAGGGTGTCGATCGCGTCTCGGTGCGCGCGGTCGGGCGCCGGGTCCGCATCGCCAGCGAGCCCCGGGTCGCCACGGCCTCGGTCGACGGGGCGCACGTGCTGCGGCGTACCGGTTCCGTGCTCGAGATCTCCAGCGACGGCGAGCTGGGCGCGTCGATCGACGGGTTCACATTGCTGCGCCCGCCGCGCAGCCTCGACGATGTGCGCAACCTGGGTTTGGGCAAGGAGCTGTTCATCCGCGTGAATCCCAACCTGATCGTGGATGTCGAGCTGACCGCGGGCTCGTTGACCACCGAGGATGTCCGATTCCTCGGCAAGGTGCGGGTCACCGCCGGTGGTGCCAAGCTCACCGGGATCGAGGAGGCGCACGATGTCCTGGTGCAGGCCGGTCAGGCCACGGTCAAGGGCAGGATCGCCACCGGTCGGTCGCGCATCCGCTGCGAGTCCGGCTCGCTAGTGGTCAACCTTGACGACGACTCCAATGTGACCGTCCGGGCCGAGGCTCAACTCGGCAAGGTCGCCTGGGCCGGCGGGCATTCCGGTGCCGGTGACGAGGTCGTCATGGGCAATGGTGCCGCCCGCCTCGATGTCGGCGTGGTCATGGGCCATGCCACCGTCCGAGTCGGATCCGAACCCCAGCAGGAGGGCTGATGACTGTCACGCATCATCACGATGAGCCCCATCGTGCGCCGAGCGACTGCCCGGTCTGTGGGGACCAGCTTCACGTCACCCGGCTGGGCTGCACCTCGTGCGGCACCGAGCTCGCCGGAGTATTCACCTCGTGCGAGTTCTGTGCACTGAATCCGGCGGAGATCGAGACCCTGCGGGTCTTCCTCGCCTCGCGCGGCAACCTGCGTGAGGTGGAGAAGCACCTGGGGGTGTCCTATCCGACGGCACGGCTCCGGCTGACCCAGCTGCTCATGCGGCTCGGGTTGTCCGGAGATGCCGGTGAGACCTCGGCGCAGCGACCGACGCGGGACGAGATCCTCGCCCAGGTCGCAGCGGGCACGCTCCCGCCGGCCGAGGCCCAGCGTTTGCTGAGCGAGGCCGACTGAGGCACACGGCGTCCGACCAAAACAGAACCGCCCCGGGTGACCCCGGGGCGGTTTCCGTATGGCGGAAATCGGAGAAGAGCCCTAGCCCTCGAAGGCCTCGACCTTGAGGATTTCGACCTCGATGATCTTGCCGTTGGGCGTTTCGTAGCTGACGGTGTCGCCGACCTTGTGGTCGGTGACCGCGGCGCCCAACGGTGACTGCGGGCTGTAGACGTTGATGTCATCGGCGGCGTCGTCGAGGCCCATGACCTCGCGCGAGCCGAGCAGGAAGGTATCGGTGTCGTCGCGATCGCCGAAGAAGGCGATCGTCACCTTGGTCCCGGGGACTGCGGTGTCGCCTGCGGCGGGCGGCTCGCCCACCTCGGCGCGGCGCAACATGTCCTGAAGCTGCACGATGCGTGCTTCCTGCTTGCCCTGCTCTTCGCGCGCGGCATGATAGCCGCCATTCTCCTTGAGGTCGCCCTCTTCGCGGGCCTGCGCAATGCGCGCCGAGATCTCGGCGCGGCCCTCACCGGTCAGATGCTCGAGCTCTTCGGTGAGCTTGTCGAAGGCATCCTGGGTGAGCCAGATGGTGTTCGTATCGGTTTCTGCCATCGCAAGAGCTTATCCGATGGGCGCTCACCACGCGTGGAAGCCGTCTCCGAGCCCTTCTCAGTCCGCGGTGCAGCCGTCGACGGAGGCAGTGGTGGCCTTGCGGAAAGTCCGGATGGTGATGTCGATTTCTTCGACCTTGTGGGCGGAGGCGGGGACCGGCACCTGCATCTCTCCGACGCGCTCGAAGTTGGGAGCCTGGGCGAAAACGAGGCAGCGGCCGCTGACCTCGGGCCGGGCCCGGTCCACCATGACGCGAACCTTGATCTCGCTGTCGGATACCACTTCGAAGCGGGTGACATCGGCTGCGAGCGCCGGGTTGGCATGGAAAGCCGAGATCCAGAGCCAGAAGACGACGAGTGCCAGCAGCGGTGCGGCGATCACCGGGACCAGCCACGGGCGTCGGCGCTGGGGATAGCGGGTGGCGATCCGCTGACGGTCGGCTTCGGTGAGTGTCACTCCTTCAGCCTATGCTGACCCGCGACAATCCCCGGCCCAGCTTCAACCAGCGGAGACCTGTGATGACCGACCGACCGCTGCGCACCGATCACTCCGGTGAGCCCCTGCGGCTGCTGCACGTGCATGCCCATCCCGATGACGAGTCCAGCAAGGGGGCAGCCACCACAGCCCGCTATGTGGCCGAAGGCGTGCGGGTGATGGTGGCGACCTGCACCGGCGGCGAGCGTGGTTCGATCCTGAACCCGGCCATGGACCGGCCCGACATCCTGGCCAATCTGGCGACGGTGCGGGCCCGTGAGATGGATCGCGCACGCGACATCCTGGGCATCGAACAGACCTGGCTGGGTTTCATGGATTCAGGCCTGCCCGAGGGGGATCCGCTGCCGCCCCTGCCGGACGGATGCTTCGCGTTGCAGGACCCCGAGATCGCCGCCGGCCCGCTGGTGAAGGTTCTCCGGGAGTTCAGGCCGCAGGTGGTGACGACCTATGACGAGAACGGTGGTTATCCCCACCCGGACCACATCATGTGTCACAGGGTCACGATGGCCGCCTTCGCCGCGGCCGCGGACCCCGAGGCGTGGCCCGAGCATGGTCCCGCATGGAAGGTGTCCAAGGTTTATTTCGACCACACCTTCAACTGGGCCCGGACGTGGGCGCTGCATCGGGCGATGCTCGATCGGGGGGACCCGTCGCCGTTCGAGGACTGGCTGGAGGGGCGGACCGAGGCCGACATCGCGGCTGAGCCCAATCGGGTGACAACCTCGGTCTATTGCGCGGACTATTTCCAGGTGCGTGACCAGGCGCTGCTGGCGCATGCGACCCAGATCGATCCCGACGGTGGCTGGTTCACGGTGCCACTCGAGTTGCAGCGCCGGGTGTGGCCCACCGAGGACTTCGAACTCGCGCTCGACCACGTCGGGGCGCGTCTGCCGGAGGACGATCTGTTCGCCGGGGTCGCAACGCAGGCGTAGAGTCCGTATTCATGATCTGGTTGCAGACGGTGCCGCCACCACCCGATCCCAATTCGGTGGTGGCGGGCTGGATTCCGATGGTGCTCGTCGCGGTGCTCGGCCTCGCGATGGTCCTGCTGTTCCGCAGCATGCGCAAGCAGATGCGGAAGATCGACATCCCCGATGACGGGGTTCCGACGCGGGACGCCGGGCAGTCGAAGAAGGAGTCGGCCGGGAGCGAGTCGGGCTGATGACCACGATCGGCATCCTCTCGCCGGGGGCCATGGGCGGTGCGCTCGGCCGGGCCTGGCAGCGGGGCGGTGCGCGGATCGTGACGACCGTCGCCGGGCGGTCGGCGCGCACCCAGCAGCTGGCCGAGGGGCTCGAGTGGCTCGACTCGATCGATGCCATGGTTGCTGCTGCCGACGTGGTGGTCAGCATCGTGCCTCCCGCTCAGGCGATCCCGAATGCGGAGCAGATCGCTGCCGCGGCTGCTCGTTCGGGGGTACGCCCGGCGGTTGCGGACCTGAACGCCGTCTCCCTTCCGACGATGGATCGGGTGGCAGCGGCGGCAGCTGGGGCCGGATGCGAGGTCATCGACGGGTCCATCAGCGGGCCGCCCCCGGGACCGCATGGCACTGATACGAGGGTCTTCCTGTCGGGAGCCTGCGCGGAGGCGCTGGCTGCCTTCGATGTGCCAGGGCTCCGCACCACCGTGGTGGGGCCAGACGTCGGTCAGGCATCGGCGATCAAGATGTCGACCGCCGCGGTCTACAAGGGCATCACCGCTCTCATGATCCAATCGCTTCGCACCGCGGACGCCAATGGCGTCGCCGACTACGTGGCCACCGACTGGGCCGACATGCTCGGCCCCCTGGGCGCCGATGCGGCCAACCGCATCGCCGTCGCGGTGTCGAAATCGGACCGCTTCCCCGACGAGATGCGCGAGATCGCCGCCACACAGGAAGCCGCCGGTTGGGGTGCGGAGCTCTATGAGTCGATCGCCCGCATCTTCGAAGCGTCCTATCGCACCCGCCTCGGGGCCAACAACCCCGAGCAGGCCGACGCCGTCCACGACATTGTCGCGGTCGTCGACGCCCTCCGCACCCCGCGCGACTGATCAGCCCGAATCACGTAGCAGTTGGGACACTCGCTGGGGGCTGATCCCCAGGACAACTGCCGCATCCGATCCGGTAAGCCCCGCCTCGCGCAGCCGGCGCGCCGCCCTGCGCGAGAGTTGAGCCGCAGTCGCCTGCTGTTCCTGCAGGTCGCGAACGGCTTCCTTTGCAGCCCGGACTTCGGAGTCCAGATCATGTGGGAGCTGGGGGACCACCACTATCTCGACCGCCTCCGGATCTATTTGAGCCACGAAGGCAATGGCCTCAGTCATCAGCGGCACAGCGTCCCGGAGCCGTTTTGACTGGGATATCGCGCCAGGAAATTCCCGACATTGAAAGATCCAGATGCCCGGGGTTCGACCTTGTTCCGCAGTCACTGTGAATCGAGTCACCTCCACCACCCCTTTCCCAGCACCCCAGCGAATTGATCGAAGAACTTCCGCGCGGTCGTCTCGTCGATCTCCGTCTGTCGCGAGAGCGTCGAACGATGGCCATCCACAACGATTCCGGTGTGATTGGTCAACTCGACAACGGGAACGTTTTGCCTCGGCGCTTGGCTTCAGCCCGGAGCTTTGAGATCACCGCCCGTCTCTTCATGATCCTTGTCAACCCCCTCGCGCGCAACTTCGTCTAGATGGGGTTGATCGTTGGAAAGGAGGTCGCCGATCGAGCAACCGACCAGGTGATCGTTGACCAGACCCATCGCTTCCATGAAGGCGTAGGCCGTTGTGGGGCCGATGAACTTCGCACCTCGCTTCTTGAGTGCCAGCGCCAGGGCGGTGGACTCCGGCGTGCTCGACAGAACATGGGCCATGGTTGCCGGGCGTTCGTGGGCATCCGGCGCGAAACCCCAGACGAACCCGGCGAACGAGCCGTGCTCCTCGATCACGTCGAGCACCACCCGGGCGTTGGCGATCGCGGCCTCGATCTTCCCGCGATGACGGATGATGCGCGCATCCTCCAGCAGCCTCTCGACCTTCGCCGCGTCGAACCGGGCGACGACCTCCGGATCGAACCCCTCGAACACCTCGCGGAAGGCCGGCCGCTTGCGCAGGATCGTCAGCCAGGACAGCCCGGACTGGAACCCCTCGAGCACGAGTTTCTCGAACAGCTTCTGGTCGTCGCGGACCGGCCGGCCCCACTCCGTGTTGTGGTAGGCCCGATAGCCCTCGTCCTGGCCCGGCCAGGGGCAATCGGTGTGGGGTGCGACCTCGGTCAGCGTGACTCCTGTCATGGTCCTAGCCTGCTTGATGCCACTGACAACTCTCGCGGTCATGCTGCGTTCTCCTCGTCGAGTTCGATCCGGCGCACTCCCGCGGAGTGGGCGACATAGCACCCCAGCAGTTCGATGAACATGGCACCGAGCCGCCGCTGCGCTGTCTCTGCCCAGCGCAGGTCGCTGCTCCGGATGCGCGGCTGGCGATGGCAGAAGGCGATGACGGCGCCCTCGATCGCCTCGTCCTCCTCGGCGCCGGTCGAGAAGTGGCAAAGCCAATCGAAAGCACGCTCACGCTCCTCCTCCGAACACCCCCAGCGCATCTCGCTGATGGCGACCGGTTGGACAAGGCGACCGCGACGATCGGTGAGGAGCAGGAGCAGGGTATTGGCGCGCCGATCGCTCTCACGGGCGAACAGGTCGACAACGTCGGCGGTGATGGTCGGGTCGAGGAGCCATTCGTATTCCCAGTCTTCCGGGAGGTCTTGGAAACTCATGCGCACCAGCGTGGAGAACGCCGGAAGGCATTGGTGTCGGGACGTGGAGTTGTCCACACACTTTCTTCACGCAACCTTTCTGCACGCAACGAGTTCGCCCGGCACCGGACCGGGCGGGCTCTTGAAGGGCTCAGAGTCCGCTGCGCTGCACCGTGCGTACGCCCAACCCCAGGCCCAGCAGGCACGTCACCGCGGCCGCTGCGATCCCGAGCAGGACGTCGGTGCCGAATTCACCGGCGAACAGCTGGCGTTCGGCGTCGACGATGTAGGTCAGCGGGTTGAACGCCGCCGCGATCTGCATCCAGCGCGGCCCGGTTTCGAGCGGCAGCATCATTCCCGAAAGGATCAGCAGCGGGAACAGCAGCGTCTGCTGCACGGCCCAGAACACCCACTCGGAGGCCCGCGTCGCCAGGGCCAGGGCATAGGAGAACGCCCCGATTCCGACTCCGAACACCCCGAGGATCAGCAGGCCGACGGCGATGTGCAGGGGGTGGATGCGGAACCCGAACGGCCAGGCGATCAGCACGATGAGCAGGGCCTGCACCACGAGTGGCGTCAGCTCCTTCAGGGCGCGACCGACCAGGAGCGATGCCCTCGACAGCGGAGTCGCCAGAGTGCGTTCGAAGGATCCGGTCATCAACTCGAACAGCAGGTTCGACCCGGTCATCGATGTGCCGAACATGGTGATCATCACGACGACGCCGGGCAGGAACCACTGGAGCGTACCGTCGCCGAGGCCCTGCCCCGTCGTCCCGGCCAGCAGCGGCCCGAAGAGCCCGAGGAACACCAGCGGCTGGATCAGGGAGAACACCAGCGAGAACGGATCGCGCACGATGGTGAGCGTTTCGCGCCACCACACGTGGGCGGTATCGGTGACGAAGCTCCGTCGCACCGGGGTGGTCGTGGTCGGTCGGATCATCTCGAGAGTGCTCATGCAGCTGCCTCTTCTTCTCGCAGGCTCCGGCCGGTGAGGGCCAGGAAGACATCGTCCAGGGTCGGTTGGTGCAGGGTGGCTTCGCGTACGCCGATCCCGCCGGCCTCCAGCCGACGGATGGCCTCGGGCAGGACGGCTGCGCCGCCATGGGTACGCAGAGTCACGCGCGACTCGCCACCGCGCTGCTGGTGCGCGATCTCGGTGCCCAGTGGCCCCACCACGCGCAGAGTCCCCGGCAGGTCCTCTCCGGCCACCGTCACCGTGATCCAGGGAAATCGTCGTCGCTGCCATGGCACTTGCCGACGCCGAGGGCTTCGACGCGCTGTCGATGCGGGCCCTCGCCAAGGAGGTGGGCGTGGGGGCGATGACGCTCTATAGCTACGTCCCCGGCAAGGCCGAGCTCTTCGAACTCATGGTGGACGCGGCGTATGCCGAGCGGCCCGTTCCCGAGGCGGAACTGGACTGGCGCGACCGCTATCGCCGCCATGCCTTCGAGGCCCGACAGATGTATCGCCGGCACCCCTGGCTGCTCGAATCCAACCTCTGGCGCCTGCCGCTGGGACCGGGGGTGCTCGCCGTGACCGAGGATCTGCTCGCCATCGGTCAGGCAGCGGGCCTCAGCTTTGCCGTCGGCTCGCGGGTTTCGTCCCTGCTGGAGGCCTACAGTTTCGGCACTGCGCGCGGCGAGATCGCCGACCGGGACGAAGCCCGGCGCACCGGTCAGAGCAGTGATGATTTCTGGGAGGCACGGGCGAGCTTCTGGCAGACCTATTTCGACGCGGCGCGCTATCCGACGATGTTCGCCACCTGGGAAGCCGGGGCCTATGAGGAGGGTGACGACCCTGACAGGGATCTGGGCTTCGCGATCGACCTCATCCTCGACAGTGTCGCGCGACTGGTGGAGCGTTAGTCTGCCGGCTCAGTGGGACCAGCCCAGCAGTTTCTTCAGCGAGGTGTCCATGCCGAGCTCGGTGAGCTGGGCGAGATAGAGCTCGGCGCACGCAAGGGCATCGGTCAGGGCCTCGTGGGCCCGATAGACGGGCAGGCCCCAGCGCTCGCGCGCACCCCAGAGCCGGATGCTGCCGCGCTCGTTGTTGTCGTCGCGGATCTTCTGCTGGAGCATCATCGTGTCGATGCTGGCGAGGGGCAGCCCGGCGCCGAAGAGGCTGCGACAGGCGGCATCGAGAAAGTTCTCCTCGATATCGGCGAAGTGGGCCAGCATGATGCGGCCCTTCAGTGCCGCCACGGTCGCCGCGACGGCCTCTTCGAGCGGGCACCCGGCGGCCAGTTGGTCATCGGTCAGGCCGTGGACGGTGGCGCTCTGGCCGACCTCGGCGCCGGCGTTGATGACGAAACTTGCGGCGGTGCCGAGGTCGATCTCGGTGCCGTTGACGGCCACGAATCCGATGCTCAGGAGCTTGTCCCGGGTGGGGTCGAGGCCCGTGGTCTCGAAGTCGACCGCAAGGACCGGGAGCTCGCCGGCCGGGGTGGCCCGGTCCGGGAGCGGGGTGGCCAGGCATTCAGCGAGTACGCCGCGCGCGCGCTCTGCCTCACGTCGCCGGCGCTGCTCGATTCGATCGCCGAAAAGCCTGATCACGGGGCGGGCCTCATGACAGCAGGTGGGTCTTGTGGAGGTAGGCCAGGGCGGTTTGTTGCTTGCGGATCACCTGGAACGCATCGCGCAGATGGCGACGGTCGAACGGGTTGAGTTGTTCGGGCAGCAGGTGATTGTCCGGTTCCTGCCCGGCGGCGAGCTGCGCGGCCTGGTGGTGCAGCCGCACATAGCTGATGAACTCCAGGGAATCCGCTAGATCCTCCGCGGCCTCATCGTTGAGCAGCCCGGCATCGTGGGCGGCTAGCAGGCGCTCCATCGTGTTGACCTGCCGGAGGCCCTTGGCCAGCGACAGGACCCGGGCGAGCTCGACGATCGGTCCGATGCCGGTGGTCTTGATGTCGAAGGTCTTCTCGTGATCACCCTCCTTGGCGACCACGAACTTCCGGAAGAACCCGAGGGGTGGCTGCCGGGCCACCGCGTGGGAGGCGAGGTGGGTGAGGAAGCGGGCGTTGCCCGGGGCATCGGTTGCGATCTGGTCCTGCAGGGCGCGGCCGAGGTGTTCGGCGCCGTGGACCGGGCGGAGGTCGAAGAAGATCTGGGCGCCGAGCAGTGCCTCGGAGCTCGGCGCAAAGATCCAGTTGCGGAACTGCTGCCGCCAGACCGCCAGTGGCTGTCGCCACTTGTGGTTGCTGGCCATCACATCGCCGGGGCACAGGGCGTACCCGCAGCGGGCCAGCCCCGCGACCACAAACTCCGCCAGCCGCAGGAAATAGTCACCGTGCTCCGACTCGTCGTACGCATCGTCGAGCACCAGCGCATTGTCCTGGTCGCTGGAGGGCCCCTGTTCGAAACGGCCCTGGGAGCCGAGGGCGACCCAGCAGTAGGGGACCGGTGGGGAGCCCAGCTCCGACTCGGCCAGCTGAATGAGTCGACGGGTGACCTGATCGCCGATCGCGGTGACGATGCGGCCGATGTCGTCGGCGCTGGCGTCCTGGGCCACGAGCTGTTGGACGACCTTGCCCCGGCGTCGGGCGACGTCGATGAGGGAGTTGAGGTCCTTCTGTTTCGCGATATCGCCCGCGAGATAGATCGGGTTGGTGTGTTCGAGGCGCATGAGGTCGCGCGAGGTGATGAGCCCGACGGGCCGCCCCCGCTCGGTCACGGGCATGTGATCGATGTTGCGGCTGACCATCTCGAGCAGGGCCTCGAACGCCATCGCGTCCACATCGACGCTGGCCGGATTGGCGGTCATGAAGATGCGCACCGGCAGGGACAGGGAATGTCCACTGGCCACGACGTGCACCCGGAGATCGTGGTCGGTGAAGATGCCCACGAGTTCGCCTTCGTCGACCAGCAGCAGGCCGGAGGAGGTGGCGTCGGCCATGATCCGCACGGCTTCGCTGACCGAGGTGTCCGATTCGGTCGCGACCATGTCGCCGGTGATGATGTCGCGCAGGCGCGTACGCAGGATTGCCCCACCCTGATGGGTGGCATGCATCGACTCGACGCCGGCTTTGACCTTGTTGCGGCGGCGCAGATAGTACTGCTGGAATACCGGCTGCGTGTCACACAGCTCGTGGAACACCTCGGCCGGCAGGAGCAGGGCCAGGCAGTCCTCGTGGGCGGTGAAGCTGTAGGTCGCAGGGGCCCGGTCGATGAGTGAGGTGATCGCGAGGCTCTGGCCCTCCTCGCAGCGCTCGATGAGGGTGCCCCGATTGTCGTGCAGGTCGACGGCGCCCGAGCGCAGGATGAAAAGGTGTTGGGCCTGCTCGCCGAGCGCACAGAGGACGCTGCCGCGGCGGTAATAGCGGACGGTCAACTGCGTGACCAGCCCCCGCAGCACCTCCCTGGGCAGTGCGGAGAAAGGCTCGTGGGAGGCCAGGAAATCCCGGACCTCGGTCAGCTCGACGTCCATGTCGCCCGCCAGCCTAGTGGCGGGACCGGGGAATTTCAGCGGAAGGTGGCGAGGGCGATCGCGGCGAAGTGACAGCCGGAGCCGAGGATGGTGAAGGCGTGGAAGATCTCGTGGAAGCCGAACCAGCGCGGCGACGGATCCGGGCGCTTCCGGGCGTACACGATCGCCCCGACCGTGTAGCACAGCCCGCCTGCGACGATCAGCGACAGGATCAGCGGGCCGCCGCTCGCGAGGAACTGGCCGAGCCAGCCGAGCGCGGCCCAGCCCATGACGAGATAGAGCGCCACATAGAGCGGACGCGGCGCGGAGAGCCAGAGCACGCGGAAGAGCAATCCCGCCACGGCTGCGGACCAGATGATGGCCAGCAGGAGGATGCGGGAGCCCCCCGTGAGCAGAAGCAGAGACAGCGGCGTATAGGTCGCGGCGATGAACACGAAGATGTTGGCGTGGTCGATGCGGCGGAGGGTGCGGTCGCCGAGTGGCGACCAGGTGCGCCGGTGATAGAGCGCGCTGGTGCCGAACAGCAGCAGGGAGCCGACCAGGAACACCGCGCCGCCGATCTTGCCCAGCGTCGTCGGGGCCCCGATCACCAGGATCAAACCGCTGATGAACGCCAACGGTGTCCATCCCAGGTGGAGCCACCCACGCAGTTTGGGCTTGAGCGGCCGGAGCGTTTCGGCCACGCGGTCACCGAGATCGCGATCATGGGAATCGGATGGGTCGGCCGGCGTCGCGCCGGGAATTCGGTTCACCTGCTTCGGCTCCTGGTCGATGCTCATCGGGACTCCTCGCTTCCTACGCAAGCGTAAGTTACGGTCCCGTAGGTTAGGTTAACGCGTGCCACCTGTCCGAACAACCACCCGCAGGGGAGACTGGGGTGACGCATCGGGGTGAGGGAGAGAGTGGCATGCGCAGGATTCGATTCGCGGCGGACTATTTCGCCTGGCCGCTCTGGGATGTCGACGAGGGCAGCAATCTCCAGCCCGAGGCCCTGCCGCTGTCGGCGGCGTTGTGCAACCGTCTCCGAGCATGGGCGGATGAGTTCGATGCGACCCTGGATCTCGAGGACCCGACCGGCTCCGACTTCCCGTCGGAGGAGTCCCGGCAGGAGTTTCTGCGGGTCGGGGAGGAGTTGGCGCGAGCGGTTGCGGCAGAGCTCGGTGATGGGTACGCCGTCAGGTTCGGGAGCGACCGATAATGTGCCGCCATGGCGCAACGTGATCGGTTCCGTGAGTGGGCGGACCGACTCCACCCCACGGGGCTGCTGTATTCGACCTATGAGCAACGCCTCATGGCCGAACTCGACCGCGACAAGCTCCCGAAACATGTGGCCGTCATGGCCGATGGCAACCGGCGCTGGGCGCGCCAGAACGCGCCGGGGGAGCCGCTCGTGGCGGGCTATCGCGCCGGCGCGCAGAAGCTCGAGCAATTCGTGCAGTGGTGTGACGATGTCGGCGTCCAGATCGTCACCCTGTGGGTGTTGTCGACCGACAACCTGAAGCGCGCAACGGAGTCCGAGTTGCAGCCCCTGCTCGAGGTGATCGTGCAGATGGTCGACGCCCTGGCCGCTGCCGGTCGCTGGCAGGTCCGCACCGTCGGCGCGCTCGACCTGCTCCCCGGCCCGACCGCGGGCCGCCTCAGGCGCGCCGAACAGATCACCTCCGATATCGACGGCATGCGCGTCAACGTCGCTGTGTCCTATGGCGGTCGGCATGAGCTGCGCGATGCAGTGCGATCGCTGCTGGCAGCTGAAGCGGCCAAGGGCACCACGCTGGCCGAACTGGCCGAGACCGTGGAGATGGAGGACATCGCGGCTCATCTCTATACAGCCGGCCAGCCGGATCCCGACCTCGTGATCCGCACCTCCGGCGAACAGCGCCTGTCCGGGTTCCTGATCTGGCAGTCCGCGCACAGTGAGTTCTATTTCTGTGAGGCTTTGTGGCCCGATTTCCGGCGCGTCGACTTCATCCGGGCCCTGCGCTCGTATGCCCAGCGCGAGCGCCGCTTCGGCAAATGACGCCGCACGTGCGGTGTGCGCGTCATCCCGTGGTGGTATGTCGAATAATGTCATTAGGTGATGTGCCTTCGCTGCCCGCTGCGACAGGATCGAAGGGTGGGGGACGCCGGGATGTCCCACCTCTTCAGGAGTGGTGGGAGCCCGACGTTGTGACCGGAGTTCGAGCGGTGTTATCGGGGGGTACGCCGCTCGGCTTCGGTTGCTCGAATCAACTGCGACTGGCCGAGAGTTATCGAGGAGCAAGATGTCCGACACCACACGGTCCCCCGACAACTCGTCGGGCTGCACGCCGATCGATCTGACTGATGCTCCCACCCTGCCGGTCCGCACCGCGCAGGGTGCGCTCGTCACGGGCTATGGCATCCGCGACGACGCTGTCCTGGTCGTCGACGGCCCTGTCGAGCTGCCCCTGTGGCTGGTGCTCGAGACCAGTGAGGTCGAGGTCCTGGACGTCCTGGCCAGCGCTGGGGATGGGGAGACTGCCAGCTGGCAGGCATTGACCGTGCCGTCGGGGACGATCCCGGCCGACCTGATCATTGACCCTCCCGACGACGACCCCGTCGGTCCCAGAGTGCCCTTCTGGTGCCGGCTCTTTCGTCAACTGTGCTGACCCGAAACCGCGCGCTCCGCTGGCTACTGCCCGCCGTGGCGCTCGTCATCGACCTGCTGCTCTGGGGTGGTCAGGGCGCCACGCGTCTCAGTTTTGACGTCCCCTGGTGGGTCGTGGTGCTGATTGCGCTGCCCGTCTATGCCAGCCTGGCCGCGAGGAACCCACTGGTGGGGCTGGTCGTGCTCACGGCGTTCGGAGTGCCCGCCGGCCTCCTCCTGCCCTACTTCCAAATGTTCCTGGGACTCGCCCTGGCCCTGTTTGCGGCGGCTCGCTGGAGCCGCGGACGGCTTGCCGGGGTGTTGAAGGTGTTGGTCGTTCTGCCCTTGGCGGTCAATGCATTCAACGCAGGAACCGAGGCCGGCGGCGACGTTTTCGATCGGCGCTTCGCCCTCATCAGCTTCGGTCTCTGGTGCCTGTTGTTCGGCGTGATCGCCCTGGCCGGGCGGGCACTGGCGCGCGGGGACGCGCGCCTGCAGCGGGAACGCAGCCGGGCAGAGACGCAGCGTACCGATGCGGTGAAAGCCGAACGACTCCGCATCAGCCGGGAACTCCACGACAACGTCGGCCACGCCCTGACCGCGATCATCATGCGAGCGGCGGGCAGTTCGCGTGGGCTCGAAACCGGCACGGTCGACACCGATGAGGTCCGGCTCGCGCTGGCGGACATCCAGCAGGCAGGGTCCCAGAGCATGCGCGAACTCCACCGGCTCCTCGGGATGCTGCGGGAAGCCGAGCACGACGACTTGGCTGCGGACAGCGCCCCGGCCACCGTGATCGACGAGTCGGCCCCGATCCTGGAGGACGCGAGAGCCGCCGGCTTTCGCACGACCTTCGCTGTGGTCGGGGAGCCGCAAGCGCTCGACCCCAGCGTCGCGCAGGCCGCATCGCGCGCACTGCGGGAGGGCGTCACTAACGCCATCAAGTATGCCGTTCCCGGCACCGAGATCGGCATTCAACTGCGCTGGATCACCGGCCGTCTCCAGCTCACCGTGACCAACGAGGTCGATGACGATCGGGTTGAAAACGCCCCCTTCACCGGGGGATTCGGGCTCGTCGGTCTCACCGAGCGGGCCCACATCGTCGGTGGGGAGGTGGCGACGAACCGGGCGGGAAACCGCTATACGCTGGAGGTCTCTCTTCCGACAGTGGGCGTGAATCCCGAATCATGACGATCAAAATCCTGCTGGTCGACGACCAGCCGCTGGTGCGGGCCGGTGCCCGCATGCTGCTGTCGGCCGAGCCCGACCTGGTGGTGGTGGGGGAGGCCGACGACGGGAAGTCTGCGCTGCAGGAGGTGGCCCGGCTCGAACCCGATGTCGTGCTGATGGATCTCCGCATGCCCGGTATGGGTGGCGTCGAGGCCACCCGCCTCCTGGTCGGGGACCGGGCGGATGGCGGAGCGACCGTCAAGGTGCTCGTGATGACCACCTTCGACGACGACGAACTCGTCATGTCGGCGCTGAAGGCTGGTTCGAGTGGCTATCTCCTCAAGCATGCGTCGCCGACGGAGATGGCCGATGCCGTACGCAGGGTCGCCGCCGGCGACGTCTGGCTCGACCCCGCGATCGCTGTCCGCGTGATCGAGCGTCTCCGCCCGGCGGCCGGTGTCGTCGTGGACATCACTGCCCTCCTGACGCCGCGGGAGCAGGAGGTTTTCCGGCTCGTCGCGGCGGGGCTCTCCAATGGCGACATCGTGCGGCTGCTCACCCTCAGCGAGGCCACCGTCAAGACCCACGTCGCGCGGATTCTTCTCAAGACCGGGTCACGCGATCGGGCGGCTGCTGTCGCGCTGGCCTATCGCTCCGGCTTCGTCCGACCCGATGACCCCATGCCGGGCTGACCTGCGATCCGGCGGCAACCGGGCGTACTCGAAGAAAAGATGAACAGCCGGCGACACGCGCGACAACCCTGGGTCGCTTCGGCATGGCGCGGCGACACGCGCCCCCTGACCGCCTAGCGTGCGGAGCAACGGGCGGAGGGGAAGCCGCCCGCGACCGGAGGCAATGTCCATGCATCCAACGGCTCTTCGGAGTGCGAGATGGGGGCTTTCACCAGGCCCCGACGGAGCGCGGTTCCACACCTGAGCAAGGGGTGGGGCCGACCAGGGTGATGTGCGGTCCCACACAGAAGGAAACACTGTGTCGCTGACCGAAGACCCCCGCCGCACCTATGTGATCGATACCTCCGTGCTGTTGAGCGATCCGCACGCGTTGCGCCGATTCGCCGAACACTCGGTTGTGCTGCCGATCGTGGTGATCACCGAACTCGAGGGCAAACGCCACCATCCCGAACTCGGCTACTTCGCTCGCAGCGCCCTGCGCCTGCTGGACGATCTGCGCGTCGAGCACGGCCGGTTGGACGCCCCGATGCCGGTGAACGATCAGGGCGGGACCCTCCTCGTCGAGCTCAACCACACCGACCCGAGCCGCCTGCCCAATGGCTTCCGCCTGGGTGACAACGATTCCCGGATCCTGTCCGTCGCGATCAACTATCAGGCCGAGGGTGCCCAGGTGGTGCTCGTGTCGAAGGACCTGCCGATGCGCGTCAAGGCGTCGGCCGTGGGCCTGATGGCCGAGGAATATCGGGCCGACGGGGTGGTGGAGACCGGATATACGGGTATGGCCGAACTCGAGGTTGCCCCGCACGTGATCGACGCGCTCTATGACGACGGCGTGGCTGATGTCGATGATGCCCGTGACCTGCCGTGCAACACCGGTGTGGTCCTGCTCGGTGGGGGATCGTCCGCCCTCGGCCGGGTGGGTGCGGACAAGCGCGTCAGGTTGATCCGGACTGATCGGGAGGCCTTCGGTCTGCATGGCCGCTCGGCCGAACAACGTGTCGCGTTGGATCTGCTGCTCGACAGTGACATCGGGATCGTGTCTCTGGGCGGACGCGCCGGAACGGGCAAGTCGGCGTTGGCGCTGTGTGCCGGGCTGGAGGCCGTTCTGGAACGGCGGCGGCACTCGAAGGTGGTCGTGTTCCGTCCGTTGTACGCCGTCGGCGGCCAGGACCTCGGCTATCTCCCTGGCAGCGAAAACGAAAAGATGGCGCCGTGGGCGCAGGCGGTGTTCGACACCTTGGGTGCCGTCACCAATCGCAACGTCATCGAGGAAGTGCTGGATAGGGGCCTCCTCGAAGTTCTGCCCCTGACGCACATCCGCGGTCGTTCCCTGCACGATGCCTTCGTCATCGTTGACGAGGCCCAGTCCTTGGAGCGTGGCGTACTGCTCACCGTCCTCAGCCGCATCGGCCAGAACTCACGTGTGGTGTTGACGCACGACATCGCCCAACGCGACAATCTCCGCGTTGGCCGTCACGACGGAGTGGTTGCCGTCGTGGAGAAGTTGAAGGGTCATCCTCTCTTCGCGCACGTGACGCTGAACCGCTCCGAGCGCTCCCCGATTGCAGCCCTGGTCACCGACCTGCTCGAGGACCACATCGTCTGAGGCTGCCCTCACCACAGACGTGGGCGGGGAGGGGTGATTGAGGTATCCCCTTCCCCGCTCGCCTGTATTGAATTGCGCGGCTCCGCCTTGCCTGGATTGGGTTGAAGGATTTTGGCGCTGGGGTAGGCAAAATCCTTCAATCCAAATCGCGGGGTCGGGCCGAGACAGGGCGACCGGCGCTCCCACCGGACCTCCAGACTCGAATGTCACTTCGCAACCGTGCGCCACGTCGGAGAGTCGCGTCCATGGAGGGAAGCGGCGTCCAGGTCGTGAAGTCCGCGACATCCACGTCGGGACGTGAACGTCAGGTCGTGGAGTCCCGCTGGGCGAGGGCTTCCCGGTGCCGACGGGCGTTCTCGGCGTACACCGTCGCGCTCCGCAGGAACCCGGCGCGCTCCTCATCGGTCGTGGGGCGGCGCACCTTCCCGGGCAGGCCCGCCACCAGGCTCCCCGGCGGGACCTTCGTGCCGGGCATGACCACCGCACCGCCGGCCACGAGGCTGCCTGCGCCGATCACCGCGCCGTTCATGATGACCGAGCCCATGCCGATGACGCAGCCGTCCTCGACGACACACCCGTGCACGACGGCGTTGTGACCGATCGTGACGTCCTCTCCCACGACACAGGGGAAGCCCGGGTCGCCGTGCAGGGTCGCGTTGTCCTGCACATTGCTGCGGGCACCGATGGTGACGGGGACATAGTCGGCGCGGAGTGACGCGCCATACCAGACCGAGGCGTCCTCGCCGAGGGACACGGCACCGCTCACGGCGGCCCCGGGGGCCACGAATGCCGAGTCCGCGATCTGTGGCGCGGCATCAGGCAGAGACAGGATCACGGCTTGGTCTGAGGCATTTCTCATGCGTCCACTGTCGCAGTTCGTTCATCCGTTCGACGCCCTGGGCCCATACGATGCCCTGCGTGCTCTCCGTTCGGGGGGGCGCGACGATCCCGCCTCCGGGCGAGAGAGGACACAGCGATGAGCTTCCTGGACAAGATCAAGGACACCCTGTCCGGTAACAAGGATGAGAAGGCCGCCGAGGCCCAGCAGGCCGCCGAGGCCGCGAAGCAGGCCGCCGAGCAGGCCGCTCAGCAGCAGCGCGACGAGGCGGAGGCCCGCGAGGCCGCCGACCGTGATGCCGAGAAGCAGCGTGAGGCCGCCGCCGAGGCCGAGCGTGTTGCGGCCGAGCAGCGTGCCGCCGAAGAGGCTGCGGTTCCCGGCCTGTCGGTGGGCCGCGTGCGCGAGATCGTGGCACACGACTCCAACCCCAACACCCCGACCGGTCAGGGCCTCGACAAGGAGGCCGGCATGGTCCTCGAGAGCGCGCTGCGTCGCGCGCTCGACCAGCTCGGCCTGCCGAACCGCAACACCGACGACGGCTCGCTCGGCACCCTGTTCCTGGAGTCCTACTCCCGCTGGCAGGGCCACCTCGGCTATTCGGGCAACGACGCCGACGGCGTACCCGGCCGTGAGTCGCTGACCAAGCTCGCCGAGTTCACCGGCGCGTTCAGGGTCGTCGACTGATCGACGAACCGGTCGGGCCTAGGCTTGCCCCTATGACCGTCCTGCGCCGCCCCCGCCTGCTTCTGGCGGGGGCGGTCGCAATTCTGGCACTGACCCTGATTGCTCTCGCCGGCGGTTTCGCGGAGGCCGGCCCGCGCAACGGTCCCGCGCGTACGCCGGGTGAGCGCATGGTCGGCCATCGCTGGGCGGTGACGGTACGCGAGGCGAGCGTGGTGCAGCGCTACGAGACCTCTCCACCGCAGCTGCAACTTCGCCTCGACCTGGAGAACGTGACCGACGCCCATCTCGGCTATCAGATCAAGGGCCTGATCGCCGTGGAGCTCCCCGACGGAACCCGATTCGAGGAGCCCTCGATTTCCAACCCGGGCAACGGCTACGGCAACCCGGGATTCGTCACGCCGGTCGAGGCGACGATCCGTCTCGAGGCGCTCCCACCCGGGGACCTGCCTATCCGGGTCACCGTGCGGGATGAGCGGGCCCATCGCTCCTGGGTTACGACCGACAATTGGCGCCCCACAGCTGTCCTCGGTCATGTCGATCTGGTCGCGAGGGATCTCCGATGACCCGGCTGCGCGGCGCGCTCGCCCTCGGGATCTGCATCATCCTCACCGGGCTGATCGGCCTCACGATCCCGCCGGAGGACACCTGGCCGCGCTATCGCGATGTCGGCCTCCGGGAGTGGGGTGACAACGGTCGCTACGCCGCCCGCGCCCTCGACGTGAAGCTCGCCCGGGCCGCAGCCCCGGCACAGGAAGGCTCTGGCCGCACCGTCGAGGCACCTCCCGATGCCGTGGTGGTCGTCATCCGCGCCGAGCACACCCCTCACGAGAAGACCGTTCTCTTCACCTCCGGGGCGCGGCTCCTCGGTGGGGACGGCTCCACCAACCACGCCCAGGGCGAGAGCACAGTGCCGGAACCCGGTCCCGGCTTTGTCGGATCAGGTGATCTGGTCTTCGTGGTCTCGGAGAAGGCCGTCGCCGGCGCGCACCTCGCACTGCGTTCCCGCAGTCAGTTGTTCACCCAGGTAACCACCGACACCATCCGCGTCGACCTAGGCCTGTCCGACCGCACACCGATCGAGGAATGGGTCCGCGTGACGGCCGGTGGGACGAGGGTCGGACGATGAACAGCATCAAAGCCAATCGCATCCGATCCAATCGCGCCAGGACCAATCGTCGCTGGTGGCTCCTGCTCGCGGGGGCCTTCCTGGCCTGCCTGGCGCTCATCGCCATCCAGGCGCAGCGCCCACTGCACCAGTTCGCGCAGGACACCACCGTCCTCGGCTCGGGGCCGGCGGTCATCCACGGCGGTATCGCCTATCGCATTTCCCTGCTGGAAATCGCCGACGAGTTCCCCACCGACTATGACCCGCGCATGGCGATCGCGGGGGCCACCCTCGTCAAGGTCGTGGTCGAGCAGCGCAGCGTCGCCGAGCCGGCGTCCTGGGAGTTCTGCTCCCTCACCCTTGGCGACTCCGATGGCAACCGGTGGTCGGACCGTCCGGTGGGCTACAGCCGGCCGTTGGGCGCACCTCGTGCGTCGTCCTGCGCCACCGACTCCGACATCCCGAGCCCGGGCGAGGCGTACGCCTTCGGCGAGGTTTTCCAGCTCCCTGCCGACGCCGTCGACGAGGCATTCGTTGTCCTCACCCGCGGGGCCTCGGAGGAGATCAGGCTGACTCCGCGCTGACGGGACGCCGGATGCGGCGCGGCTCCCGCCACCCCAGTTTCGTGGTCTCGGCGACGCCGCGATCGAAGGCCGCGAGATACAGAGCGGCGAGGAGGGTGGTGCCGAGGAAGGCGCTGACGAAGTCGCGGAGATAGCCGTAAGCCACCGCCTCGTTGATCGGCAATTCACCCACCACCATCGCGAGCAGCCAGTTGAGCCACTCCTGGCCGACCCGCAGGAGGGTGGCGAGCACAAGATAAGCCCCCAGGAAGCGTGGCCCCGCGGCCAGGATCAGACGCAGGGCGCTGATGACCGGAAGGTATTTGTGGCGCAGATCATCAGTCGCCCATTCCGCCCAGCGGGGGAGCGTACGCCCGGTGACCCGGGCCACGGGCGTACCCGCGAGAACGTCCGCCGCGCGGAATTCGCGCCACCCGTGCACAACCGCGGTGAGGGCGAGCCAGACCAAGGGCAGGAACAGAGCCGTGGACAGGCCCGGCACAAAAGTGGACCAGAACCAGGCCCAGCTCTCCTGCGCCAGTTGCGGCATCGTCCAGCCCTCGAACGGCCCGAAGAGGGGGATGTCAGGCAGGAGATCGGCGAAGGCATACCAGGCGTTCTCTGCGCCGACCCAGAACGCCCTCGAGGTGAGCCAGTCGAGTGCCCGCCCGCCGAGGTGGGTCAGAACGAAGAACGAGGCGAACACCCACACGCCCTCGAGCAGCAGCACGGGCGCCTGCCACCAGCCGTCCCGCTGGCCGAGCGCCTTGCTGAGCAGGAGGCGAAGGCCCAGGGCGACGACAGCGATGGCGGCATAGAGCGGCCAGAAGGCGAAGCTCACCGACCAGGCCGCCGCATCCAGGCCGAACGCCTGCACGTTGCCCTGGAAGACCGCGGCGATGCGGTCGTCGACCATGCCCCACACGGAATAGACCGCCAGGAACGGCCCGAGCGCGAGCAACAGGGTTGTGGTGGCGGGATCGGGGTGGAAGACAGAATCGGGTACGCCGGCTCGCTGCCCGGCCGCGAGGCGCTGGGGGCACCAGAGTTCGCTGCGCGCGGAGTGGAGCATCAGCAGCAGGCCGGCGATGAAGCCGACCTCACCGACGATGAAGGCCAGCGTCGACAGGAGCAGGTTGCTCGGGCCGATCGCCAGGGAGGCCCAGAGCCCGGCGGTTCGGATCAGATACCCGACACAGAACCAGAACGCCAGCCGCGGGAACGCGCGCACCCACAGCGCCAGCGTTTCGCCGGCCAGCAGGGTGAATTCACGAACGGTGCGCACCCGGGCACGTTATCTGTGCCGGGGTGCGCACCGTTCAGGTGCAGTCCGTGGGGCAGGCTCAGCGAGCCGACTCCTCGAACAGGGTCGTGGTGCCGGAGACCTCGTTGCCGACGGCGACCATCGCCTTGCCGGTCGGGAACTCCGAGGCCGGGATGAAGGTGACGCCTTCGGGGCCGAGGTCGCCCGCTGCGGCGGACTCCGGGTTCTGGGTGAAGTCGCGGTTGTTGATGTAGGTCACGAACTTGGCGTTCTTCGGATCGGTGATGTCATAGGCGATGACGCCGCCGACGCGCTCAAAGCCGATGAACGCATAGGTGCGACCGTCGACCTGGCCGACCGCGATGCCCTCGGGCTCGGGACCCTTGTTGTCGGAGCGGTTGTCGAAGGCGTTCTCCTCGTGGTTGGAGTTGAAGAACTCCGGGATCGCCGCCGCGGTGATCTCCTCGAACTGCGAGCCGGAGTCGAACACCCGGTTGCCGTTCGTGTCGAAGATCGAGAACGAGCGGCCGCCGAAGGCGTACAGCTCCTCGTAACACTTGCCGTAGGCGCTGAGGCCGGCCGTGGTGGTGATGGTGAGGCGACCGAGCTCGGGATCCTTGAGGTGACCGTACGCCGGCGAGGTCTCGCACACGGGCTTGAGGCCATCCTTGCCGAGATCCTTGACGCGGGCCTCCTCGGAGAACTTCCAGTCGCGGGCGTCACCCTCGTTGGCGGTGACGAGATAGGTCTTGCCGCCGACCTCATAGGGCGCGATGGCGTCGGGCAGCAGGAACGACTTCACGCCCGGCCAGGTCTTGATGTTGATCCCGCCGTCACGATCGGACACATCCATCGCGACGGTCGCGAGATCCTGCACACCGAGCGGGAAGATGCGCTCGACACGGGCCTGGTCGAGGTTGACGACGGCGATGGCGTTGTTCTCCTGGAGGGTGACGTACGCCTTCTTCGAGCTGACGTCGACGGTGATTTATCCCGGCTCCAGGTTCTGGGCATCGGTGCCTTCGGGGCCGAAGATGCGGACGCCCTCGGGTAGCTTGCCCTCGAACGCGCGGAAGCCGGCGGTCTTGACCTGGTTCTGCTTGCCGGCCTTGATCTGCGGCGGGGCCTTGATCACGGAGATGGAGCCCTCGGGGTCGACCGAATAGTTCTCGGCCGGCTCGGCCTCGTTGGCCACGAGGATCTGCTTGCCGTCCGGGGTGAAGGTGATCATGTCGGGCAGGGCGCCGACGCGCACGGCACCGAGCGGCTTGGCCTGGTCGGCGTTGGCGTCGAAGAACACGACCCAGCCGTTGTCGGTTTTGATCGGAGCTTCGACGGCGATGACGCCGAGACCGTCGGGGCGGACGGCGACCGAGTTGGCAACGGCGCCAGCGGGGATGACCGAGCCGTCATCGGACTTCACGCCGGTGGTGAGGATGTCGAAGAGCTTGGTCGGGTCGCCCGACTTGTTGGCCTGCAGCACCTCGACCTTGGCGTCGGCGGCGTTGACGACGAACAGGCGGTTCTTCTTGGCGTACCACGTGACGATCTCGGCGGCGGACTTGCCGAAGGTGCCGGTGGCGTGGGTGCCACGGCAGCGGCGTTGCCGACCGTGCCCTGCTTGAGTTCGGTCTTCTCCAGGACGACGCATTCCCAGGCGGCCGCAGGTTCGCGATAGACCTGCACGGCGTATTCGGTGCCCGGCGCGAACTCCTGCAGGATGCTGCCCGGACCGTGGCCCTGGGCGTGCAGCGCGACGAGGTCGCGTCGGTTCTCGACGACGACGACCCCACGACCACCCCGGGACACGCGGGGCTTGAGCATGAGGGGATAGCGCACGCTGCGCCGCGCCGGGAGATCGTCGGCGGGCAGGGTGTGGGGGATGGGTACGCCGGCCTGCTCGAGCGCGGCCATCGTGAACAGCTTGTCGTGCGCGATCATCACGCCCTGGGCGGGGGAAGTGACGACCGGGGCACCGAGGAGCGCGGCGCTGGCGGCCATGACCGGCAACTCGTCCTGCACGGTCGGGATGACCAGGTCGACGCGGCGTCGGCGGACGAGCGCCGTGAGGGCCGGGATCAATGCCGGGTCAGCGGCGGCCGGGCATCGGTGGGTTTCGTCGAACAGCTCGGCGGCCGGGGTCCTGCGGAGATCGGCCAGGTCCACCCCGATGGTGTGGTGATCGGTGAGCTGCCGGGCCAGGGCGAGCCCGGCGGGGCCGCCGGCGCCGGTGATGAGGATGCGGGCCATCAGAGCACTCCTGTCTCATTGACGAGCAGCCGCACGGCCTCGAACGCCTCGGCGTGGGTGCTCTTGGCCTGTCGGCCGCGGAATCGGGTGGTCGAGGTGAGGACGCCCGGGGTCATGTAGGGCTTGCCGGACTGGTCGCGATGCGCAATGACGGCCTCGACCTTGATGTCGGTGTAGTCGTCGACCTCCAGGAACACGTCCGGATTGAACTGCCGGGTGGTCGAAGGCGATTCGAAGCACAGGATCGAGTGGTGGTTGCGGGCGGCCCGCAGGGTGGCGAGATGGACCGCGTGGTGATCCTGGTGCTGGTCGTGGTCGGAATGGGTCAGGACGATGTGGGGCCGAATGCGACGGAGCGCGTCCTCGATGTGCCCGATCATCTGGTTCTCGGTCAGGGCCAGGTTGGTGTCCGGCAGGTCGTGAACGGTCACGGAGGCCAAGCCCAGGAAGCGGGCGCCGGCGAGCGCCTCCCCCGGGCGTCGGGTCGGATCGCCGCCCACGGCACCGTGGGTCATCACCAGCGCATGCACCTCGTGACCCGAGTCGACCAGACGCGCGAGGCTCGCACCGCAGGCGATCTCGAGATCGTCCGGGTGGGTGCGGATGGCCAGGATTCGCCTCGGTGTGGAGGCTGTTGGGGTCGTGATCCGGAAACAGGGGAGGGCCACGATCGTGAGGCCGAGCGCAAACAGCACAGCGATGATGACGGCTTCGGCGACGTGCGGGGTGTCGGGGTGGGGGATGAGGGCGTGCCCGAGCAGACCGAGCCCGAGCGTGGCATAGACCGCCACCAGCACGCGTCGCACCGTGCGACCGCGGCGATAGCGCCGGACGATCAGATCGCGGCCGGTCCGGGCTGCGGCGGCCGCGGCCAGCAGCAGGGAGAGTACGCCTGCCGCCAGGCTGACAACCAACATGGCTTCCTCGCTTTTCCTTGAGCTGTTGGAAAAGACGCTTGGAGGTGATCATGAGCGAGCTATGAGCCGAAGATGAGGAGAGCATCATCCGACTTGTCGCACAGCCGCGGTCCGTGGTGGCAGCGGATTTCGCCGCGCCCGCCGGGTGATGTGAGGATGTGGCGGTGGCAGACAATCAGCGGCGGGCATCGGCACTGGACATGGTTCGCTCGATGGCGATCATCATCATCCCGGTGGCGCTGATCCTCTGGCTGCTGAGCAACAACCTGGAGGACTACCCGGTCGAGCGGGTCGATTGGCGTCCGGTCCTGGCCGAGGCGCGATCGACGGTCGACTGGCCGGTCGAGGCGCCGGAGGGCCTGCCCGAGGAGGGTGGGTATGCCTGGACCGCCAGCCGCGTGAGCTTTCTCAAGGTGGGCGACATCATGACCGGGGGCGGTGGTTCGCCGCGCAACCACTGGCGCGTGGGCTTCCTGTCGCCCGACAAGGAGCGGGTCTATTTCGAGGTGAACCAGGGCGACGACCAGCTCGAGACGTTCGTCCGCGAGATCACGCGGGAGGGCCGAAAGATCGGCGAACAGGATGTCGCGGGGCGCACCTGGGAGACCTGGGAATCGATGGACGGACGCACGCGCTCGCTCGTCCTGCGCGCCGATCCGACCGTCACGCTGGTGACTGCTGACACGGGGTTCCCGCAGCTCGGTGAGTTCGCCCAGACGCTGAAGGCGTCCTGACGGACCTGCTTCGCCGAGCCCGGCGGTCAGCCGGGGGATCGGGCACCGCGCCCGACCGGCGCCACCGCTGGTGCTGCCGTTCCAGGCCGAGAATGATGAGGGCGATCAGCCCGACGAAGATCCAAACCAGTCATGGCTTTAATCATTCGATAGAAGCATTTCTGCCACTAGTGGCAAGAGTGACGACCTGCGTATGATTTCTGCCAACCGGTTTTTTCGTAGAAGGGGGCGACATGGCATTGCGCAGCGTGGCGGTGCTGGTGATCGAACCGGTGGCGGTCTTCGAATTCGGTGTCGCAGTCGAAGTGTTCGGTCTGGATCGCTCACCGGAGGGGGTTCCGCTGGTCGACTTCCGGGTCTGTGCCGAGGACCCCACACACCCCTTGTCGACGAATGCGACTGCGGCCACGCGGATCACCGCGGACCACGATCTGTCCGGGCTGGAGGGCGCCGATCTCGTTGTCATCTCGGCCACGTCGAGTCGGGAGTTCGCGCCCCAGGTCCTGGACGCGGTCCGCAGAGCGTACGCCGCAGGGGCCACGTTGCTCACCCTCTGCTCCGGTGCCCACGTCCTCGCCGAGACGGGCCTGCTCGACGGCCGGGCGGCGACGAGCCACTGGTTCCACCACGACGAGCTCGTGGAGCATTATCCGCAGGTGCGGTGGGAGGTGAATCGGCTCTTCGTCGATGAGGACCGGATCATCACCAGTGCGGGGACTGCAGCGGGCATCGACGCCTGCCTGCATCTGGTCCGTCGTGAGCTGGGTGCCGACATCGCGACGCGCATCGCGAGGCGCATGGTCGTGCCGCCGCAGCGCGATGGAGGGCAGCAGCAGTTCGTGCAGACCCCGGTGCCCGATCACGCATCCGACCGCCTTGCGCCGCTGCTCGACTGGGTGGTCGAGCACCTGCCCGAGCAGCACACGGTCGAGTCACTCGCCGCTCGGGCCACCATGAGCCCGCGCACGTTCGCCCGGCGGTTCGCCGCAGAGGTGGGCATGACGCCTCATCAGTGGCTCCTGCGACAGCGCGTCCTGTTGGCTCGGCAGTTGCTGGAGGAAACCAATCTGGGGGTCGACACCGTGGCCGACCGGGTCGGGTTTGGCTCGGCGACTGTCCTGCGCCAGCACTTCCGGCGGGAGACCGGGCTCGCCCCGCTCGACTATCGCAAGCGATTCGGTGCAGCCTGATCGACCGGGTCGCGGGTCAACAGCTCGTGCAGATCGGCCGGGGTCTTGGCCACCGCCAGTGCGTCCGCCTCCTCGCCCGGCTGAGCGTACCCCCACGCGACCAGGATCGTCGGAATCCCGAACCGGGCCGCGCCGTGCACGTCGTGAGAACGGTCGCCGATCATGACGAGGCGGGTGACATCGACCCCGGCGGCCCGGAGGTCACCTTGGGAACCCCCTCGAAGGCAGGGGTCGCGGCCATCATCGCGTCATAGATCGCGCGATAGTGCGGCACCAGGCGCTCGACGAACTCCTCCGATTCGCCCGTGACCTCGGCGAACGTGTGCCACGGCGGCGGCCCGATATAGGGCCGGAACACCTCGGGCTCCCGCGGATGGCCGAAATCGGTCGTGGCCTGCGCCATGGCCGCACAGATGATGGGCGCCGAGTCGAGGATCGTCCCGTCGAGGTCGAAGATCACCGCAGACCAGGTCATGCCTGAGGCGCTCCCTGCTGGTTCTGGCCCTGCTCCTGCTGACGCGACTTATCGATGCGCGCGCGGGCTCCGTCGAGCCATTTCTGGCAGACCTCGGCCAGCTTTTCGCCGCGCTCCCAGAGCTGCATCGATTCGGCCAGCGTGGCACCGCCGGCCTCCAGCTTCTTGACGATCTGGATCAGCTCGTCGCGGGCGGCCTCATAGCTGGGTTCTTCACTCATCTCAGTCTTCTCCGAACTCATCGGTGGCTTCTGTGAACTCATCAAGGGGGTTGCCGTCTGCATCGGTGACCTCGTGGACCTCCAGCACCAGCTGGCCATCGGCGAGCCGGGCGTGGAGGCCGTCGCCGGGGTCGACCCGGCGTACCGACGAAATCGCCTCGCCCTCGCCGTCCAGCAGGATCGCATAACCCCGCTCGAGGGTCTGTTTGGGCGACATGGCGCGGATGCGCTCGAGCGCATGGCGTACGCCTGTTGTCTCGCGGTCGAGGCGCGACTGGAGGGCCCGGCCGGCACGGTGGCGGAGGTCGTCGATCTCGCGGTGACGCAGCGCGAACGCATAGAGCGGGTCGGTCAGGCTGGGCCGGTTGCGGAGCTGGGTGAGGCCGTGCTGTTCACGATCGATGGTCGTGACCACCGCCCGGCGGAGGCGGGCGCGGGCCTCGCCGATCAGCGCGTATTCCTCTCCGACATCGGGCACCACCCGTTTCGCGGCATCCGTGGGCGTCGAAGCGCGCAGGTCGGCGACCAGGTCGAGGATCGGCAGGTCGGTCTCGTGACCGATCGCGCTGATCACCGGGGTCGTCGCCGCGAACACCGCCCGCACGAGACCCTCGTCGGAGAACGGCAGCAGGTCCTCGAGCGAGCCACCGCCGCGAGCGATGATGATCACGTCGACGCGCGGATGGGTGTCGAGCTCGGTCAGGGCGACCATCACCTGTTCGGCCGCCTGCGGCCCCTGGACCAACGTGTGGCGGATTTCGAGGACGGCGCCGGGCCAGCGCTGGCGTACGTTCTCCACAACGTCCCGCTCCGCAGCCGACCCCGCGCCGGTGATGAGCCCGATGGCGGTCGGCAGCAGCGGCAGCCGCTTCTTGAGCGACCGCTCGAACAGGCCCTCGGCCTGCAGCTTGTGCTTGCGGTGCTCGAGCTGGGCCAGCAGGCGGCCCTCGCCGGAGGGGCGGAGATCATGACAGGCGAACGAGAGGCTCGCGTTCTTCTCGAACACGCGCGGGGAGAGGAGGGCCGTGACCGTCATGCCTTCGGACACCGGGCCGGCGGATTCGAGGATCTCGGCGGGGACGGCGACGGAGGCCGACACCTCGGCATACCGATCCCGGAGGGTCAGGAATTGCAGCATCCCCGGCCGGCGTTTGATCTCGAGAACCTGGCCCTCGACCCAGACCTGACCACAGCGCTCGACCCACACGCGGACCGCATTGACGATGCGCCCCAGCGGTTGCGGGGCGTCGGGGGAGGATTCCATAGCCACGGCCACAACCCTAGGACGGTGTCAGGCGCGTACGCCGAGCAAGCTCGGCGATGGACCGACAGTTTCTTCCTCCTACACTGGGCGGCATGTCCGAAACGGGTAAGCGAGTCCTGGTTGCAGCGCCGCGCGGTTATTGCGCGGGAGTCGATCGTGCGGTGGTCACGGTCGAGAAGGCGCTTGAGCACTATGGCGCGCCGGTCTATGTCCGCAAGCAGATCGTCCACAACAAGCACGTGGTGGAGACGCTGAGTGAGCGTGGGGCGGTGTTCGTCGAGGAACTCGACGAGGTGCCCGAGGGCGCGATCACGGTGTTCTCGGCCCATGGCGTCTCGCCGATGGTGCATGCCGAGGCGAAGCAGCGCCGGCTCCAGACGATCGATGCGACCTGTCCGCTGGTGACGAAGGTGCACAACGAGGCGAAGCGGTATGCGCGGGAGGACCTCACCATCCTCCTCATCGGCCACGAGGGCCATGAGGAGGTCGAGGGCACCGCGGGTGAGGCGCCCGACCGGACGATCCTCGTGCAGTCGCCGGCCGATGCCGATACGGTTGAGGTCGATGACCCGGATCGGGTCGCCTGGCTATCGCAGACCACGCTGAGTGTCGACGAGACGATGCAGATCGTGCGTCGTCTCAAGGAGCGGTTCCCCAATCTCATCGATCCGCCGTCCGATGACATCTGTTATGCGACGACCAACCGCCAGGCCGCGGTGAAGCAGATCGCCAGCCACTCCGACCTCATGATCGTGGTCGGGTCGGCGAACTCTTCCAACTCGGTCCGCCTCGTCGAGGTGGCTCTGGACGCCGGAGCGAGGGCCGCCTATCGCGTCGACCACGCCAGCGAGGTCAACCCGGCGTGGCTCGAGGGTGTCGGGACCGTCGGCGTGACCTCGGGGGCATCCGTGCCGGAGGTGCTGGTCGAGGGCGTGCTCGCGATGCTGGCCGGGGAGGGCTTCAGCGATGTCGCCGAGGAGCGCCTCACTGATGAGAACCTGACCTTCGCCCTGCCGCCGGAGCTCCGCAAGGCTGTCGGCACGAAAGCAGCCCGTCGGTGACCGCGACCCGGGCGACCCCGCCGCGGGTCGTGCTCGTCACCGGCGGCGGCTCGGGGATCGGCCGGTCGGTCGCCCGTGAGCTGTTGGCCCGGGGGCATCGACTCGTGTTGGTCGGGCGGCATGCGGAGACGTTGGCGGAGACCGCGGAGGGGTACGCCGAGGCGGTCTGCATCCAGGCCGATGTGACTGATCCCGATGCGGTCCGCGACCTCTTTGCGCAGATCGCGGCGGGGCCGGGCCGGCTGGATGTGCTGTTCAACAACGCCGGGGTGTTCCCGCCCGCCGCGAGCATCGAGACGATCACCGATGACAGTTGGAATTCGTCCTGGGCGGTGAATGTGTCCGGGTCCGTCTGGTGTGCGCGGGAGGCCTTCCGGTTGATGAAGTCCGTTGGCGAGGGTGGCCGGATCATCAACAATGCGTCCATCTCGGCGCATGTGCCGCGGCCCAAGTCGCTGGCGTACACCACAACCAAGCACGCCATCGCCGGCTTGACGCGGTCGATCCTGCTCGATGGCCGGCCCCACAACATCACCGCCACTCGGCTCGATATCGGAAATGCGGCGACCGCCATGACCGGGGCCTTCGTCGATGCCCTGCAGGCGGATGGGTCGCGGAAGGCCGAGCCGACCTTCGACCCCGATCACGTCGCGCGGTTGGTCGCCAATGTGGTGGATCTGCCCCATGACATCGCCGTGCCCGAGCTCATGGTCATGGCCGCCGGGATGCCGTTCATCGGGCGGGGCTAGTCCTGTTGCGAAAGGGAGT
Source organism: uncultured Enemella sp. (assembly GCA_964515145.1). Taxonomy (GTDB): domain Bacteria; phylum Actinomycetota; class Actinomycetes; order Propionibacteriales; family Propionibacteriaceae; genus Enemella. Next base: position 60,450 of record CAZEVN010000010.1, read on the forward strand.
GTCGGCTCGACTCCCGGGTCTCAGCTCCCACGGCAGCACCGTACGCGTCGCTTGGGCGAAGCTGAATGAGGTACGCCAAGGGTCCCAGGCCCCATTC
>CAZEVN010000011.1:0-59271 GCA_964515145.1 uncultured Enemella sp.
GCCCTGACAGCGGCAGCGAGCGGCAGGTCAGGGGAGAGCCTCCGCCGGCACCGGCGTGAGCGGGAAGAGGAGCGCGGCGGCTCCGGTGGCGATGAGATAGGCCGGTGCGAGCTCATCGACGATGTCCTCGGGCGCGGACAGCTGATGGAGCAGCAGTCCGTTCACCAGGGCGAGGACCATGCGGGCGGCCGCGCGCGGGTCGGCGCAGGGGAGCGAGGCCGCGGCTGCATCGACGAACCGTTCCCGGCCGCGGCGGATGAGGGCCTGCAGCTCCGGGTGACGCCCGGCGTGAAGATAGAGCTCGAACCGCGCCCGGACCAGATCAGGCCTGGCCGCTATCTCGGCGTACGCCCGGTGAGCGGCTCTCCAGACTTCGACGGGGACCTCGCCCGTCGTTGCGGCGGCCGCCTGCTGTTCGGGGGTGACGCGCATGACGGCGCCCAGCTCGAGGTCGGCCATGTGTTCGACGACGGCTTCGATGAGCCCGTCGAGGGAGCCGAAGTGATATTTGACGAGCCCTTGCGAGACCTCCGCGCGCTGTTCGACCCGGCGATGGGTGAGTCCGCGCATGCCCTCGGCAGAGAGCTGATCGATGGCGGCACCGACCAGCCGGGCGCGCATGGCGTCGGCGGCATCGCGACGTGAGTTCGGAGCGGGCATGGTGTGAGTCTATTTCATTCCACGAGTGTGGAGTATGATCGAAGGCATGACAGCTCCCACCGTGTCGTATCCCTTTGCCGAATGGCTCATCACCATGTCCCGGCTCCGTGGCCCCGTGTTCTTCGGCTGGCTCGGGCGGCCGTATGCCTATCTGATCGGTTCCGAGGCGAATGAGTTCGTGTTCGCCCATGACTCCCACTTCCGCCAGCGCGAGGCCTTCAAGGGCCTGATTCCCGTCGATGGCCCCACGTCGGTGGTCGTGAGCGACGGGGAGGACCACACCCGGCGGCGTGCCCTGGTCCGGCCGGGGCTCCACCATCGGAAGGTTGCGGGATATGTCGAGACCATGGCGCGCACGGCCGAGGAGGCGCTCGACGGCGTACGCCCGGGCGAGAGCTTCGATGCCTACGGCCTGTTCCGATCAGCCATTCGTCGGTCGACGATGCGGGCGCTTTTCGGGGACCGCATGGCCGAACAGGCCGATGTGATCGGGGCCAACCTCCAGCCGCTGATGGACCTGACCGACCTGCTGCCGGACCTGGTCGGCGTACACGAACGAATGCAGACGCGGCGCTGGCGTCGCGCGATGGCGGCGAAGGAGGAGATCGACCGATTCGTTTACGCCGAGATCGCGCGACTGCGCGACACAGACGCCGAGGCTGAGAGCCAGGTGCTCGCGACTCTCGTGCACGGCCGGGACGGCACTGGGTCGGGCCTGTCCGATGAGGAGGTTCGCGACCAGGTGGTGACGCTGATCGCGGCGGGCTATGAGACAACCAGCGCAGCCATGGGATGGGCGCTCTATGGCCTGGGTGGGCGCCCGGAGTTGATCGATCAGGCGCGGGCCGAGGTGCTCGAGGTGACCGGTGGTGCCACGCCGACGATGGAGCAGTTGCCGCAGCTGAAGCTGGTGGGTGCCGTCATCAGTGAGGCGCTGCGGCTTTATCCGCCCGGTTCGATCTCGGCGCGCTATGTCGTCAAGGAACTTGCATTCGGTGGCAAGCGGATCAAGCCGGGGACGATGCTGATCTACAGCCCGTACGCCACGCATCGGACGGCAGCTGTCTTCGACAAGCCGTTGGAGTTCCGGCCGGAGCGGTGGCTGGAGGAGGGGTTCAAGCCGGCGCTGGGGGACTACGTGCCGTTCGGTGGCGGCGTGCACCGCTGTTTGGGATCGACCATGGCGACCACCGAGCTCACCGTGATGATGGCGTGCCTGCTCGCGCGAGGCGCCTTCGTGCTGGAGCCCCAGAAGGTCCGTGCTACCGGGATGTCGTCGATGCGGCCCCGGGAAGGGATCCGGATCAGTCTGCGAGAGACCGCAGCCAGTCGGCCATGACGTCGAGGGCCCGGTCGGCCTCGGGCTCAGTGCCCCAATAGCTGAGTGCGCCGTGGGGCAGGTCTCGCATGAGATGACGCTCGACCGGGACGCCCGCGGATTCCAGGCGTTCGGCATAGTCGTCCGCCTCGGCGTTCAGCAGGTCGTGCTCGGCATTCACCAGGAGGGTCGGCGGCAGGTCTGCCAGTGAGGCGGCACGCAGGGGAGCCGCATCGGGCTCGTGGCGGCGCTCGGGCGGGCAATAGAGATCCCACAGTTGCAGCAGATGATCGCGCCCCTCGGGGACGGCCAGATAGGCCGCCCGGTCGGGATCCGAATCCGTGACCGGATAGATCAACAGTTGTCCGCTGACGTGATGCAGTCCGGCATCGCGCGCTCGTCGGGCGGTGACGGTCGCGAGGTTGCCACCGGCGGAATCCCCGCCGACCACGAGGGGCCACCCCGGGATCAGGGTCATGTCGAGCGCGGCCAGTTCCGCGTCGGCGTTGTCGATCGACCACAACAGCGCAGACCAGGCGTCCTCGACCGCAGCCGGATATTGATACTCGGGAGCCTTCGCATAGTCGACCATCAACACGGCGAATCCTGAGCGGGCTGCGAACGTGCGCCCCAGCCGGTCGAACGTGTCGATTGACCCCATGACCCAGCCGCCGCCGTGGAAATAGATGAGCAGGCCGATCGGGTCCGGGATTGGGATGAGGAAGCGCACCTCGACCGGTGGAGCGTCGGCGCGCGGGATCGTGAACGTGTGGGTTTCGGCCAGATCGGGGCCCGGACCGAGGGCGGCCTTGCGGGCGACGTTCTCTGCGCGAGCCGTCGCGATCTCGTCGTCGCTGGGTCGGGTTGGCGCCATGGGCGTCAACCTAGCGGTCGGGCGGTTGGTGTTGTCGAGCAATCCCGCTTGGGGCGTTGTGTGACACTGGCTCGGTGACTGTGACGATCAATGACCCTGAAGCCATCCGTTCCGCGCTGCTCACCCCCGGCACGTGGGCTGTCGTCGGCCTGTCCAGCAACCACCAGCGGACGGCCTATCGCATCGCCGACTGGTTGATCGATCCGCTCGGCCATCGGATCATCCCTGTGCATCCGTCGGCGGACGAGGTGTTCGGAGAGAAGGGGTACGCCAGCCTGGCCGACATCCCGGACGGGACGAAGGTCGATGTCGTCGACTGTTTCGTGCGGTCCGAGCTGGTCGGTGCGGTCGTCGACGAGGCCATCGCCGAGCGTGAGCGGCTGGGCATCACTATGGTCTGGCTGCAACTCGGCGTCATCGATGAGGAGGCCGCCGAACGCGCCCACGCCGCCGGCCTCGAGGTCGTGATGGACACCTGCCCGAAGATCGAATATCCGAAGGTGACCGAGAGCGACATGTTCGGCAGCTGAGTCTCAGCGCAACAACGCCACGAACGTTCCGGCGATGATCGCGGAGGTGATCACGCCGGAGATGTTCGCACCGAGCGCTGCGGGCATCACGATGCACTGCGGGTTCTCGTCGGTGGCGATCTTCTGCGCGACCTTGGCGGTGGTGGGTACGCAGCTCACCCCGGCAATGCCGACGATGGGATTCACCTTCTTCCCGGTCGCGAAATACATCACATAGCCCCCGAGAATCCCGCCGATGCCGGAGATCAGCAGCGCCAGCATGCCGAGCAGGAGCAGTTTCAGGACCACGGGGTCGAGCAGCGTACTCGCCTCGCAGAGCACGCCCAGCGTGAGGCCCAGGAAGAACGTGGCGCCATAGAGGAAGACCTTGCTCAGCAGATCCTGGAACTGCGGAATCCCCGCCTCCCGCACGGCGACCCCGATGAAGAGCGAGAAGAACAACGGGGCGGCGACGGGGAACAGGAGGCACAGCAGCGTGCAGATCGCGACGGCGAAGGCGAGCTTCTGGCCGGCGGTGATCGTGCGCTGCTTGCCGAGTGGCATCGGCATGCCCCGCAGCCGTGCGGGCACCATGAGCCGGACCAGATAGGGATAGCCGCCATAGGCGAGTCCGAGATAGAGATAGCCGACCACGGTGATGGGCACGAAGATCTCGGGGGCCAACACCAGGGACGTGAACAGCACCATCGGCCCGTCGGCACCGCCGATGGTCGCGACCGAGGCCGCCTGCTGGGGCGTCATGTCGAGAGCCACGGCCAGGGGGAAGACCACGAAGGTCCCGAGCTCGGCGAAGATCGCCAGGATCATGCTCTGGAACGGCCGGGCCATCAGATAACCGACATCGAGCAGGACGCCGATTCCCATGAACACCAGGCACGCGATGAGGCCGTTGCTGAACGTGAAGGTATAGATCGGCTGCAGCCAGTTGATCTGAAGGGTCGTCACGACATCGTCGGTGGACGAGACCAACGGGTCGATGAAGAGGGTGCCGGTGGAGGTGCCGTCCAGGATGAGTACGCCGGCGTTGACGGCGGACATGCCGAGACCCATCGGGATCATCAGGAGCGGTTCGAGGATTTCCTTCTTGCCGAGATAGACCAGCAGGAATCCGAGCCCGATCAGGACCAGGCGGCCGATCGCGATGTGCGGCTCCTGGACGAACAGGGACCCGATGCCCTGGAAGAACTGGCCGAAATCGGAGAAATCCACGTCGCCCCCGCTCAGGACAGGGTCAGGATCGTCTGACCGACCTGGATGCCGTCGCCGGCCGCAGCCGAGACGCTCTGGACGGTTCCGCCCTGCTTGACCACCACCGGGGTCTTCATCTTCATGGCCTCGATCACGGCCACGGTGGCGCCGTCCGGGACCTGCTGGCCCTGCTGGACGAGGATCTCGACGAGTACGCCGCTCATTGGTGCGATCACGGCACCGGCCGCGGCCACCCCCGATTCGGCCGAGGCGGGTGCGGCAGCGGGCGGTGTGGGAGGGAGCGGCGAGGCGCCCACGGGTGGCGGGGTCGGCAGCGGGACCGTCATGGAGCCGGGCGCCGGATAGAGCTGGTTGCTCGTGTCGGTGAGGTCCTCGACCGTGACCTGATATTCGTGGCCATCGACGGTGACGCGAAGGGTGCGAATCATCGGCTCTCCTGTGGAGGTGAGGGCGGCTGGGGCCGGGGTTGCGGTCCGGGACGGCGCGTGGTGCGCGGTCCCGGGTGGTGGGAACCGTGGTGGGCCTGCCGACCCGAGGTGATCCAGCCGGTGTCGTGGCGGACCGGTTCGATGCGCACGATGTGCCCGTCGTCGAAGACCACGCTGACGGCGGCGGCGATCGCGACCACATGCTCCGGTGGGGGGCCACCTGCGGCGACAGGACCAGCTGGCGGGGGCGCGGTCTTCTTCCGGGTACGCTCCCGCCGGTCCGCGCTCCGGCCCATCGCGACGACGATGCCCTGGATGACCACGGCCACCACCATCGAGACCCCGACCAGCAGGCCGAAGACAATGAGCGTCTGCATCACGATGTCTGTCATGGCGGTCCGGCCCCGGTCAGAGCGGGATGTTCCCGTGCTTCTTGGGCGGCCGCAGCTCGCTCTTGGTGAGTGTCTTGCGCAGGCTCAGGGCCAGCGCGGCGCGTGTCTCGGCGGGTTCGATCACATCGGTGATATAGCCGCGGGCGGCCGAGAGATAGGGCGAGGCGTACTCCTCGCGGTATTCCTGCACCAGCTCTGCGCGACGGGCGGTCGGGTCCTCGGCCTCCTGGATCTCCTTGCGATGCAGGATGTTCACCGCGCCCTCACCGCCCATGACGGCGATCTCGGCGTTCGGCCAGGCGTACACGAAGTCGGCTCCCATCTCCTGGCTGCACATGGCCAGATAGGAGCCGCCATAGGCCTTGCGGAGGATGACGGTCAGCTTGGGCACGGTCGAGCTGGCGTACGCGAAGAGCATCTTGGCCCCGTGCCGGATGATGCCGCCGCGCTCCTGCTCGACCCCGGGCAGAAAGCCGGGCACGTCGACCAGCGTGACCAGCGGGATGTTGAAGCAGTTGCAGAAGCGGACGAAGCGCGCTCCCTTGTCGGAGGCGTCGATGTCGAGGGCGCCGGCCAGGTGCATGGGCTGGTTGGCGATGAGCCCGACGACCATGCCCTCAATGCGGGCGAATCCGACGATGAGGTTCTGGGCGAACCCGGCATGGACCTCCAGGAAACGACTGTCGTCGACGAGACGGCCGATCACGGCCCTCACATCCATCGGAGTCGACGGGTCATCGGGGACCAGGAAGTTCATGTTGTCGTCACGCATGAGCGCCAGATCGGGCCGGATGTCGTGGGGCGGATCCTCGCTGTTGTTGGCGGGCAGGAACGACAACAGCTCGGCGACGATGCGGATCGCGTCCTGGTCATCGGCTGCCACGAAATGGGCGTTGCCACTGACCTGGGCGTGGACGGCCGCGCTGCCGATCTCGTCGAGCGAGGTCGTTCGTCCGGTCACCGCCCGGATCACCTCGGGACCCGTGATGAACATCTGGGAGTGGGTCTCGGTCATGATGACGAAGTCCATGAGTGCGGGGGAGTATGCCGCCCCGCCCGCGCAGGGTCCACAGATCACGGCGATCTGCGGGGTGGCGTACTTCATCAGGTCGACCACCTTCTCGGCGTGCATCTTGCCGAGCGTCCCGGCGGCGACCGTGAAGTCCTGCGCAAAGGCGGCGACCAGTTCGCCGTTGACATAGCCGGTGCCGGTGACGACGCCATCGGCCGGAAGGTCGAGGTCGCCCGCGGTGCTCCGGTGTCGCGCGTGCATCCCGACTTCCTGGAAGGTGCCCGGCTGGAACAGCATCGCCAGGCGCTCGCGCGCCGAGAACAGACCTTTGCCGCGACGCCTGGCGTGCTTGTCCTCCCCGCCGCCCAGTGCAACGTCCCGCCGTCGGCGGCGCAGTTCGAGGAGGTCCTTCTCGGACAGGGGCACGGCCGCCTCCCGGGTGCGTCATTGCAGGGATGGATCGCCATTTCTGTTGATCCGGAGGACACGCAAGCTACTCGTTCAGCGCGGCGCGCGAGTGCCTTTCGGGCAGATCCTGGTCTTTTCCAGGCATCCAGGAGACGAGGTCCATGACCGTTTGTCGACTAACACACAGTGACGAGCCGTGGAACACTTCGGGTATGAAGTCCACCCCACCCCGGTCGCCCGATTCGCCCGAGCAGCCTTTCGGGTCGCAGGAAGGGACGCGCTGGACGATGGTCGCGCGGGGCCTGATCGGGGTGATCGGGCGCACCCGGAAGTGGTCGGAGGCCAACCTGGCCCTCGCGATCATGCTGGTGGTGTCGTTCGGGCTGGTCGTGGGCGGCACATGGGTCGCTGGTGAGATCTATGAGGCCACGGCAGAGGCGGACGGGATCGCTCTCGTCGATCAGCCGGTGCTCGAGTGGATTCTTTCGATTCGTACGCCGACCGCCGACAGCGCGATCGCCTTCTATTCGAACACGGGTGGGCCCTTGATGCAGCCCATCCTCACCGCGATCGTGGCGCTCTTTCTTGCCTGGCGGTGGCGCAGCAAGACCCCGATCGTGTTGACGGTCCTGGCGGCGGCCGGTTCACTGCTGCTCACCGTGGTGGGCAAGACCATGACCGGTCGCACGAGACCTCCGCTCGTGGACGCGATTCCCCCATTCGAGAGTTCGCCGAGCTTTCCGAGCGGCCACACGCTCAATGCGACCGTGATCGCCGGGATCGTGTGCTATTTGCTGTTGCACTGGTTCCGCACGCGGGGGCTGCGTACTTTCTGGATCGTGCTTCTGTCGGTGTATGCCATCACCATGGGCCTGAGTCGGGTCTACCTCGGGCATCACTGGCTGACGGATGTCATCGTCGGCTGGGTGCTGGGACTGATCTGGGTCGCCGTGGTGATCACGCTGCATCGGCTGTGGTTGACCGCCCGCGCGAAACATGGCGAATTGCGCTGGAACGCGATGTTGGCCTAGCTGATTGGGCGAATTGGGTTCGGCCCAGCGGGCCCATTCAGCTTGCCCTCCCGCTGGGTACGCGTACCAACCCTGCCGAACCCGTCGAAAACATCGAATCTCGGGCGAGAAGCCCTCATTCAGCGTCCCTTCACGGCAGTCAGCGCCCGTTTCCCGCTTGGGCTTGCGTTGCCTCAGGCCCGAATTCCATCCAGCTTGCGTTCGCCGACTCCGCCCCCGGTGCACGGGGCGCTGGAGACGCGAGGACAAGCTGTACGCGGTGGGGCGCAAGCCCAAGACGTGAGCGGGAGCTGAGGCGGCCAAGGGGAGCTGAAGAGACGCGCGGGACCTGAAGAGACTTCCAGGAGCTGAAGGCCCGGGCCGGAGCCGATCTGCAGGATCAGGCCGAGCCCCGCAGGATCGAGGTCATTTTCTTGCCGCGGGCGACCTCGTCGACGAGCTTGTCCATGTAGCGGATCTTCTGCATCAGCGGATCCTCGATTTCCTCGACGCGATAGCCGCAGATCACGCCGGTGATCAGTCCGGCGTTCGGGTTGAGCGCCGGGGCTGAATCGAAGAACTCCTCCAGGCTGATCTCGTCGGCGATCGTCTGTTCCAACTCGTTCTGGTCATACCCGGTGAGCCACGTGATGACCTGGTCGATATCGTCCTTCGTCCGGCCCTTCTTCTCCGCCTTGGCGACATAGTGCGGATAGATGCTCGCGAACGACATATCGAAAATCTTGTGCCTGGTCATGGGGACAGTCTGGCGCAGTCCTGGCTGGGGACCCGTTCAAGTTCAGAGCTCGCGGTAGTACGCGCCCATGGCGGGGTAGTAGTCCGCGCCCAGTCGACGGCGTTCACATCGCCTCCGGTGACGGCGGCCACCAGGCGATCGAGGTAGTAGTCCCAGCCCGGTCCGATCATTTCGGCCACCCCGGGAGCGACGTCGACATGGGTGAAGACCAGTCGCGTGGCGCCGGCGTCGTCGCTGAGCTGGGCGCGGAGGTGCCAGCCCTCATCCACCTCGCCGGACGCCGGATCGCCTTCGAAACGCCCGATCCAGGCGTCGAGCCGGTCGGATTCGGAGAGCGCGGACCAGACCTCGGAGACAGGGGCCGCGATGGTGCGGAGGAACACCAGGTCAGCGCCGACGAGGCGGCCGGTGGGGGATGGGCTCATGAGATTGCTCCGGTCATCAGCTGGTGAAGTCGATCCGAGCGTACGCCTCGGCGAGCCGGTTTCCGCGCTCGGGATTCAGCTGAGCCACCCATTCGATCCGGCCCCGGAGGTGGGCCGCAAAATCGGGTTCGCCCGTGCGGTTGGCCCGCGCGGCGCCATTGCGACTGGCGTCATGGAGAATCGCCCTGAGGCGTTCGTATTCCTTGCGCGGCACGTTGGGCCGGTCGTTCACCACCACGCCCGTGACCCGCTGTTGACGGCCTCGGCCGACATTGCGTGACTTGGTCGGATTGAGCGCGAACCCCTCGGCGGCCACGATGGCCGTCACGAGATCGAGCGACGGGACGCGGTCACCCGAGAACGTCAGGTCGTCCGCATAGCGGCTGTAGGTCGCCCCCACGCCGGCGGCGAGGCCCGCCATCCTCCGGTCGAGTGAGAAGCACACCGCGTTGGACCAGGCCGGCGAGCTCGGTGAACCCTGAGGCAGGTGTGCCTCGCGGAGCCGGGCGCGCTGCGCGTACCTCTCCTCGCCCCGCACTCCCCCCGGCATCCGGGACAGAACGGCGACCGGGGTGGCGGTCGTGGAGAGACCGGCGAGGAGGTACGCCACCGCCTCCGGGTAGCCAGCCGTGACGAGCAGGCCGAACACGCGTCGGGCGGTGATCGACGTGAAGAAGTCGCGGAGATCGACGGTCAGCACGCGGCGCTGCCCGACGTGGAGCCGGGCATGGTCGACGGCGCTACGGCCGGTGACGAATCCGTACGCCGAGTCGTGCGCCCCGAGCGCCCGCGGCAGGGTCGCGATTCGTCGCTGGATCCGTTTGAGCAAGGAGTTGGGTGCCTCGATGAGTCGGGGCGGGCCGGACCGACGCGGCACCCAGGTAGCGCGATAGGGGAGCAAAGGACCCTCCCGATGACGCCGATGCCGATGCTGGTTGTCGGCGAGCCACGCCAGCTCGCCCGGTGGCAGCCGGAGCCAGGCGCTGACCGCGGCCTCGTCGAAGACGTCCAACGTTTCCAGGTCGGCGGCCAGACCTCGCGGACGCAGGCCGTGGGGTCGTGGATGGACCTTGAGGACACCGCGGACGATCCGATGAACCCACACCGCGCGGTGCGGCCACTCGGGCAACACCCCGCTCGCTGCCAACCGCAGTTCGGGCTCGGTCCAATCGGTTCGGAGAAGAGCCAGGGCCAACGCGCGAGCGACGGCGTCGTGTGGCACTGACCCCCCTGGATGAACGTTGCCTCGATGAACGGCGGCGGCCGGCACGACTCTCCGCTGTGCGGGTCGGCAGGTGCGCGGAGCGCACTGACCGACTTGCGCCGGTATGGCTGGCATTGATCGACTGCCCGAGGGAACCTCGGATCCACCGACAGGGTCGGCTGTCTCGTCCCGGCCGCCGCGGACAGCGTACCTATCCCGTGGCTGGGAGGCCTCCGGCCTCGAAATCCACGTGATGGTCAATCTCCGCCCGGCGCTGTTCCGGCGTAAAGAGAGCCCAGAGCTTCCAGCCCGGACGAATGCAGATCGGCCCCAAGGCGTGCAGAACCCGATCGAAGGGGAGGAACTCCACCCAGGCTGTCGTCATCATTTCGCCATCGCCCTCGGTGTAGACCGCGTGGCCGTCTGCCACCAGACCGTCATAGATCGACTTCGCTTCCGTAACGGTGACGGGCGGTTCGAAGGAGGTCCATGTCACGATGGATTCGGTCAACCTCACGGTTTCGACCATCCGCCACTCGCCTCTCACTCTGGCGACCCGAATCACATCGTTCACCACCAAAGGGACCTCGTAGGCGTTGTTTCGAACCAGGATCAGGCGTTCCCGTCGGTCGAGCCAGCTGCCCCAGAGAGTCTCGGAGCGGAGTTGGCGACCCTCCAGTTCTCGGAAGAGAATGCGGAACTTGAGGCGATTGTCGGACAGGCAGGGCTTGTTGGACTTCTTTGAGCGTCGAGTCATGGCAAGAACTGTTCTCGCGCCCTCTGACAGTTTTCGTCAGCTCGTCGAGCGCACTTCCGGAATAGGAACGAGAGATCGCTTGAACCCGACGTGTGACGGCACATAGCCGAGACGTTCATAGAACCGGTGCGCATCGGGGCGCTGGCGATCGGAGCTCAGTTGGGCGAGCCGCGCGCCGTGGCGTACGCCGAACTCGTGCGCCCACTCCATCAGGGCCACGCCGAGCCCCAGGCGACGGGCATGGGCGGCCACGCGTACCCCCTCGATCTGCAGCCGCTTCGTGCCGCCGCGGGACATGCCGGGAATGATCGTGAGCTGCAGGGTGCCGACAACGACGTCACCCTGGGTCACGACGGCGAGGAAGTGGTTCGGGTCCGCGTCGATGTCGTGGAATGCCGCCTCATAGGGCGCTGGGTCGGCCGGTTCGCGAGTCGCGCCCAAGGGGTCGTCCGCCATCAGGGCCATGATCGCGGCGACGTCATCGAGACGGGCTCGGCGCACCGTGAAGGGCCGACCGGAAGCGGTGATCGTGTCCATGCGGGGCATCCTTGCAGAGGCGTGAACCCTGTTCGGGATCGCCCGGAACGAGCCCTGAACGGACCCTTGGAACGCGCGAACCGGCCTGTGGGAGGGCTCATCATGGAGTCATGAACAACCAGGGATCCTCGTACGCCAGCGCTGATGACCGCCTGTGGGCCATGCTCGCCCACCTCTCTGCCGTGATCGCCGCCATCGCCTCCGTGGGATGGCTCACCATCCTCGGCCCCCTCGCGGTGTGGCTGCTCAGGAAGGACAGCTCGCCGTTTGTCCGCAACTCGGCCGCCGGTGCGGTCAACTTCACCCTCACCATGTGGCTCGTGAGCCTCATCGGCTGGATTCTGACCCTCACCGTCGTGCTGTCCTTCATCGGTATTCCGATAATCATCATCGGCAGCGCCGGTTCGATCGTCCTCGGCATCTTCGGCGCCCTCAAGGCGTGGAAGGGCGAGAGCTACACCTATCCGTGGCAGGTACGCGTACTCAGCTGAGGCTTGCCTAACCGGCGTACCCTTGACACAGAATGGCGATCCGTTTCCCCCGGCGGGTCGCCATTCTTGTGCGTCCGGATCATTCGGGGATGGGCTCGACCTCGAGGTTCGGCGCGGTCTCGCGCTCGTCGAGCTTGACCGCCGCAACACCGGCCAGGATCAGCAAACCGCCGAAGAGCTGAATCGGGGCGGGCAGCTCGCCCAGGAGCAGCCAGGCCCACAACACGGCGAACATGACCTCGGTCAGGCCCACGAAGGAGCTGACCTTCGCGCCGAGGGCGCGGGCGGCGAAGATCCCCGAGACGTACGCCATCGCGGCGGCCACGAAGCCCAGCCACAGCACCGGAACCCACCAGGGAACGGTCGCGCCGGCCAGGTCGGCGTACCCGAAAGAGGCCCGCATCGGGACGATCCCGACCAACCCGGCGAGTGCCAGGGTGATCGCACCGAGTGCCATCCCGAATCCGGAGAAGGCGATCGGTGGCAGGCCGGACGCATCGTCGGCACCCACGACGAAGAACACGGCAAGGCCGACGGCTGCGGCGAGACCCCAGAGGATGCCGGATGTGCTCAGCTGCACTTCGCCCAGGACGTCGAGCACCAGTAGCAACCCGACCAGGGCCAGCAGGATCCCGGCCACCGTGAGGCGGCGCGGACGCAGGCCGCGGGCGAGCCAGAGCCAACCGACCACGAGGATCGGGCCGAGATATTCGAGCATGAGAGCCACACCCACGGACAGGCGTTCGACGGCGAGGAAATAGAAGAGCTGGCAGCCGGCCACCGCGATCAGGCCGAACAGCACGATGTGGATCCAGGCCAGTCGCTTGCGCAGCAGGTGCCACCGCCCGCGCATGGCCCAGAAGGTGAACGGTGCGAGAACGAGAGCGCCGACGGTGAGTCGGGCTGTCACGGCCGCGCCGGGCGTCCAGCCCTCGACGAGGACGCTCTTGGCGAAGGCGCCGGAGCTGCCGAACATCATCGCGGACAACACCGCCACGATGAGCCCGAGCAACAGGGGCCGTCGCTTGCTGACCACAGGGGTGGGGGCGGACTGGGTGGTGGTGGGCATGGGGGTGCCTCCTCTCGGGTTCGGAAACCGGGCGCCTGGATGTGAAATCATGGGTGTGGCGCGAGTATGCCCATGACGATAGGACCCCAGGCCGTCAGGAGTCAAAGTGCACTTTACCCATGACACGGAGACCGCATTGTTGGGTGCCGCGGCCCTGGTGAACACGATGGCGGGGGAGTCCGGCGCGGATGGGTTGGCGACGGTCGAAGAACTCGACACGTTCGTCACCGAATGGCGCTGGACGGGCGCCCACGTGCGCGACGAGCCGGAGCTGGCGGCGGTGCGGGCGCTGCGCCCGAGGCTGCGGGAGCTGTGGGAGCGCGACGAGGAGGGCGTCGTCGAACTGGTCAATGGGCTGCTCGCCGATGCTCGGGCACTGCCCCGCCTGGTGAAGCACGACGGCTGGGGCTGGCATCTGCATGCGACGCCCGATGACGCGCCGCTGGCGGTCCGCATGGCTGTGGAGGCCGCGATGGCCATGGTGGATGTGGTGCGAGCCGAAGAACTGGGCCGGTTGCGCGTGTGTGCTGCGGACGACTGCGCCGATGTGTATGTCGATCTGTCGCGCAATCGGTCGAAACGGTTCTGCAGTGTGACGTGTGGAAACCGGGTGGCGGCGGCCGCCTATCGCGGCCGCCGCAACGGATAGAGGCGGATCAGGCTTCCGGGACGACTGCCGGGGTGGTCCGCTTGGCCACCACCGACGCGCCGAGCGCCAGCACCGCGGCGATCGCGAGGACGAAGGCCATCGGCCGCGCGTCCGGCCCGATGAGGCCGACCAGTGGGGGAGTGACGGCACCGAACAGGGCCTGCGTCGTGCCGACGATGGCCGAGGTGATGCCGCCGGGGAGTGGGCTGGAGTCCATGGCCATGGCGGTGGCCGAGCCGGAGACGATGGCGATGGGGGACACCGCGACCGCAAGGGCCGCGATGAGCCAGATGACGTGGGCACCGGTCAGGACGGCGGCGAGAATGAGTGCAGCGCCGATGACCAGGACGACAAGTCCGGCGATCACTGCGAGCGCGGGGGTCAGGACGCCGATGGGTGTGCGATAGCCCAGCAGGCGGGTGCCGAGGATGCCGACGGCGGCCATGACGATCGACAGGCCGGCGCCGGTCAGGGCGTACCCGGTCGGCGAGAAGCCGTAGACCTGCTGGAAGATGAACGGGGCGGCGGAGACATAGGCATACATCGAGGCGAACGACAACGCGACGACGAGGGTGGCCAGGATGAACCGCGGCATGCTCGGGTGGGTCGGGCGGCCGGGGCCGCGCGGGCCCGTCGCGGCAGCGTTGTCGCCGCGCAGACGCGGAAGCGTTTCGGGGATCGCGAACATCACCCAGATGCCGACCAGTGCGCCGAGGCCGCCGAGCACGAGGAAGATGGTGCGCCAGTCGGCGAAGGAGAGTACGCCCGCCCCGAGCAGAGGAGCGAGGGCCGGGACGATCAGACCGGCGGCCATGATGGTGCTGAGCGCGCGGGCGGCCTTCTCGCCGGTCGCGAGGTCGTGCACGATCGCGCGACCGAGCACCATGCCGGCGCTGGCACTCGCGCCCTGCAGGAATCTGAGGATCAGCATGACGCCGATGTTGGGGCTGAACGCCACGCCGATGGTGAAGGCCACGAACGCGATGATCGAGACGAGCAGGGGAATGCGCCGACCGACACGGTCCGAGATCGGGCCGAAGCCGAGCTGGCCGAGGGCCATGCCGATGATATAGACGGTCAGCGTGAGCTGCGCGGTCGCGGTGCTGGTCCCGAGGTCGGTGGTGGCCGCGGGGAGTCCCGGGAGGTATGCCGCCGTGCCGAGCGGCGGCATCGCCGACACGATCACGAGCGGGGCCATCAGCGCCGCGCCGAGGGCGATCACACGCGTGCGGCGGGAGCCCGTCGAAGCCTGGGTCTGATCGGTCATGGTCACCATGGTCCCTTGTTCGAGGTTCTGAGAACGATTCTCACCTTACCCCTGGGGGTATCTGGCCGATCGTGACTGTTCCGAGAGAAGGAACTGTGCGGTCGACGGTGAGTCGAGCCGCTATCGGCCACGGGAGCAGATGAGGTGCGCGACCAGTGCCGACCAACCCGTCTGATGAGACGCGCCCAGGCCCACGCCGCTGTCCCCGTCGAAGTATTCACTGAACGTCGGGTGTGCGTTCCACAGTGGCGAGTCGGGGTGGTCCGTCGGCTGAGAGGGACGCCGACCGGTCGCGTCGGGGCGGAACATTCCGATCAGCCGCTCGGTCAGGTCGTCGGCGACGGCGTGCAGGTCGACCCGGCGGCCCGAGCCGGTGGGCAGCTCCACCTCGATCTCACGGCCCGCGCCGATGGCGTAGGTGCGGATCGCGTCGACCAACAGGGCGTTGACCGGGAGCCAGATCGGCCCGCGCCAGTTGGAGTTGCCGCCGAACAAGCCACTGTCCGACTCCGCAGGGCAATAACGGATCGGCAGGTCGTGGCCGCCGACCCGCATCGTCCACTGATCGCGATAGACCGCCGACAGCGACCTGATGCCGTGCGGGGACAGGAACTCCTGCTCATCCAGGACCCGGGCGAGCACCCGGGCGTACCGATCGGGAGGGACCAGCGCCAGCGCGCCGTCCCGCTCATCTTCGACATGGGTGACGATGCGGGCGGTGAGGAGGTCGCGGCGGTTGGCCTCGAGCCAGTCGCGACGCTGCATATAGCCCGGCAGATCCCGGACGACCCAGGCCGGCGTGATCGCCACCGCGAACAGAGGCACCAGCCCCACGAACGAGCGGACGCGAACAGGTTCACCCGGATCGTCCGTGCCGAGCAGCCGGTCATAGTAGAAACCGTCCGTCTCGTCCCACAGATGCGCATCCGTCGACCCGAAGGCCTCGGTGGCCTCCGCGATCGAGAGGAAGCGTTCGAGGAAGGTCGTGGGCAGTTCGCTCCAGGCCGGGTAGTTGCGGGCGAGTTCCTCGGTGATCCGCAGCAGGGACAGCTGCCCCGAGGGGTGTTGTGCCCATTCGCGGCAGAGCAGCAGGAGCTGGTCCTTCGCCAGGGCGGGATCGACGTGGGCGAGGGTGACGGCGTGGAAGGCGAGATCCCAGGTGGCGAACCAGGGGTATTCCCACTCGTCGGGCATCGAGATCACGTCCGCGAGCTCGAGGTGTTTCCAGTCGGTGTTGCGGGCCCAGGGCTGCAGGGCCTTGCGACGGTCCGGGGGCGGCGGCTGCGTCGGGTCGCCCTCGAGCCAGTCCGCCACCGTGTAGCGATAGATCTGTTTGCCCCAGAGCAGCCCGGCGAATGCCCGACGGGCGATGTGCGCGTCGTCCGGGGAGGTGCCCGCCGGAGTCACGCCGGCATAGAAACGGTCGGCCTCCGCCTTCCTCAGGCGCAGGGTCTCGGCGTACGCCTCGGAGAACGGAACGTCCGCATGACCGGCTGCCCGCAGGCGGAGCCGAACGGTCACGGTCTGACCGGGCAGCACGGCGTCGAAGACGTATTGCAGCGCGACCTTCGTCCCGGTGTTGGCCGGGTTGGTCCGGGAGGCCTCACTATGGACGACGGCGTGATCGATGCCGTTCTTTGGGTACGCCGATGCGTTCGTCGCCCCACCGCCGAACAGCCCAGCGTTCCTTGAGGCGGTCGTCGTGGGTGTTCCACAGTGCGAGGGAGAGGTGGAGGAAGCCGCGGCTGTCGCAGAGGCCGGCGATGCCGTCTTCTCCCCAGCGGTACGCACGCGCGTGCGCCTGGTCGAAGGGAAAGTAGTTCCAGGCGTCGCCGTCGGCGGCATAGTCCTCGCGGACCGTGCCCCACTGGCGACCCGACTGGTAGGGCCCCCACAGGCACCAGGGATCGTCGCTCGGAAGGTCGGCCACGCGCTCACCCTCGGGCCCGCGGTGGGGGGTTTCGATGTCGGCCATGCGGCTTTCCTTTCGGCAGCTCGCCTATCATCCCGAGAAATTCGTTGGGATCGGTCGAGTCAGGCGATCGGGTTGCCCTTGACTCGGGCGCGGTCGAACACGAGCTGCGCCGCATAGAGCGCCTCCTCGGGGTCGGTGTAGCCGATGTAGGAGTCGTCGAAAAGGCTGTTGTGGATGTCGGCTGCTTGCTGGGGATCGGTGATCCCGACGTGACGGAACAGGGTGTCGAGGTCGTCGAGATCGCGATCGCGCATCGCACGGAGTTTCATGGCGATCAGGTGTTCGGGCGAGGCGAGCGCCAGGCGCAGGCCGGGAAGCGTGATCTCGCGGGCAGCGGCATCCTCTTCGTTCGTCATGAACGCGCTGGCCGTGGTGTTGATCCAGTCCGGGGGGAGCTGGTGGCGTTCGGCGACGGCGCGAACGGCCTCCCAGATCGCGGATTGGTCGCCGGGGGCTGCTGCATCGACGTCCCGGGTCACCCTCCGTGCGTCGAAGGCCAGTGCCATCGCGGCGCCACCGACGATATAGAGATGACCTTCCTTGCCCTGTTGGGCAATGGCCTCGCCGACTTCCCGAAGCAGGGCGAGGAGGCGGTCACGGTCGAGAAGAGCCGGGTCGTTGGTGTTCATGCGGTGGTGAACGCCCTCTCGTCCATGAAGATCCCGACGCGCAACAGCTCAGCGGGGGAGTGGGCGAGGTCGTTGTATTCCTTCGACAGGTTGACCCTGACCGGCCACCAGAACTTGTTGAGGGGCTCCTTGTAGGTCCAGCGAGGAGCGGTTTCGCCCATCATGTGCAGGCGGTAGCGAACCGCCGCGGCGAGCAGGGTGTCCCAGCGAAGGCTGCCGGTGAATCCGGGTTCGGTGAGAGTCTCGGCCAGCCGGCCGGCGGCGGCCGCATCCGGCAGCCGATTGACGCCATCGAGAAGCGTGCGCATCGCCGCATCCTCGTCGCCCGCCCGCAACTCCTGAGCAATCGCCTCTGCGAGCTCGGGCAGCGTGAGCCACCAGCGCGTCGGATTCATGGGCACCTCCTGTTGCGAGTCTAGGCATCCGTGCGGCGGTCGGTCAGGCGCGGCGCCAGGCGTCGGCGAGTCGGGCGTCCGACGCATAGAGAGCTTGGGTGTCGAACGTCGACGCGGTGGTCATCACTTCGTCGGCGCCGGTGTGTTGGACCAGGGCGGCCAGGCGGGTGATCACCTCGTCCTCGGTGCCGTGGATCGAACCGGCGAGGTGTTGCTCGATGAACTCGGTCTGCTTCCGGGTCGGGTTCGCCGGCATGTGCTCGGGCGCGATGAGGGGCGGGAATTCGCCCTGGGTACGCGACGCCGCCATCGCCCAGGCCTCGGGGAGGACCAGCGTGCGGGCCTCATCGGCGGTCTCCGCGATGAGCAGGTCCGCGCTGATCATCAGATAGGGCTCTGCCTGCTGGGCGCTCGGGCGGAAGTCGTCGCGATAGGCCTGGAACGTGTCGGGTTCGGCCCAGAGTGCTGGCCCGCCGACGACGGCCGGAAGGCCGAGCTCTGCGGCGTACGCCAGGCCGGTGCCGGTGCCGAGGACGAACAGGGGAGGGGGCTCGATGCCGGCGGGCCGGATGGTGATGGCCGCTTCGCCGTGGAGGTAATCGCGGAGCTCGCGGATGTCTTTCTTGAAGTCCTCCGGGCGGGCGGTTTCAGCGCCGAGGGCCTGGCGTACGGCTTTGGTAAAGCCCAGCGAACGGCCCACGCCCAGGTCAATGCGCGGGCCGTGCAACGCGGTGAGCATGGCGAACTGCTGTGCGACGACGATGGGCCGGTGGTTGGGCAGCATGACCCCGCCCGAGCCGATGCGGATGCGCTCGGTCGCGTGGGCGATGGCCTGGACCATGAGGGCAGGTACGCCGGACGCGATGCCCGGAACGCCATGATGCTCGGCCACCCAGATGCGGTGATAGCCGGCGGCCTCGGCGTTGCTGGCGCGGTCGATGGTCTGGGTGAGAGCCGCTGCGTCGGTCGTGCCGGCGCGCGTACGCGTGCGGTCGAGCAGGGAAATCGGGATGTCCACGTCTGCCCCAACGCCCGAGATGACGGAGTTCTTCCCTAGCCGGCCAGGCCGAGAAAGACCATGGTCGCGCGTTCCACCTCAACCATCTGCTCACTGGTCAGGCGGCCGACGTGGGTCGCCACATTGCTCCGGCGCACGGTGGTCAGTTTGTCGATCATGACGTCGCTCGCGTTGGCCAAACCGTTCAGGGTGTCTGGCGAGATCCGGATGCGTGCGAAAGGCGCGTCGACAAGTTTCGAGGTCAGGGGAGCGACAGTGACCGTATCAGTCGTGTCGAATCTGTCGTCCTGGAGAATCAGGGCCGGCCGCGGTTTCGATGAATACACGCCACCCGAAACGGTCCACATTTCGCCACGCCTCATTCATCGCCCCAGTCGACGGAGACGGATTCGATGAAGTCCTGGTCGTCGCCCTCGCGGTCGGACTGGGCGAGAAGGTCTGCTTGTCGCTGGGCTTCACGGGCGAACTCCGGCGTACGCACGTCCGGCAGCCAGATCTGGATCGATCGATACCCGCGAGCGCGCATGCGGCGGCGGTAGGCACTAACCCGTTCAGCAACACTCATGAACCAATGTTACATGTAACAGGAAGAGTCGGCCCCTACTCCGCAGCTGCCCTTGGTTCGGACTGGGAATCCAGCGGTTCGGTCTGCACGACTGAATCCTCGGAGGGATCCGGGGGAGTGGTCATGATGCGGGTGATCTCGTCGGCGATGTCCGGCCCGAGCATGCCCCAGCCGGGTTGGTAGCCATAGACATCGGCGAGGTCTCGGTGATGGTGGGTGCCCTCCATGAACGCAACGTCATCCGGACCGAGCAGGGCGGGGTGGGCGACGCCGGCGGCCTCGGAGATCTTGAACAGATCGCGACGAAGGGTCTGGACATAGCGGGCCAGGCGTACCGATTTGTCCGCCGGATCCAATCCGCGGGCCAGCCCGGAACGGGAATGACACGTGTCGGAGAAGACCAGGGGAGCGGCGCCCGTGCCGCCCTCGCCGCCATCGATGGCGATGAAGTCGACGCCCCGGTCGCCGGGCTGCATGAGGTCGGCGAGTTCCTGCCAGAAGGTGAGGTCGCCGACGGCGGACTTTATTCCGACGGGTACGCCGGTCCGCTCGGCCACCCGCTCGACGAAATCGAGGAGTTCGTCGACGGAACGGAAGGCCGTGTGGCGCGAGGGGCTGATGACGTCCTTGCCCTGCTCGACGCCGCGAATCCGAGCAATCTCGGCGTTGACCTTGGCCCCGGGCAGGTGACCGCCGAGGCCGGGCTTGGCGCCCTGGCTGAGCTTGATCTCGATGGCGCGGACGGGTGCCGAATCAACCACGCGGGCGAGACGTTCGAGGTCGAAGTCGCCGTTCTCGTCGCGACAGCCGAAATAGCCCGTGCCGATCTGGAGAATCAGCTCGCCGCCCTGGCGATGGTGATCGGACAGGCCGCCCTCGCCCGTGTTGTGGAGGAAGCCCCCGAGCTTTGCGCCCCGGTTGATGGCCTGGATGGCCTGGGGGCTGAGTGAACCGAACGACATCGCCGAGACGTTGACGACGGAACGGGGTCGGAACGCGTGGCGCCGCCCGCGCGGGCCGCCCAGGATCTTGGCGCTCGGCAGAGTCTCGGTGGGATCGATGGCCAGCGAGGCCGTGGGTACGACATCGGAGAACGTCCGGTGCTTGACCACGGGATAGGTCGTGTTCTCTACATCATTGTCGGTGCCGAAGGCGAAGTAGTTGTTCTCCGCCTTCGCCGAGGCGTACACCCAGCGTCGCTGATCGCGGCTGAACGGACGTTCCTCGTCATTGCCCGTGACGATGTATTGCCTCAGCTCCGGGCCGATCCGCTCCAGGGCGTAGCGCGCCCGGGCAAGGAGGGGGAAGTTGCGCCGCAGCGCGTGCTCCTTCTGCAACAGGTCCTGGGCGGCCAGGCCGGCAACGGCGGCGGCGGTGGCTGCAGCAGCCGTCTTCGCGATCTTCTTGGGATCCATATGTCTACTTTCGCAGGACGAGATCAAGGCGGTGGCTGAGCCTGTCGAAACCAGCCTGTGAGAGCTGACGTACCCTCCCTCCATGAGCATCGCATTCGAGGCGCAGGTCGAGAAGATCGGCGACCGATTGATCGTGCGGCTGCCCGGGGACGCCAGCGCGGCGTTGCCGTCGCGAGGGCAGGTTGCTGTCGAGGCAGAGATGAACGGGTATGCGTTTGAGACGGTGCTGGAGCCGGACGGGCGCAAGGGTCACTGGATCTCGGTCGACGCGGCGCTGCAGGAGGCGCTGTCCCTGTCCGATGGGGCAGAGGTCGCCGGCCAGCTGACTCCCACCAAGGCCTGGCCCGAGCCCGAGGTCCCCGATGATCTGGGATCGACGCTGGGGGAGGCCGCTGACCTGGATGACACCTGGGAGAGCCTGACGCCGATGGCCCGATGGGAATGGGTGCGCTGGGTCAAGGCCACCAAGAACCCGCAGACCCGTGAACGTCGGGTCGAGGTGAGCATCTCCAAGCTGCGTGACGGCAAGCGTCGGCCGTGCTGCTTCGACCTGTCGTCGTGCACCGATCCCGAGGTGGCCAAGAGCGGGAAGCTGATCGAGCCGGCAAAGTGAAGTTCGGGAGAGATCTCAAGGCTCTGGCTGCGGCCGAGCGGCGAGATCTTGCGGACTATGTGGCGGACCTTTCCGCCACGGAGTGGGAGTTGCCTTCGCTGTGCTCGGGCTGGACGGTACGCGACGTCGTCGCGCACGTCCCGGCGTACGACGAACTCAGCTGGCCCGACGTGCTGAAACTGATGGCGCGATCCAGATTCTCACTGGCGAGAAGCAACGCCGAGTTGCTGGCCCGCAGTCGGCGGCTCGGCAGGGGAGACCTGGTGACCCGGCTGCGAACCCATGCGGTTCCGCGGGGTTTCACCACGTTGTTCGGGAGCGCCATCGCGCTGACCGACGCCATGGTCCATCACCAGGACATTCGCCGGGCTCTGGGTCATCCGAGGACGGTGCCGGAGGACCGGCTGGTCGCCGTGCTCAATTTCCTTCCGTACGCCCGGGCGCTGCCGGCGCCGGCCAACGTGCGGAATCTCCGGCTCGTGGCCAGCGATCTGGACTGGACGCACGGTAACGGTCCCGAAGTGGTCGGGCCCGGAGAGGCCCTCGTAGTCGCCCTTGTCGGTCGGCCGGATGCGCTCAGAGAACTTAGCGGCCACGGAGTGGCGACGCTGAAGAGGCGGCTCGCCGCCGAGGCCTGACGATGATCCCACCTGGCCGAGAGTTGAACGGTTGATCGAGCCAGCAAGCCCGTACGCCCGGCAGTCATGCCTGTGGGTCGTTCATCCAGTCCAGATGATCCCCGTCCACTCCCCTCGGTAGCCTTTGCCGCATGACGGCTGAACTTGCGCGCCGGCCAGCCTGGATCGTGCCGTGGAACGCCCGGACCTACGACGCCGATGCGGCCTTCGCCGCCAGGAGCGAGGTGGACTGGTCCGAGACCGCAGCACGCATCGAACGAGGCGACACTATCTACCTCTACGGGTCACGCCCGCACAGCTCCCTGACCCACGTGTGCGAGGTGGTCGCGACTGGGATACCCCAGAACCCATCGCTTAACGACGCGCAGTTTTGGACCGACCCAGACGAGTTCTTGCAGCGAGCCTCGGGCACCTCCATGCGGCTCCGGCTGATCCGCACGCTCACCGACGAAGAAAGGGCCGCACTCGATCTCCGTGCACTGAGAGCGCACGGCCTCACCAGCGCGCCGCAGGGGCGTGTCCGAGTGCCGGAGAAGCTCGCCGTCCTCCTTAATGACCTCATGATTCCAGACAGGGCGAGCACTGGGGACGCGGCAGCGGAACTGTTGCCGTGGGAGGCCCCCGAGGTGGAGGCCTTCAGTCGGGAGATCCTAAGCGGGCGGTAAGCCGTCCACGATGAAATGACCTTCACGAAGACGCGGGGTAGCGCGCAGCAGGCGTTCGCGCGGGCGGTCAAGGGCAACTACGGTTGGCGGTGTGCACTGACGGGCATTCTTACCCCTCAGTTCCTCGTCGCCTCCCACATCGTGCCGTGGGCCGACGACCCGACAATACGTCTCGACCCCAGCAACGGACTCTGCCTATCCACCCTTGTCGACCGCGCATTCGACATCGGAGTGCTGTCTATCGGCACGGACTTGGTGGTGTCCATCCGGTCCTTGAAGGACGACCACGCGCTGGCGGGCTACCTCGAACCGCTGCACGGAACCCGGGTGACAGTGCCGGTGGTGGGGGCGCCTAACCTTGACTATCTGGAGCGACGGCTGGCCGCGATGGCGCGAGAGCGTCTGGCTTATCCGTGGAGTTCAGCTCTTGCCTTCAAGCCGTACGCGTGCCCGGGTACACACAGGGTCACAGGACACGACGGGCTGGCTGCTGATCGCGACGACCTGCGGGCCCTAGTTCCACCTCAGGGAGCGGGTCCGGGGGTGGTGGTGGTAGTGGTGACCTTCCGCAGTTGACATGAGACACGTAACTAGTGTTTATCTCAGATTGACTGCGCAAGTCCGATTGTTTCTCTCGCACTCTAGTGTGTCGCGTCATTAATTCGTTTTCATTTTTGTAGAATTGGGGTATGCCCAGACGAGGACCCGCATTACCCGAGCTGATACTCACGCACGAGGAGCGCGATCAACTGGAGCGGTGGGTGCGCCGCCGGAAATCGGCGCAGGATCTCGCGCTGCGTTCACGGATCGTTCTGGCATGCGCGAGCGGGGCGTCGAACTCCGAGGTCGCGCAGGTGGTAGCGGTGTCGCTGCCGACGGTGCGGAAGTGGCGGTCCCGGTTTCTCGAGCAGCGCCTCGATGGCTTGGTGGACGAGCCACGCCCCGGACGCCCCGCGCTGATCAGCGTGGACCAGGTCGAGCAAGTCGTGGTCGATACGCTCGAATCGACACCCCAGAACGCGACGCACTGGTCGCGGGCGAAGATGGCGGAGAGGTCTGGGCTGTCAAAATCGACGGTGGGCAGGATCTGGAAAGCGTTCGGATTGAAGCCCCATCTGGAGGAAGGGTTCAAACTCTCCAACGACCCGTTGTTCACCGAGAAGGTCTACGACATCGTCGGCCTGTATCTGCACCCGCCGGAATCGGCGGTCGTACTCAGTGTGGACGAGAAGAGTCAGGTGCAAGCGCTGGCGCGTTCTCAGCCCGCGTTCCCGATGATGCCGGGAACCCCGGAACGCCGCTCCCATGATTACCTCCGGCATGGCACCACGAGCTTGTTCGCCGCGTTGAACGTCGCGGACGGGACGGTGATCTCCTCGATCCATCGCCGGCACCGGGCGGTCGAGTTCAAGAAGTTCCTGCAGAAGATCGACAAGAACGTTCCCGAGCACCTGGACGTCCATATCGTCTGCGACAACTACTCCACGCACAAGCATCCGAGCGTGAAGGCGTGGCTGGAGAAGCGCCCAAGGTTTCACATGCACTTCACCCCGACGTACTCGTCCTGGATCAACCAGGTCGAGCGGCTCTTCGCGGAAGTCACCCGAGATCTCCTGCAACGCTCCGATCACCGCAGCGTGCAAGCGCTGGAGAAAGATCTCCGTAACTGGGTGAAGGCCTGGAACCAGGACCCGAAGCCGTTCATCTGGACCAAGACCGCCGAGGACATCCTCACGTCCATCGCCAGATACCTAAAACGAACTTCCGGCGCGGGACACTAGATGAAACTTCCGTAGCGCGGCGAAGCCCAGGGTGATAGGCCGCTACCGCTAGTCCAGCACCACAGTACGCCGAGCACCAGCCCGACCGACTAAAAACTCCTGTCGAATGTCGCTGCGCCTGGCTACAGTCCAGGCGCATGAAGAGAGTGACCAACCAGCAGGCCCTGATCTCCGCCGTCTTCGACGCAGCCGAGCGCGCCACGCAGGACCTCACCCATCTCGTGCCCGACCTCGACCGGGACCGCTGCGAGTACACGGTTGCGTCGGTGCTGCTGGAAGAGGCGTGGGTCAGCGGTCTCTGAGCCCGACCTCACTCGCGAGGAGCCGCCCCGCCGTTCGCGAAGCCGTCGAAGGCCCGGATGTCCCGCTTGGGCTCCGGTAGGCCGTCACGGCGGCGCTGGGCCTCCTTGCGACGGTCTTCTCGGTCCTCGGCCTCGAAGACCTCAGCGAGGGCTTCCAGGTCTGCCTGGAGGGAGTCCTTGGGGTTGTGCTGGGTCATGACGGTCCCTCCTGATGTGGGTTTGTGTGACTGGGTGCTATCGAGAGTAGACACACAGGTGTCCGAGGAGCGGCCTACAGTGAGGTCCATGGCTCCACCGATCCCGTTCGAGGACATCCGCAATCTCCCCCTCCCCGACCTCGCGCTCCGGCTACTCAACGGGATGGGCGACAGCCCAAACTTCAACAACTTAATCCAGGGGATCAGGAACTCGAACCCGTATGGCGAGCCCCTCCCTTCTGACATCGGAGCCCTCCTGGGAAGGCTCTCTGACGCTTGGTCATGGCTGGAGTCGCACGCTCTGATCGGTCCGTCGTCCTCTAATCCGCAGACGGGGAACTGGCAGCAAGTAACTGCCGCTGGGGAGGCAGTCCGGAAGGACCCGAAGTCCGTTGCGAAGGTGTGGGCCGCTGAGCGACTATCTGGGGACCTTGATCCCGCGCTCTCATCTGCACGCTCCAACTTCGCGCTCGGAGATTACGAAACTGCCTCCTTCGCGGCCATGAAGGCTGTGGAAGTAGCGGTGAGGGATGCTGCTGGACTGCCGAACGAGTTGCTCGGCGTGAACCTCATGCGCAAAGCGTTCAGCCCGAAGGACGGAGTGCTCCGGGACCCTGAAGCGGAAGGTGGCGAGCAGCAGGCGACGGCTGACCTCTTCGCCGGGGCCATCGGTGCCTACAAGAACCCGGCCAGCCACAGAACGGTGAAGTTCGATGACCCCATGGAGGCAGCCGAGGTCATCCAGTTGGCCGATCTCCTTCTGCGGATCGTTGCACGGGCGAGAGATCGTCTCGACTAGCCCTGCACGGGGTCATCCGGCTCAGCCATCACCTTCAGGTACTTGATGCCACCCTGGTTGATCACGTCGCGGGCCAAGTCATTTACACCGGGTAGCAGGACCTCTATCGACTCCAGCGGGTTCAGATCGGTCGTGACGGGCTGGAAGTGATGGATCGGTTCGGAGTGGTCAGCGTCGAGCAAGTAGTTGGTACTGCCTTCGTTGGTCCTTACGAAGATGGGCTCGGAGTCCCTGCCGATAAGTCCGACCCGCACTCGGTAGCCAGCGTTGGATTGACGTTCCTTTGCGTGTGCTCGTAGCACGGAAATGAAGTCGATAAGCGCGGACTCGATGTCTGCCGCCAAGCAGTGGTTCGGCTGCCCCACGGGATAGTAGGCCGCAGCCTCCTCGCGGTCGGTGAGTGCTCCCAGCCTGTAGGCAGCGAGGACGGTCCCGTCATCGTGGACAGCCTTCCGAAACGCGCGCCGGTCATTCTCCTCGCTGCGTAACAGCCAGTGCCTCATGCCTTTCCGTACCCGAGTCGATTCCCACCGCCTGAGTGATTGACCACCAGGGAACACCAGGCTGGGTAAAAGTGGCTGCCGGAAGAACTTGTGTGCCTCCTCCTCCGACATGGGAGCCAACCCAGAGCCACTCTCCGCTGGAAGCGCAGCCATCACGATGACGACGCCCTGCTCGGGGTTGAGGCCCTGTCCGGCCTGCTTGAAGAGGGCTTGTAGTTGGTGCTCTCGGTCGTCCAAGCGCTGGAAGCGTTCGCGGAAGGAACGCTCGATCTCCCTGTCGCTCATGAAGACCGTGTGGGGTCCGTTCCGCCTCGGCGCTACAAAGGCATCATCACCTTTGCGGGCGAAGTGCGGAGCATCCCTAGAGTCCGGAACGCGGAGGAGGACGACGTGCCCTTCCTCCACGTCGAGCGGGAAGAACTCCAATCCGAGCACAGGTGGCCCCACCCGAGCGTAGGCCGCGCGGAGGATGCGCTGCTGAGCCGCTGCGTTCCACTCGACCGGAGTGACCTTGGACGCGCCGTTGGCTTCGCCATCTTCCTCGACCCCGAAGACGATCCAGCCCCCTCCGCTGTTGGCCATCGCAGCAACGTCCTTCGCCACCTCGTCCTGCCAGGTCGGCTTACGTGAGTCGTAGAGCGCGGTCTTCCAGTCAAGGTCGCCAGTCTCTTCGACTCTGCGGTCCACCGCCGCGTCGATGAGATGGTGCGTGATCGCTCCGGGTTCGATACCGAGCGCGCGATGGATCGGGGTGAACATGTCTCCTCCCTGTGGCCTAGCCCTAGTAGACCGCTACTGCATCGAGGACGACCGCTGGCCCCTTGATCCATGCGTGAATGTCTTTGGCGGGTAGGTCGATCTTCAGGCTGGCGACGATCTCCTGAACCTTGTCGCTGATCTCGGTCATGAGCAGCCGCTTGATGAGGTACTCCCAGTCCGGCAGTAGCCAGTCCTCTGTCGAGACGTAGCCATCGTCGCCTTCGTCCACCAGGCTTCGCACCGTGCCCAGGATTCGACGGTCGCCTTCGATCTGATCGCTGGTCGCGGAGTCCACGAAGAGGTTTGGACGGAGGTTGACGAGCACCCGGGGGGCGAGTCCCGTCCCAACGACATCGACCAGTACGGGGATCGGGACCAACTCGTTGCGCAGGTACACCGACTGGATGAGCGCCGTGACATCAGGCTCTATGTCGCTGAAGTCCAGGTCACGGATGTCCTGCTCGGTCGATTCGAGGTACTTGCGCAGGACGTAGAGCATCTTCCCGGCGAGGCTGGCGGCGGTAAGGCGAACCAGCCCCTCGACCTCCACGATGTCATCCTTCTTCAGCACCGCTTCCTCTGAAACCGGCACCGTGTGCTCACCCGCAAGGAGTCCGTCGATCACTTTGCTGACCGATGCCTTCTCGGTAGGGGCGATGGTGAAACTCGACTGAAGTTCCACGTCCTTCCCGAGTTCGGCTCCGCCTCCAATCCCGGCGAACGATGCCTTGGCATTACCCGAGCGCTTCTTGACAGCCTTCTCAACCACGTCGGTGAGCCGAGGCATATCCAGTCCGTGGTAGTCACCCAGAGCCATCAGCGTCTCGATGTCGAGGTAGACGGGTCTTCTCAGCGCCATCAGTAATCACTCGCAATCTCGGAGTCGTAGAGAACCTTGGCCGTCTTGGCGTCGCGGATGGCCTGCCGGACGTGGTGCTTGGTCAGGTCGAGAACCCGCATGGTCCCTCCGGTCTCCGCCACGGACTCGATCCTGCGGAACTCGCCCTGGTACTTCTCCGCGAACGCTGCCAACCCGCGCAACTTGGGCAGGGCGTCGGAGAGGTGGTGCCCGTGGGGGTCCACGAGGTCTGCGACGACCTGGCCGGTGTGGTCGGTCCCGAAGAAGATGAAGTCGGGCCGGACTGCCTTCCAGGTGCCGGTGTCCTCCTTGTAGGCGATGGCCAGAGACTCCTTCGTGGCCCGGGCGGGGTTGCGGTACCAGCCCTTGAAGCCGGGCTGCCTGGCCTCGGAGTCGAGGACCTTCCGCTCCCACTCGTTGAGCGTGATCGGGTAGGTGCCGTCCTCGGCTGCCATGAGGTGCATGAGCCGGGTCTCCAGCGGGCTCTCGGTCCCGTCCTTCTCGCGCACCATCGTCTCGGCCTGGGCTGCCTTGGGCACAGTCAGGGAGATACGTTCAGGTTGGGTGGACATGCCCTCCAAGCGGTCGTACTCCGCCTGCCGTTCATCCGAGAGGCCCTTGCGAGCGACCCGGGTCTGATTGAGCCACGTCCTCGCGAGGTCGTCGGCCTCGGATTCCACGGCCTCTGCGATCTCAGGCACCCGTCCGAGAGCAGCGACGGTGATGTTGGCCTCCAAGAGGTCGTCATCGTCGCCGTCCGGACCGACCAGGTGGTCGACGTAGGACGAGCACAGCGCGGGGCTCAGGACGCGCGCAGCGGCCCGGTAGGAGTCCTCGATGGCACGTGGGTCTGCCGACTCCTGGAACGACTTGTAGGAGAACCCGCCGCCGATCCGGCCCCGGGCCTCCTCACCGCTCATGGTGAGCACGTCCTCCCGGGCCTGGGCGACCTTCTCCTTGTGCTGCACCGCCCGACCGTCCAGCACGGCGTGGAGGTGCTTGTGCGCCTTCTCGACGGCTTCCTCGACCAGGTTGTCCTTGGACAGCGCCGTGGCGAGCGCGGTGAGCCTGCGGATGGGCTTGACGCCCTTCTTCGGGATCGTCACCGAGGGCAGCGCTGCGAACGTCTCCCACACCTCCTGGGGCACCTTCGGGTTTTGGTGCAGGTCCACCGGGTCGAACAGTACCCGGCGTCCCTCACCGCCCCCGGTGTCGTTGTCCTCGTCCTTGGAGGTCGCGCCCTTCATCAGCATCTCGGCCACGCCCGTGGCGGTCTTGCGGTCGAAGAACGGCAGCAGGCAGTCCACCGAGTTCAGCAACTCGTTGCCCGGGATACGCCGCGCGAGCGGTGTGCGGATCATCCGCCCCAGCAACTGGGTGATGTGCGTGCGGTCCTTGGCCGGGCGCATCGAGACCAGCACCTCGGCACGGGGGCAGTCCCAGCCCGTGGAGATCGCAGACTTGGCCAACAGGACGCGCACGTGCTTGGCGTCCTGCACGCGCTGGGGCTCGATGTACGGCACCCCCTGCTGACCGACCAGCAGGTCCTGGTGCTCACCGAAGACGTTCGCCACGGCGTCGGGGCCGAGTTCGGGCCAGGCGTCGTAGATCGTGTCCAGCGTCCGCATGAGGGTCTCTTGGGTCGGCTTGTCACCCACCTGGACAACCAGCAGTGGGATGAGCGGATCGGCCTCCTCCTGCTCGTCCGCGTACGCCAGCCACGCCGCAGTCGAGGCCCGGACCTTCTCCACCGCCCGACGTAGCAGCACCGTGTCGAAGACACCCTGCTCGGTCGGGATCGAGAGCACGATGTCGTCCTTCAGCAGGCCCGATGCCTGCACCAGACCGGAATCCACCTCCACAGAGGGGAGGGCTGTTCGGCCCTTGGCATCCTTCATCGCCGCCTCGAACCGCTCCACCGTGGCCGAGATGCCGAAGACGACCGGCATCGGCGGCACCGCACCGTGCCCGTTGATCAGCCGCTGCACGATGGTCGAGCGGTCCTTGCTCGTCGTCCCCATGCCCCGGTGAGCCTCGTCCAGCACGAAATAGAGCGTCAGGTCCTTGTTCTCGACCGTGTTCGTGATCACGTCATAGATCGAGGACTGCATCTCATCCGGACGCGGCTCGAACAGGCGCACCTGCCCCGGAGCCGGGCTGGGCTCGCCGCGCACCAGGCGGCTGTTCTTGGACAACTTCTGCGTGTTCAGGAAGTACACGTGACCGGGCCTTAGGGAGGGCTCGGAGAACGTCGTCTCGATGACCCGCAGCCGAGAGTCGAGTTCACTTGCGGCCTCCTGCAACCGGGCCCGGGACTGCTCGTTCAGGGACGGGTCGTCGGAGAACCACAGCACCACTGCGCCCGGGTCTGCATCGAAGTCGAACTCGTCGTTGCCGAAGAACAGCGCCTCGATCACCGCAGCAGCCATCACGGTCTTGCCCGCGCCGGTCGTCGCCGTGAGCGAGAACTGCGACAGCGACCCGTAGCGGTGGTACATGTCGCGGGCCTGCTCTAGGTTCCGCAGCACGTCCCGGACGGCCTCGCCCTGGTAGTCCTTCAACGTGTAGCGCATCAGCGGCCACCCCTCAGCATGAAGTTCTGCAAGTACGACTCGTAGAGCCGCACCGGGAGCACCGCACTGGGCAGGTCACGGCAGACCATCTGGAACGCCGAGTCATCGTCCGTGACGATGAACGCCGTCTTCACCGACTCCTCCTCAGCCACCCGAGCCACGAAGTCCCCGGCCTGATCCAAGTTCTCCAGCACGCCGTAGGTCTGGGCCACGTCCCAGCCGTCCTCACCCAGATCGGTGATGATCCGGCCCTGCGACCCGGCCTTCATCCACAACATCGGCGCGATCCGTTCGAACGCCCGGTTGTGACGCACGGACAACGGAGCCTCGTAGGTAAGCGTGAAGAACGCTGCGTTCTCCTCAAACCCGTCGCTCATGGGGAACTCGTCGGTGAATCTGTAGGAGCCCTTGATCGGCTCGCCCTCGGGTGTCTTGCCCGTGATCGCGGCGGTCACTCGCGGCTTGGTGATGTAGTCGCAGATGCCCTGCGACTCCCACTCGGCGTCACCCGGGCGCAGGCCCTGCCTGCGGAGGGCGCGCTGCTCCTCGGCGCTGACCTCGTTGTTCGTGACCGAGATGCACTGCCGTTGTCCGCCGTCCTGCTTGTTGAGCCGCATGACCGCGTGGGCCGTGGTGCCAGAGCCAGAGAAGAAGTCGAGAACCACCGCGTGAGGCTTGCCAGCGACGAAAAAGCGCAACACATCCTCTACGGCGTACAGCGATTTGGGGTATGGGAAGCGCCGATCTGGCAGCAGATCCCGCAGCAATGAGGTGCCTGGACCAGAAGTCGAGTGGGAGGGCTGATTCCACACGGACATGGGCTGTCGGTAGTGGATCACCTCCCCAAAGATTAGCGCCCCGTCAGCGTCCCGGCCCTTGACCGGCAGCCGACCAGCCTCTACATCTGCGACCTGACTCTCCATCAGGTAATAGGGCGTTCGGCCACCCCCATTTGATCTACCGAACCTGACATAGCCCAACTCAAAGTACCGGTTCAATTTCTCGGCACCGATAGACCAGCGTCCATCCGTCCCGTCTTGGCTAATGGGCCACAGTACCGACTGTCCGTCGGGAACCTCTACTGAGTCGATCGAGACCCCATCAGGGATCGGCTGTCCAGCGCCGAGGAACTTCAAGGTCTTGGCATCGAAGAAGAGTGGGTAGAATAGATTAAACCGTCCAGTGGTGCGCCCCGTTGAAGCCAAGCGCAAAAGACTCTTCCATCGAACATCTTGAGATTTCCGAGCCGTCTCGACATGGAGCATGTCCGACTGAGACGCAAAGAGAGTCTGCTGTCCGAATCTGGTGACATAGATGAACTCCTCGCATCTGGAGAACTCACCTCTGCGCGCATTTCCCTTTCTGTTGATCACGGTGCTTACCATTTGAATCTGCGCCTCAGGAAATGTCTGTTCTAGAAGCAAGCCAAGCCGCGCATACTCCTTCTCATCAATCGTCACAATGAGCACGGAACTCTCGGGATTTAGCAGGTCACGCGCGACCTCCAGGCGTCGCTGCATAAACGCCAGCCACTTGCTGTGCCGGTAGTCGTCGTCTCCCTCGACGTAGTTGTTGTTGTACTTCCAGTCCTTCGCGCCCGTGTTGTACGGGGGGTCGATGTAGATGGCGTCGACCTTGCCTCGATGGGTGTAGGTGAGCATCTCCAGAGCGTGGTAGTTCTCTGCGTTGATGACGGTGTGGAAGGGCTTGTCGCCGCCACGCTCGACCCTGCCCGTCTCCACGAGGCCCGGGTAGATGCGGTCGTTGAACTCAGCGACCACCACCAGGTCGTCGGTGATGACGGACTGGGTTTCTGGCTCTTCAGCGTCCAGTTCCAGCAGGTGCGCGACTCGGCCCCCATCCACGCGCTCGATCTGCTCGACCCGCCACAAACGCTGGTCCCCGGGCTTAACCTCCCCACGGGGCGGGAGCACCCGCACCTTGTCGCCGCGACGCACCGCGCGCCCGGGCAACTCCACGGCCTCGGGCTGGTGCTGCTCGAAGACCAGGCCGAAGGTCCGCCGCTTCATTAGGGCGGCGAACTCCTTCTCCAGGTCGTCGCCGAGTTGTTTGTCGGTCTTCCGGGCCTGCCTCAGTAGTTCAGTCAGTCGCGACACTCGCTACGTCTCCTTCAAGGTCTGCGAGTGCTCGAACTCGCTCTTTGTCATCGTAGGCAGCGGCACCGACAGAAGCCGCCAGGCGTGGCCGAGGTCCGAGGTGAGCAGGTCGATGCCGCAGTAGACGAAGGCTGCGTCAAGCCGCTCGGTGAACACCTTCAACTGCGAGGCAGCCTCGGCCCCGACGGTGCGGGTCGTGCGCAGGTTGTGCACCTCGTCCACGATGACCAGGCTGGTCTGCTGCTCCGTCATGACCCGCACCACCTGATCAGTGATGGTCGGAGCATCGAAGCGCTGTGGGACCTGCATCCCCAGCCACGTCGCGAAGGCCCGCATGAGCATCTTGGGCGTGGCTCCAGGAGGGACGACGGCGTAGACGACGGGGGTCACGTCAGGCCCGTCGCCCAGGGTCTTGCGGCGCTGCCGCTCGTGCTTCCGTCCTAGGTTCAGCGCGGTGGTGGACTTCCCGAGTCCAGCCCTTCCCGAGATCGCGAAGGCTCGCTTGGCCGTGGCGCTCCGTGCGCCGATCCGGGCCTGCACGATCCGCAGGTGCTTCTCGATGGGGTCGGAGTCCTTCGTCTCCAGCACCGTGTCCGCACCGATCCAGGCGAACCGTTGCCGGTCGTACTCCTCCTTCGCCTCGTCAGACAGAGAGGACAAACGCTTCATGGACAGTTGCTCGGGCTCCACGGCCCGCTCGTCCATGAACTCGCGCCAACGCGCAAGGCTGTCGGGGATGGCCATGTCAGTCCTCCAGGTCGATGCGTCTGGCCTTGCGGCGGGGGCGTTTGGTGGCAGTGCTCGCAGCAGGAGCAGCCTCCATCTCCGGCACCACGCCCAAGGTGGGGCCGTGCTTGTCGCTCGGGTCTTCAGCAGGCTGCTCAGGAGCGTCGGGGACGCTCGCGATGGCCGTGGCAGACCTCCTGCGAGCGACCTTCTCCACTGTGCTGGCGGGCGCGGTGAGAATGCGGTTGATCTGTGCCACGACCTCCTTGCCCGGGGTGGTCGCGTCTCGCCGTTCGATGGCCTTCTTCGCGGCCTCCAGCACGTCGCGCGAGAACGGGGCCAGGACCTGCCGGTCCATGATCCAGCGGGCTTCGATCCACCTGCCCTTGAAGTGATCCCGGACCCAGAGGGCGTTCATCCGGTGCGGGTCGTAGCGGACCTCCCACTTGCCATTGGCGGGGGAGGGGAGGCCACTGGCCACGCCTCGGTACCCGGCCAGTTCTGAGGACTCGTAGTGCAGGCCGTCGAAGTTGATGCCGTAGGGCTGGATGGAGCGGTAGGCCACAGGCAGCAGCGAGATGTAGTCGTCGCGGTCCAGCGCGACGTGCACCTGCGGTGCTACTCCAGCGAGAGCGGCGAAAGCCTCGTTGGGAGTCAGTTCCTTCTTGGGCATGGCCGGTAGTCGCAGACCAGGGGAGGGGCGGTTCAGATAGACGCCGACGATCCACAGGTCGAGGACGTTCTGCAACTCGGCCAATCCCCAGTGCGCTTCGCTGGCGGGGTCAGCACCGCGCTGGACGACGGTCGGACCGACGTAACCGGCCAGGTGCTGCACGAAGCCTGTGCGCACCCCTCGGAAGAAGGACTCGATGTGGGGCTTGTCTGTGGGTGTCCTCGGGGCAGCCAACGTCAGGCTGATCTGGAGCCGCTCACAGGCGCTCATGAAGGTGGTGCTCTTGAAAGCCTTGCCTCGGTCCATCGTGATGGACTCGGGCACGATGACGGGCCTGGCCGCGATGCTAGCCTTCACCTCATCGTCCCCGGGGATCATGCCCGGGGGCAGGATCGAGCGTGCGTAGGACAGCGAGGCGTCCCAGCCAGGCTGCATGGGCAGCGGCGTGAGCGCCCGTGCCAGCAGGATGGCGGCATCGACCGACTTCGTGGCCACCGGACGCAGGATCGCGGCGACGGGCACCCGCGTTGCCACGTCCACCGCTGCCGTCAGGTCCACCCGCCCAGTCGAGCCATCGGGGTAACGCACCATGATGTCCAGGGGAGTGGAGTCGATCTCGACCAGTTCGCCGGGACGAGAGGGGGACTGGTGTCCCCACGCACGGTCGGGGCGGTTGGCCTTGCTGCGCCTGGTGGTGGCCTGACCGAACGGGCTGCGGGACCGCTCCAGTCTGGAAAGAACGCGATAGAGGGTGGCGTCCGAGGGGACCGGCCAGCCGTTCTCCTCGGCCTGCAAGCGAACGCGCAAGACGGCTCGGGAACGTGTCCCTGTGGAGAGGTTCGTCTGACCCGCGATCTGCTCCTCCAGGAGAGCCACCACGCGCGGGTCCGTGCGTCCTCCCACGCTTGTCTGACGGGTCTTGCGCCCATCCACGAGCCCTGCGATGCCCTTGGCCCGGTAGGCGGATAAGTGGCGCTTCAGCGTGCTCTTGCCCATGGACATCCCAGAGCGACGGAGTTCTTCGATCTTCGCTTCGATTCGCTGTCCGTTCTGGTGCGAGAGGTCTCATCTGAACTGAGAGGGGACAAGTGGTTTAGGTAGCAAGAGGACTTCGGAACCGCAAGTGACATAATGTAGCTTATCGGACTAAAACGAAAGTGGTCGGTAGTAGGCGCTCAGGGCTCGAAAACGTTCCAGCAGATGCTGTTGCGCCTCCGCTGGTCATCAAGCACCAGTTCGCGGATCTTCTGGGCAGCTGCGTTGCCACTCGCATTCGCGTCGGCCTGCGGCGGCGGCTTCCGTCGGCGCTGCCGCCGCGGGCGCTGCGCTGCTTTGATGGCGTACACCGCAGCGTCCAGGTCGCGTCCTGAATCATGAGCCGGTTGAAGTGAGGCGACGCTTGACTGCAGGCTGACCTCTGGTCATGGCCGATTGCCAGTCAGTGTTGCGACCCCGAGCGACTTCGACAAAGGCGATTCGGCTGGTCAGCACTCGATCGGCGTCGGTCCAAGCGCGGCGGCAAGTCTCGGTGGTCGGCTCCCCCTGTGGCTATTTCGCCCAGCCCAATCATAGCCATTTTGGAAGTTGTCACTGGTAGTGAAAACGGGCCTGAAGGACGACAAGATCGTCCTCGTCGACCAGGTAGACAAGCCGGTGCTCGTCCGTGATGCGACGAGACCAGGCGCCAGCAAGCATGTGTCGCAGAGGCTCGGGTTTCCCGATGCCTTCCGTCGGATTCCTCAGCGCGTCGTCAATCAGCCGGTTGATCCGCCTCAGCATCTGGCGATCAGCCTGCAGCCAATGTTTGTAGTCGTCCCATCCGTTTGAGGTGAATACGAGTCTCACTCAAGCAACTCGTGCTCATGCCGTGCCCCGGCCATTGCCTGCTGAAGACTCTCGAGGAGGTGCTTGGCGTTGGCCGGCACCCGCAACAGGTAGGCGGTCTCTTCCAGTGCCGCGTATTCGTCGGCCGAGATCAAGACGGCGTTGCCGCGGCGGGAGGTGATCTCCACCGCAACTCGATCGTTGTTCACTTTCTCGATCAGGGGGAACAGCTGTTTGCGGGCCTCGCTTGCGGAGATGGACATGCAACCCTCCCGAAAAGTGGTACCAAATGACGGTACTAATCCTGGGAAGTGTAACTCGTCTCGATCGTCGCGTTGGTCGAAAATTGGGAGTCGCTTGTTGGTCATGCGCGGACCATGCGCAGAGACGGCCGATACGAGCCACATCGGGGCCTTCTGTGGATAGCGAAAAACTCCTTCCACAGACTCCCCCCGCGACGTTGACAAGCGGCCAACGAAGACTCCGTCAGCCGCAGAAATCCATCGCGAGGCGGGTCAGGACGTCGGCAGCTGTCACCGTCCCGGACACGCTGACCCATTCGACATCGGCATGGGCGCCCTCGCCCTCGGGCCCATAGAGCACGGTCGGAATCCCCGCAGTCGACAGCAGCGCCGAGTCGGCCCAATAGGACAGAGGCACGAGCTCAGTCCTCTCCCCTGCCGCTGCGAGCATCTTCTGCACGATCAGCGCGTCCTTCGGCGTTTCCATCCCCTCGCGGAAGGCCAGGGTGCGGCTGGAGACGGTGATGCGTTCGTCGCTGGGCCGAGCCCGTTCGAGTACGCCAGCCACATCCGACTCGACCTGCTCGAGGGTTTCGCCGGGGAGCGTACGCCGCTCGCGCGGCCACGCCGATCACGGTCACCTCGGTCCAGGCGAACCCGCGATGGGCGATGCCGATATGGCGTTCGGTCGGTTCGGAAACCACCGCGCCGTCGATCCCCGTGGCATCCAGCCGTCCGAGGAGGTCCTCCATTCCGATGCTGGAAGCCTCCTCGTCCGAGGCCGCCGCGACGATCACCTCACCGTCGATGCCCGCGGCCACGGCGTCGCGGGCCGCGATCAGGCAGGCGGCCAGTCCTGCCTTCATGTCGTACGCCCCACGGGCATACAGTCGATCACCCTCGATGCGGGGCGTGATCCCGTCGGCGTTGCCGCCGATGCCGACGGTGTCGAGATGGCCGCACAGCACGAGCCGACGACCGCCCACATCACGCCCACCGCGCAACAGCACGCTCGGGCGGCCGGGCGTACTCTCCACGATCTCTGCTGACAGACCGGCCGCACGACCCCAATCCGCAACGAACGCCGCGATCCCGGTTTCGCCGTCACCCGCGGAATCCAGCAGTGGATTCACCGACTCGATCTCGACCAGGGCTCGCAGAAGATCGATCACTCCGCTCTCGTCACGCATCGTCCGGCCTTCCTTCGGTGCACAGCAGGACCACGACCGTATCGGGAGCGAGCGGCTCGTGACGGTGCAAGGCCCGGACACCCGCGAGCGGCGCGGAGCCACTGGGGCCGGCCGCGATGCCGAGCGCGGTGAGATCGGTCATCGCCCGGAGCGCCTCGTCGTCGCTTGCGGTGACCGCCCGATCACAACCCGCGCTCAACACGGGCCAGACCGACTCCGAAACCGGCCGCAATTGAGGCCGGCCATGACGGACCCGATCGGCCCGCAATCCCTGCATCGCGAGCTGGTCGTCGATCTCGGCCAGCATCGTCTGATAACCCTCGACGATCCAGGCGGGCACGAGCTCATAGCCCTCGAAGGCCGTGTCCTGGATGAGCAGGGCGTCGGGCGAAGCGGCGACCTGCACCTCAGCCGCCTTCACGGCCTCGTCGTAGTCGCCGTCGACCCTCCGGACCTCGGCACCCTCGCCGGCGATCCGGGCCTCGGTCTCCGGCGTCACCGTCGCGGGCACGAAAATGGTCGCGGCCACGCCGAATTCCCGGGCCATCCGGGCCACCGCGCGGCCGTGATTGCCCTCGGTCGGGGTCACCAGTCGCGCTCCCGGCTGCTCGGCCAGGGCCTGCGAACACGCCCACGCCGCGCCCAGCACCTTGAACGCCGGCAACCCCAGGCGCGCCGTCTCGTCCTTGACCAGCACCCGCGCGACCCCGAGTTCTGCGGCCAGCGCCGGCAGGTCAACCAGGGGCGTCGGGGAATATCCGGGAAGACCTTCGTGGAAGGCGCGAGCGTCGGGAGAGGTGGCGGGCGCTGACCAGGACCGCGCGACCGGGTTCGCTTACCAGGAGGCTGTCACGCTCTCACCATCCCACGGGCGCGCCTCCTGTCAACACGATGCGCTCGTTGCGCACAGACCCCCAATCGATGGGCTGCCGTCGTCCCCTCCAGGGCCTGAAACCAGTGCTCATCTGTCTCACGAGCCCGGACTGTCAGGGGCGAATCCCTCTCTGTTTGGGTGTGGAGCCATAGGGTGGGCGCTGGACAAGGAGGTCACACATGAGCGTTGAGGCTCGACTCGAAGAACTCGGCTATCCCCTGCCGGCCCTGCGGCCCGCGGCGGGCAACTATCGCGGTTATGTGCAGGTCGGCGATCTGCTGTTCACCTCCGGACAGGGCGCGGACGGGCACGTCGGGCGGATCGGTGAATCGGCGACAGTCGAGGATGGATACGCCGCCGCGCGCGCCAGCGTGTTGAACGTCCTTGCCCAGGTCAAACAGGGCCTCGGGTCCCTCGATCGGGTGGCGAAGATCGTGAAGCTCAACGGTTACATCAATGCGACACCCGAGTTCGCGGATACGCCGGCCGTGCTCAACGGTGCATCCGACCTGCTCGTCGACGCGTTCGGCCCGGAGATCGGTTCTCATGCGCGGTCCGCGATCGGCGCCGGGCATCTGCCGAAGGGCTTCATTGTCGAACTCGAACTCGTCGTGCAGGTGAAGCCCGCGTGACCCTGCCGCTGCTCGGGCGGGTGGCGCTCATCACGGGTGTCTCCCGGCGGCAGGGCATCGCGTACGCCTGCGCCGCCCGACTGCTGGCCATGGGCGCCGATGTCTTCATCACCCACCACCAGCCCCACGATGAGCGCCAGCCGTGGGGTGCCGACGATCTGGAGCAGGTCCTGGCAGGTCTGCGGGCTGTTGATCCGCCCCGCCGGGTCGAACACTGGGGCGCCGACCTCGCCGATCCCGACGCCCCACAGCGAGTCCTGACCGCGGCCACTGGGGCGTACGGTCATGTCGACATCCTCCTGGCCGTCCACGCCCAATCGGGCGAGGACGGGCCGCTCGGTGAGATGACCGCCGCGATGATCGACAGCCACTATGCGGTGAACACGCGCTCGACGATCCTGCTGACGAGACTGTTCGCCGCGCAGCACGACGGCCGTGACGGCGGTCGGGTCGTGTGGTTCACCTCGGGTCAGGGTCTCGGGCCGATGCGGGACGAGATTGCGTACGCCGCCAGCAAGGCCGCCCTGGCCGGCGTCGCCGCCTCCGTGTCCGACGACCTGATCGATCAGGGCATCCTGCTCAACGTCATCAATCCGGGTCCCGTTGACACGGGCTATCTGGGCGAGGACGTTGGACTCTTTTCTCCTAAACAGCTGGCCGCCCTGAAGCGACTCTTCCCCCTCCATCGGTTAGGCGAGCCGGAGGACGTGGCGCGACTCGTCGCATTTCTGGTGTCCGACCAGGGCCGATGGATGGCGGGGCAGGTGCTGAACAGCGAAGGCGGCTTTCGCCGCTGGGGCTCCCTCGAGGGCTGACTCAGTTCTTCGGCGTGACGAGCATCAGCTCACGACCGATGGTCGACCTGTCCCCCACGATCGCCAGGCTCAGTTGTGCGACGTCCGAGCGGGTGACCTGCGGGGAGATCCTGCCGGCGTACATCGTCGGGATCGCCCGCACCTGCCCCGTCGCCGGCTTGTCGCTGAGGTAACCCGGGCGCAGGATC
Organism: uncultured Enemella sp.; assembly: GCA_964515145.1. Classification (GTDB taxonomy): domain Bacteria; phylum Actinomycetota; class Actinomycetes; order Propionibacteriales; family Propionibacteriaceae; genus Enemella. Next base: position 39,965 of record CAZEVN010000011.1, read on the forward strand.
GTCCAGTCGAGGCCGGATGACCGGACCAGGTCCTCCTGGGTGGTGTGGTCCCGCATGACGTGCTTGAGGGTGAACGGAAAGACGATATACCGGCTGATCGGACCGAGCCGGCTGATCGAGTCGCCGACGCCGAGCGAGGACTGCACGACGAGCCGGCGTACGCCCTCGGCGCGCATCGCCTCGATCACCGTCCGGGTAACTGGCGTCCGAATCGGTTCCCGCGAGTTGGCCGGAGCGCCGACCATGACGACAACGGAATCGGAGCCAGCGATCGCCGTACGCAGAAAGTCGGCGTCGGTGGCGTTGCCGCGCACGGTGCGATGGTGGGGTCGGCCGTCGGCCGGAGGGGTACGCCGGGCCACGCTCCGCACGTGATGTCCGGCGGCGAGGGCCTGGTCGACCGAGAGCCTGGCCCGGCTCGCAGCCAGCTCGCGGAGCGGATTTTCCGCGCGCTTCACGCGGTTGGTCGGTGAGCCGCCGATGACCTACCTGACCCGGCTCCGGATCGATCTGGCTACGGAGCACCTGTTGGCCGACGATGCGCCCCTCGAATTCATCGCGGCTGCGGTCGGATACGCGAGCGCCTTTGCGCTCAGTGCGGCCTACAAGCGGCACACCGGCGTCAGCCCGTCCCTGGTGCGGCGTCGGGCGTCCTGAGGTTGGCGGCTCGCCGGTCGCTCGTCGCGTAGGCTCGTCCGCATGCTCCTCATCTTCGGCACCAAGGGCTATCGCGAGATCCTCGGCGTGGTGACCCTCGTCTGTCGATTCTGCGGCAACCCCGCGGCTCACCGCCTCGAAGAAGTCACCAACAAGTTCACCCTGTTCTTCATCCCGCTCTTCATGGTGGGGCGCCAGTGGACGATGCAGTGCGCGATGTGCGCCGCCGAGAGTCGCCTCACCCGCCAGGAGGCCGAGCAGCTCAAGGCGAGCGCCACGCTTCCCCCTTTGCGATGAACTAGCCCTGGCCACATGACTCGATGCGGTGGCGCACCATGGCGATGAACTCCTCGATGGCCGCATCGGAGGCGGCGCGATCGGAGTCGATCAGGGTCGAGAAGAGCAGCCCGTTGCCCACGGCGAGGGTCAGGCGCGCGAGGGTGCGCGCTGTGGTGGGGTCGGTTCTCGATCGGTACGCCTCAGCGAACGCCTCCTCCGCCCGCGTCACGACGGTCGCGCCGAGGTCGTGCGCATAGTCCTTGCCATACATCGCGTGGCTCGACAGTTCGAAGAAGAGAGCGCCGAAGAGCTGGGCGCCGTCGGCGGCCCGTCGCCAGTTCTCGCGGCCGGCATCGAACGGGTCCGGGTGCTCCGCGAAGAGTGTGAGGAGGGCCGCGGTGGTGTCGGCCACGACCTTCTCGATGACGGCCGTCAACAGGCCCTCTCGCGAGCCGAAGTGATAGCTCAACATCCGCTGGCTGGTCCCGATGTGGGGCGCGAGGCCGCGCAGGCTGGTGTCGCGTACGCCGTGCTCGGAGAAATGCGTGAGCGCCTTGTCGAGCAACTGCTCGCGGGGCCCCTGAATCATCCGTGGCCTGCCAGCTCGCAGAAGGTTTCGGCCTCACGGTTGACCCGATGCTCGGCGATGGTTCGAACGCCCGGCATTCGTGATTCCCAGGTGAACCCGCGGCCCGGGTCCCAGGCCGTCACCTCATAGATCGCCCTGGCGAGCCGGGGCTGGCGGACCTCGAAACGGGAGCCGAGATCCGTGACCGCCGGGCCGCCGACCCGGCGTACCGACTCGAACGTGGGGAGCCACTCACCCCAGCGCTCGGGCGACCCGACCAGGGCCCAGAGCTGTTCCGGTGAGGCAGTCGTCGTGGCAAGCTCCACAATCATGTATCAAATGATACATCTAGGAGCGGCTCAGATTTCCTCGTGATTGACGTGGCGCGACCAGACGAAGCAATAGATGCCGAAGGCAGCGAACCCGAGACCCATCGCGACCAGCAGGAAGACGCCGAACGGCTGCTCGAGGAGGGTCTTCAGAGCACCGTCGACGCCACCGGCCTTGTCCGGGTCGTGGGAAACGGCTGCCCACACGAACAGCGCCCCGACCAGGGTGATCGACAGGCCCTTGGCGATCCAGCCAACAGTGCCGAGCTTCTTGCCCCACTCGGGGGCGCTGGACTGGAGATCGCGTTCCACGAACTTGCGGCGTACGCCCTTGACGACCTGGGAAATGCCGACGGCGATGATGGCGATTCCGACCAGGGCGACCAGGATTCGACCGAACGGTGCGGCCATCAGCTGGGCCGTCGTGCTGCGAGCGCTCTCGTTCGAGTCGCCGGAGTCGCTGCCCGCGGCCAGGGCGGCCGCGCTGAAGCCCAGCGCCGAATACATGATCACCTTCGCGCCCGAGGAGATCTTCCGGCGAGCCTTCGTGGTGGTCTTGAGTTGTCGATAGCCGAACAGTGCCTCGATAAGTTGCCACACGGCCAGGGTGAACAGGCCGACCGCGATGATGACCATCAACACTTCGCCGAGGGGCTTGGAGGCAAGATCCTTCATCGCGCCGCCCGTCGAGGCCTCCCCTCCCCCGCCGAGGGCGAGCTGAATGGCGAGCCATCCGAGCAGCAGGTGGATCAGGCCATAACAAGCGAGGCCGACCGAGACGAGGATGCGGAACGCGCGTGAATCCTGGATGTCCGAGCCGGCTCGCTCGGCCCGGTCGCCAGCCTGTTGTGCCTTGTTGCCCAGATCTCGCGCCGATGGGCGTCGCGCATTCGTTGCCATGGAATCCCCCGCCTCGAAGACCTCTATGGTCGCAGATATGTCGACACCGCCGATGGGCGGGCCTGTGGTCAGCGCCGGATCGGGCCCAGCCAGCGCGGGACCCGGCGCCGATAGTCGGCGTATGCCTCCCCGAAGCGCCCGGCGAGCAGGCGTTCCTCGGGTCGGATCTGGAGCGCGTCCACCGCTGCCACGAAGCCGGCCACGGGGATCAGCGCCCGGACGGGCCCGAGCCAGACGGCATGGGTGAGGAGCCCACCGGCGAGCGCGACATACATGGGATTGCGGCTGAGGGCGTGCGCGCCGCCGGTCACGAGCGTGACGGTTCGTTCCGGGGTGTGGGGATTCACGGTGGTTCCGGAGCGGCCGAATCCGAGGACTGCTGCTCCCCCGAGTCCACCTGCGGTGAGGGCCGTGGCGCTGGCGCAGATCAGGCGTCCGGGAGTCAGGGGTCGACGTCGGGCGAGCGCGCGTTGGGCGATGCCCGCGATGGCGAATAGCACCACGGGCGGCACTTTCAGTTCCCACCAAGCGGTGTTCGGGGCCGTCATGTTTCCCAGTCTGTCAGGACGGCGGCCATGGGCGGCGCTCGCCTGCCCTGTGTTCGGAGGGCATTCAAACACGGTTCTGACCGTTTGTGAACCCCTTTGGGATGATTTGCGTCACATTCGTTCCGTTTGGCGGCTTTCGATTACTACTCGGGGTAGTAGTTCGTGGTTCAATCATCTCGTTTGCAACACCAACTTCTTTCGCGAGGAGATCAGAGATGCGCCGTAGTGCACTCGACAAGCTCATTTCTTACGTGGGGCTGGCCCTGGCCGCCGTCATGTTCGTCGCCGGTGGTCTGCTGACCTGGGCGAGCGCCTTCGTCAACGAGCAGGTCACCAACCAGCTCGTTTCCCAGCGGATCGACATGCCCGGTGAAAAGGGCATCGCCGGCCTGAAGGACCCCAAGGACCAGGAAGCCCTGCGTCCCTACATCGGTCAGCAGATGTCGACCGGTGACCAGGCCAAGGCCTTCGCCGACAGCTACATCCTGGCCCACATGAACGCCTCCTCGAACGGCAAGACCTACGAGGAAGTCTCGGGCGAATACATGCAGCTTCCCGACAAGACCACCGATGAGGCCAAGCAGATGGCCGAGCTCCGTCAGAGCCTCTTCATGGGCAACACCCTGCGTGGCCTGCTCCTGAACGCCTATGCCTTCGCCACCATGGGCAAGATCGCTGCCATCGCCGCGGTTGCTGCCTTCGTGGGCGGCGTAGTGCTCCTCGTGCTCTCGTTCCTCGGCTTCCGTCACTCGAAGTCCCCGCGCGGCGAGTCGATGGTCGCCTGATCTTCTGCGACAGCAACGGCCGGAGCCTTTGGGCTCCGGCCGTTTTGCGTTTCAGGTGGTAACTGAGAAGCGGATTTCGCCCTTGACGGCCAGATTGCGGGTGGTGACTTTCATGACCCGGGCGTACGCCGGTCCTTCCCGCACCCACGCCATAAGCTCGGCCACCGCCTGGGGACTCCCCTCCGCCTCGAACTCCACATCGCCGTTGGGGAGGTTGCGGACGAAGCCGCCGACCCCCAGCAGCTCGGCTTCCCGTCGCATGGAATAGCGAAAGGACACGCCCTGCACCCGGCCTGTCACGATCCCGTGGGTGCGTACGCGTGTCATGGATCAATCCTGCGTCAGATCCGCAGCAATGCGCCGGGCAATGGGAATATCGGCCGGCAACCAGTCCAGCCCGGCCAGTTCTTCGGGCCCGGCCCAGCACATGGCATCGTGGTCGCCCTTCAGCTCGGGTACGCCGAGGGCCCGGGCATACCAGATCCGCATGCGAAGGCGATCGTTGATCGGCCAGAAGCCGGTCTCCGGGCCGGGAATCTCGGCACCGACCTCGATCGCCAGGCCCAACTCCTCGGCCAGTTCGCGATGGAGCGCAGCGACGGGCTGCTCCCCCGGTTCGGCCTTCCCACCCGGGAACTCCCATTTGCCACGCGGGTTCACCCGCCGGGTGGCCAGCACTCGGCCCCCGTCGATGACAGCGGCGGCCACCACGAGTGTTGGCTCCCCGCTCACCGGAGCTTCTTCGACCTCAACCGGAGGCTGTTGCCGACCACGAACAGGGACGACAACGACATGGCGAAACCAGCGATCAGCGGATTGAGCAGGCCGGCAGCCGCCAGCGGGATGGCCGCCGCGTTGTAGCCGAAAGCCCAGACAAGATTGCCGCGAATCGTGCGCAGGGTGGCGCGGGAGAGGCTGATGGCGTCGGGCACGACGGCAAGGTTTTCGCGGACACAAATGATGTCGGCCGATTTCATCGCGACCTCGGTCCCGCTCACCATCGCGAGGCCGAGATCGGCGGTTGCCAGCGCGGCTGCATCGTTGATCCCGTCACCGACCATGGCCACCTGATGGCCATCGGCCTGCAACCGGGCAATCTCTCCGGCCTTGTCGGCGGGCAGAACCTCGGCGATCCACGTGTCGATGCCGGCCTGACGCGCCACCGCAGCCGCGGCCCGCTCGTGATCACCGGTGAGCAGAATGACCTTGAGGCCCTGGTCGCGGAGCCGGCGAACGGCCTCGGCTGCGGATGGTCGGACTGTGTCGGTGAGAACGAACACGCCGGCCACCCGGTCGTCGATCGACACCAGGACGGGAGTGGCTCCCCGGTCGCGGGCGGCTTCGAGGACCGCGAGGGCGCTGCTCAGGTCAACGCCCTCGCCGAGCGCCCGTTCGTTGCCCACGATGATCCGCCGGCCGGCCACGGTGCCGGCCGCACCCCGTCCGGGGGTGATCTCGAGATCGGTCACGGGCAGCACGTCATCACCATGGTCGGCGGCGATCGCCTTGGCCAGCGGATGCTCCGACTGGGCTTCGACCGAGGCAGCCAGTCGGCGGACCTCCGCCTCGTCCGAGCCGCCGACCGCCGTGAACGACTCGACCACGAGCTGACCGGGCGTGATCGTGCCGGTCTTGTCGAAGACGACCGTATCGACCTTGCCGCTCGACTCCAGCGCTTCCTGGGTCTTGATGAGGATGCCCAGCTGGCCGCCGCGACCGACGCCCACCATGAGCGCCGTCGGGGTGGCGAGACCGAGCGCGCAGGGGCAGGCGATGATCAGGACCGAGAGCGCGGCACTCGCCGACTGGCGAATCCCGTGATCGGTCAGGAGCCAGCCTGCCAGGGTCAGCACGCTGATCACGATCACGACCGGCACGAACCAGCTGACGACCTGGTCGACGAGTCGCTGGACACGCGCCTTGCGGATCTGGGCCTGTTCGGCCAGGGCAGCCATCTGGGCGAGCTGGGTGTGGGCCCCGACGCGCGTCGCGGTGACGACGAGTCGACCGGTCAGGTTGACCGTGCCGCCCAGGACTCCACCCTCGGGTCCGACCTCGGCCGGCACCGGCTCACCGGTCATCATCGAGGTGTCGACGGTCGAGAAACCCTCGGTGATTGTGCCGTCCGCACCGATGCGCTCGCCGGCCCGGACCACGAACTGCTCGCCCCTGGTCAGCTGGGTGATGGGCACGATGCGTTCGGTGCCGTCGGCTTCGAGCTTGCGGACCTGCTTGGGTGCCAGGGCGTTGAGCGCGCCGAGGACGCCCTGGGCGCTGCGCCTGGCGCGAGCCTCGAAATAGCGGCCCGCCAGCAGGAACGTTGTCACGGCCGCAGCAACCTCGAAATAGATCGCATCGGCACCGGCCGGGGTCACGCCGTAGCCGAGCCAATAGCCCTCGGTGTCCTCGGCGCCCAGGATGATCGAGATCAGCGACCAGCTGAAGGCCGACAGCACGCCCAGGGACACCAACGTGTCCATGCTGAACGAGCGGTTGCGCAGGTTGCGCCATGTCGCCACATGGAAGGGCCAGGCACACCAGAAGACGACCGGGACCGCCAGCGCGACGCAGAGCCATTCCCAGAGCGGGAACCGCAGCGAGGGCACCAGGGCGAGCACGATGGCCAGGTTGCCGAGCGGAATGGTCAGGATGGCGGCGAGGGCGAGCCGGCGGCGCAGGGAGCCGACCCGCTCGGCCGAGATCCGGCCCAGCTCGGAGTCGTCCCCGGTCGCCTCGATCGCCGAATAGCCCGCCTTCTTGACGACCTCGATCAGGTCGTCGGCCGACACCGAACCGGACACGACCGCGCGTTCGGTCGCATAGTTCACGGTGGCCGTGACGCCGTCGAGCTTGTTGAGCTTCTTCTCGATCCGTGTCGCGCAGGCGGCGCAGGTCATGCCCCCGACCGCAAGCTCGATCTGGGGCGTGGCAGTGTCGGTCACACCACTGACATCGGCACTCATCGATCGGACCTCTCGGCCAGCTTGCGCAGCATCTCATTGTAGGCCTCATAGGAATCGTCGAGGCCCTCATCCATCGCCCGATCCTTGCGTTTCGCCTCGCGACTGTCCTGGGCGAACCACTGGAAGACGAGGGCAATGACCACCATGAGCATCGGAATCTCGCCGATGGCCCAGGTGTATTGCCCGCCCATCTGCTGGTCGGCGTACAGGTCCGTCATCCAGGCCACATCGAGCCCGTTGTAGAAGTTGGACCCGATGATCCCATCGGAACTGAGGAGGATCACGGCGAAGAAGGCGTGGAACGGCATCGCGGCGAACAGGAAGCCCAGCTTGGCGACATGGGGCAGTTCCTTGGGATTGCGGTCGGCCCCCACGATGAGACCGAAGAAGAGCAGGCCGCTGATGATGAAGTGGAGCGTCATCAGCTGGTGGCCCCAGTGATAGCGCATCAGGAACTCGAACAGTCCACTGAGATAGACCGCATAGGCCGACCCGATGAAGTTGATGCCGATGACAACCGGGTGCATCAGGTATTCGAGCGGCTTCCAGTTCAGCAGCCCGTTGATCAGGTCGCGCAGCCCCATCGGCTCGCTCTCGGGCTGGGTCGGCAGCACGCGCAGGGCCAGCGTGATCGGCGCACCCAGGACGATGAGGACCGGGATGATCATGTTGACGGTCATGTGGACGAGCATGTGATAGCTGAACGCGGCACCCGAATAGGCCCACACGCCGGCCGAGCCAACCCACAGCAGGAGGGCCCAACCGAGCACCCACGCGATGGTGCGTCCGATCGGCCAGTCGATCTTGCGGCGCGCCAGGATGAGGTGGGCGGCCACATAGAGAATGAGGGCCGCCACGGACATGGTCACGAGCAGCAGGTTGGGGCGTCCGGGCAGGATCAGCGCAGCGATGGTCGGCGCTTCGTTGATTTCATAGCCGAGGAAGTTGATCTGGGCCGACGGCTGGGGCACGAGGAAGCGCGGCGGTGCCATGTGGGCGGTCGCGGTCTGCAGTCCCACGGCCAGCACGCCGAGAGCGACGTCCACCCCGAGCGAGACCCGCGAGCGTACGCCCCGGCGAAGCCCGAACCAGGCCCGGAGCGCGATCAGCGCCCAGAGCGCCACGATGCCGACGGTGAACAGGCCATAGCCGGTTGCAAGCGGTGAGGTGCCGGCCAGTTCATACCACCCCACCACGATCCGCCCGGCCACCACGACAGTGGCGGCCACGGCGAGGGTCCACAGCACGCGACGGCCGCGCACGTGGTCCTTGTCAGAGTCGACCGTGATCAGGGCCGCAGCCGCGCTGGCCACCGCCACGCAGGCGGCGAGGCTGGCCCAGATGGCCGCGTCCGTGCCGAAGTCGTGGTCGGCGCCGACGGAGACGTTGCCGGTCACCACGGGTGCGAGTTGCCACGCCAGGCCGAGGAGCAGTGCCAGCACGACAGCGCCCACCCGGCGGATCCGCCGGGCGGTCAGCGTGATGATGAGGGCGATGACCGCCGGGGCGAACCACGCCTGGGCCGGCTGGGTCGCCGCGATGAACGGGGACAGGGACTGCGCCACGGTCAGCAGCGACACCCCATTGTTCTCACCGGCGGTGAGCGGAATCATCAGGATGCTGAAGCTGAACCAGAGAGCGGCAGTCGACCCGGCCGCCCGGACGAATCGGCGACCGCGCTCCGCCAGCTCGTGATGGCGCCGGAGGCCGGTGGAATAGAACGTGGCAGCGAGCAGCAGGGCGAACGTCGCCAGCATGGTCAGCTGGGCACCCACATCCACCACGGCAGTGAGGTGGTTGGTCAGCGGATCGGCACCCTCCCGTCCGCGCAGGGGCGGGAGGAGGCTCTGATAGCGCGCACCCAACAGCACGGCGACCACCGCGAGCCCGATCGCGGTCCAGACGATCATGAGGGGCGCGCCGATCACCCCGGAGTTGCGATCCGGGTTCTCCGGCATTGCGGGGCCGTCCCCGTCGGTTTTGACCTGGTCGGCGCTGCTCACCGGACTCCTATCGTCGAACGGACCCGTCCATTACACAACGTTCCACCGACAAAGGCGTGCTCCTCACCAGCAGGCGAACGGGCGTGCCTTCGGCGTACCCCTCCACTATGCGTCTGCGGTCCTCACCGGGCCAGTTCAGCGCCATCGGCCGGATAGAGGTGCACCTGGGTGGCCTTGACCACGATCACGACCTTCTCGCCGGGCACGAGCCCGAGTTCGGCGACGGCGGCGGCAGTCAGGTCGGCGTGGAGGACCTGGCTGGCGAGGCGTACGCCGACCCGCACGATCGGGCCGCGGGAGTCGAGTGCGACGACCACACCTTCGAGAGCGTTGCGGGGACTGCCGCCGGGGGCGGCTCGGTGCAGGCTGACCGCATCCGGCGCGATGGTGGCGCGGGCGGTCTCACCCGGTCGAAGTTCGCCCACGCCCGTGAGCACGGGGCCGTCGTCCAGCCGCAGTGCGGAGGTGTCGACGGCCACCCCGTGGAGCAGGTTGACGCCCACGAAATCGGCGATGAAACCGGTGGCAGGGGCGGTCAGGACGTCGTCGACGCTCCCCTGCGCGACGACCTGTCCGGCCTCCAACACCACCAGCTCATCCGCCAGGGCCAGCACGTCGAGCAGGTCATGGGTGACCAGGAGCGTGGTCACCTCCACCAGCCGCTCCCGCAGAAGGCGCCGCAGCTCGGGGGTGCTGGCCGCGTCCAGGGCCGCGAACGGTTCGTCCAGCAGGACGATCTCGGGATCGATCGCGAGAGCCCGGGCGATCGCGACGCGCTGGGCCTGCCCGCCGGACAGGGCTCTGGGGCGGCGTTCGGAGAGATGGTCCATGCCGACGGCCGCCAGCTCGGCCCGGGCCCGCTCACGAGCGGCCGACCGCGGAATGCCGCGGGACCGCGGGCCATAGGCCACGTTGTCCAGAACCGAGAGATGGGGAAACAGCAAGGGCCTCTGGTCGAGATAGCCGATGCGGCGCTGGTGGGCCGGGATGAGCGTACGCGACCCCGCGACGGTCCGGTCTCCGATGGTGACCTGCCCGGAATCGGGGCGAAGGGCGCCGGCGATCAGCTGGACGCAGGTGGACTTGCCCGCCCCGTTGGGTCCGATCAGCGCCGTGGTGGCGCCCTTCCGAAGGCCCAACTCCAGGCTGACCCCTCGACGTTCGACAACCGCGTCGATCCTGGCAGCGTCACCCATGCGTACCCCACGCATGCAGGCGCGTCGCCAGACCCACGACGATCCCCGCCACCGCGAGCAGCACCACCGCGAGAGCGAGCGCCAGCTCCGAATCGGATTCTCGCAAGAGATAGATCTCGAGCGGCAGAGTGCGGGTGACGCCCTGCAGGGAGCCGGCGAAGGTCAGCGTGGCACCGAATTCGCCCAGGGCTCTGGCGAACGACAGCGCAGCCCCCGAGGCCAGCGCCGGCGCCGCCATGGGCACTGTGACGGTGAGGAAGGCACGGGTGGGCCCCGCGCCGAGGAAGCCGGCCGCGCGCTCGAAGTCGGCTCCGCTGGTGCGCAGTGCCCCCTCAAGGGAGATCACGAGGAACGGGAGTGCCACGAAGGTCTGGGCCACGACGACCGCCACTGTCGTGAAACCGATCTCAATGCCCATGGCCGAGAGGTGCGACCCGATCAGTCCGCGGCGCCCGAACGTGGTCAACAGGGCCAGACCCGCCACCACGGGTGGCAGGACCATCGGCACCGTCACCAGGGTCCGAGCAGCGTGTGCCCACCGACCGCTGGACCGGGCCAGGACCAGGGCGGTGGGTACGCCCAGCACGAGTACGAACAACGTCGACACCGCACAGGTGGCCAGGCTGAGTGTCAACGCATCCCGCGCCCGGTCACTCGCGAGCAGCGTCGGCAGCTCGGCCCAGTTGGCGCGGACCAGGAGTCCGACGAGGGGTATGCCCAGCAGCGCGAGGGTCAGACCCAGCGGAAACCAGGTCCATCTGGGGACATGCGTCACTGGTTCGCCTGGATCACTGCGGCGGGCCGAACCCGAACGTGGCGAGTGCCTGCTGACCGGATTCGCTGAGGATCCTGTCGATGAAGGAGTCGGCACCGGCAGAGTTGGGGGCGTCCTTGACCTTCGCGATCCAATAGGTGTTCGGGTCGTCCTTGGCACCCGCGATGTCGAGGACCTGGACCTTGTCGCCGGCCTGGGTAGCGTCGGTGGCATAGACGATGCCGGCGTCGGCCTCACCCGAGGTGACCTTGCCGAGCACGTCGGTGACGCTCGACTCCTCCGATACGGGCTTGAGCGCCAGCCCCGCCTTGTCGGCGACGCGCTTGGTCGCGCCACCACACGGCACCTCGGGTGCACACACGACCAGCTTCGCGTTGTCGAGCGAGGCATCGAAGCCGGTCACGCCCGCGGGGTTGCCGGCGGGGACGACCAGAACCAGGTAGTTGGTCGCGAACATCTTGGGTTCACCGTCGATCACGCCGGCCTCGACAGCCTTGTCCATATTGCGCTTGTCGGCCGAGGCGAAGACATCCGCCGGCGCGCCGCCGACGATCTGGTCGACCAGCCCGGACGAGCCGTCGAAGGAGAAGGAGACCTCATGGTCGCCCGCCGCCTCCGGGAAGGCCTTGTTGAGCGAGGCCGCAGCAAAGACGATCGTCGGGCCGGTCGAAGTGGGCGAGGCATCAGGTTGGGGACTCACGCCCGGGCTTGCGGTGCCCGATTGGCCACAGGCGGTCAGGGCCAGGGCCAGAGCCAGGAGGACAAAGATCAGGCGTTTCATGAGCGGTTCCTCTCCACGGAGACATTGGTGGCCTTGATGACGGCCGTTGCCACCGAGCCAACCTCGATGCCGAGTTCCTCCACCGCTTCGGTGGAGATGAGTGACACGATCCGATAACGCCCGCACTGCAACTCGACCTGGCTCATCACCGGATCGGACTTCACCCCGGTGACCAGACCGGTGAGGTGATTGCGGGACGAGCGCACGCTCGCGCCCTCGTCGAGCTGGTCGACGGGGTGATCGGCGGCAATCTCCTGGGCGAGTGCGGCGAGCCGGGACCCGTCGACGACCTGGCGGCCCGACTCATCGGTCGAGGCGTCCAAGCGTCCTTGTTCTATCCATCTGCGCAGGGTGTCATCGCTGACACCGAGCAGGCTGGCCGCGGCTGAGATCCGTATTTGCGTCACCCGAGGAACGTATCAGACGCAAATGCGGATATGGGTGTGGCCTACTCGCTCGGAATCGCCATCCAGGCGATGAGATAGATCAGCACCTGCGGTCCGGGCAGCAACAGGCTGGCGACGAAGGCCACGCGTACCCACCGCGAATCGATGCCGAAGCGTCGACCGAGCGCGGCGCACACTCCCCCGATCATCCGGTCGTCCCGTGGGCGGCGCAGTTCGAGTGCGGTGGCCATGGCGATTCCTTTCGTCGGGTTCACTCTCCGTGGGGTTCCACTGTGGCGCAGGGTACGCCGAACGCCGGGTCGGGGGCACCGACCCGGCGTACGCAAGAACGATCAGAAGTTGATCATGTGGCCGGAAATGCCGTGGACGGCTTCCTTCATGGCCTCGGACAGAGTTGGGTGAGCATGGATCGACCGGCCGATCTCATCGGCGGTCAGGTCCCACATCTGGGCCAGCACGAGCTCGGGCAGGAGCTCGGTCACGTCGGGGCCGACCATCGAGGCGCCCAGGATCTCGTGGTGCCCGGCATCGGCGACGACCTTCACGAACCCGACGGCGTCGCCGAGCCCATGGGCCTTGCCGTTGGCCGTGAACGGGAACTTGCCGACCTTGACGTCGTAGCCCTTGTCCTTGGCCTGCTGCTCCGTATAGCCGAACGAGGCGATCTGGGGCTGGCAATAGGTGGCGCGCGGGATCATGTCGTAGTTGATCGGCATCGTCTCGGCTCCGCCGATGGTCTCGGCCGCCACGACACCCTGCGCCTCGGCCGTGTGCGCGAGCATCAGCTTGCCGGTGACATCGCCGATCGCATATACGCCGTCGACGTTGGTGCGCATGTAGTCGTCGATGGCGATGGCGCCCCGATCGGTGAGCTCGACGCCCGTGTTCTCCAGCCCATAGCCCTCGGTGCGGGGCGCGAAGCCGATGGCCGATAGGAGTCGATCAGCCTCGATGACCTGCTCGCCACCCTTCTCGGAGGTGACCGTGACGCGGACGCCCGAGCCGGTGTCCTCGACCGACTCCACGCGGGTGGAGGTCATGACCTTCACACCCAGCTTCTTGTAGGCCTTCGCCAGCTCGGCGGACACCTCGGGATCCTCGGTGGGAACGATGCGGTCGAGGAATTCGACCACGGTGACGTTGACGCCATAGGAGTTGAGGACATAGGCGAACTCGATGCCGATCGCGCCGGAGCCGGCGATGACGATCGAGCTCGGCAGCTCGTTGTCGAGGATCAGTTCCTCATAGGTCTGCACGTTCTGGCTGACCTCGACGCCGGGCAGCATCCGGGTCACCGAACCCGCCGCGATGATGACGTTGTCGGCGGTGAGGGTCTCGTCATCCTTGCCGCCCGAGACCTTGATGGTCTTCGCGTCGACGAACTCTCCCCAGCCGTCGAATTCGGTGATCTTGTTCTTCTTCATCAGGAAGTGGATGCCCTTGACCATGCGATCCGCGACACCGCGCGACCGCTTGTGCGCCACCCCGTAGTCGACGGAGATGTCGCCATTGATGCCGAACAGCTTGGCCTGCTTGGTGACGATATGGGCGAGCTCCGCATTGCGGAGCAGGGACTTGGTGGGAATACAGCCGACATTGAGGCAGACGCCGCCCCAGTATCGCTTCTCGACCACCGCCGTCTTGAGGCCAAGCTGGGCCGCGCGGATGGCGGCGACATAACCGCCGGGTCCGGCTCCGAGGACTACAACGTCGAAGTGCGCACTCATGAGGGCCACTCTATTGAATCCTGGCTGACTTGGTGGGCCCGTTGGAGTGGCACGCCTCGTTGAGATATATCGGATATGAGTTACGTTGGTGCGCGTGACTGAGACCTCCCTTGGCCGAATCGGCACCCTGATCCGTTCCGCGCGCCAGCATCGTGGCCTGACCCAGACTCAGCTTGCGGACCAGCTCGGCACCAGCCAGAGCGCGATTCACCGCATCGAGTCGGGGAACCAGAACCTGAGCGTCGAAATGGTGAACCGCATCGCGGCTGCCCTCAACAGCCCGCTCATCTCCGTGGGCTCCGGCGGACCCGTCCACCTGCGCGTCACGGGGCCGACCAAGCTGTCCGGCGCCATTGACGTCCGGTCCTCCAAGAATGCCGGCGTGGCCCTGCTGTGTGCGTCGCTGCTCAACCGTGGGCGTACTGTCCTGCGCGGCATCGCCCGCATCGAAGAGGTCAACCGCATCCTCGAGGTGCTGACCAGCATCGGCGTCGAGGCGACCTGGTCCGAGGACAAGTCCGATCTCACCCTCAACCGTCCGGACGAGCTCAAGCTCGACCAGATGGACATCGAGGCGGCCAAGCGGACCCGTTCGATCATCATGTTCATGGGCCCGCTGCTGCACTTCTATTCCGATTTCCGACTGCCGTACGCCGGCGGTTGCGACCTCGGCCAGCGCACCATTGAGCCCCACCTGCAGGTGTTGCGCCACTTCGGCCTGGACGTGCAGGCGACCGAGGGCGCCTATCAGGCCCGGAGCGAGAAGGTTTCGCCGGCCCGCACCATCGTCCTGACCGAGCGCGGTGACACCGTGACCGAGAACGCCCTGCTCGCCGCCGCCATGACGCCGGGTGTCACCACCCTGCGCAACGCGAGCTCCAACTACATGGTGCAGGACCTGTGCTTCTTCTTGCAGAAGCTGGGCGTCGGCATCGAGGGCATCGGCACGACCACGCTGAAGATCACGGGCGTCGGCGAGGTCCACAAGGATGTCGAATATGCGCCGTCCGAAGACCCGATCGAGGCCATGAGCCTGCTCACAGCAGCCATCGTCACCGAGTCAGAGCTGACCATCCGCCGGGTGCCCATCGAGTTCCTCGAGATCGAGCTCGCGATCCTCTCGGAGATGGGTCTCAAGTTCGACATTTCCGAGGAATACTTTGCGGAGAACGAGCGCACCCGGCTCGTCGACCTCACGGTCTATCCGTCGCGGCTCAGGGCACCCATCGACAAGATCCACCCGATGCCCTTCCCCGGCCTCAACATCGACAACCTGCCGTTCTTCGGCGTCATCGCCGCAGCCGCCGAGGGCGAAACCCTCATCAACGACTGGGTCTATGACAACCGCGCCATCCACATGACCAACCTCAGCCGGCTGGGCGCCAACATCCAGCTGCTCGATCCGCACCGGGTCATCGTCCGTGGCCCCACGCGCTGGCGCGACCAGGAGGTCATCTGCCCGCCCGCTCTGCGCCCGGCCGTGTGCATCCTGATCTCCATGCTCGCCGCCCGGGGCACCTCGATCCTCCGCGATGTCTATGTCATCAACCGTGGCTATGAGGATCTCGCCAACCGCCTCAATGCTGTCGGCGCCAACATCGAGGTGTTCCAGGACGGGGTTGTCGCCTGACTGAGTCCGCGGGGAGCGTCCGCTCCTCAGCGGAGGCGCACAGCCTTGAACGAATGTGTCGGGGTCGCGATCTCGTCCTGGGCAGCAACCAGGCGCAGCTCGCGAGCACCCGCGTCGGTGGTGAACTTCAGGACGCCATAGACGATGGCAGCCGTGCGCTCGAGGGCACCGGCGGTGCCGAGGTCCTCGAGCAGGGCGGTCAGGAACATCGCGCTGGTGAGGTCGCCCGATCCGGTGAAGTGCCGATCGAGCAGCGGAGTGGTCACGAGCCAGGCGCCCGAATCGTCGACGGCGATCATGTCGAGGGTGCCGGGCTCCTGGGCATCGTGCACAACCGAGGTCACCAGGACGGTCCGGGGTCCGCGCTCGCGAAGGGCATCGACGGCAGCGAGGACCTCGGGGACGGTGCCCGTCTCGGTGCCGGTGAGGAAGTTGAGCTCCCAGTGGTTGGGCGTCACGACATCGGCTGCGGGAATGACTTCGTCGCGCAGGAATTCCGGAACGCCGGGGCGGACGAAGAATCCTCGGCCCACGTCACCCATCACCGGGTCGGCACAATAGATCGCCTCCGGGTTGCGCTCCTTGACCAGCGCAACCGCGTTCAGAATCTCGGAGCCGACATCGACCGCACCCTGATAGCCCGACAGCACGGCATCGGCTTTCGGGAGGACTTCCCGCTCATCGATGCCCGTGACGACCTCGTGGATATCGGCGGCACTCAGCAGGGGACCGCGCCAACTGCCATACGACGTGTTGTTGGAGAAATGCACCGTGATCACGGGCCACACGTCCACGCCCAGCCGCTGCATCGGAAACACCGCAGCGGAATTGCCGGCGTGGCCATAGGCCACCGTGGATTGGATCGAGAGGATGGTCGTCACTCGCGCAATCCTGCCACTGCCGGCGCCGGATCAGTTTCCGATGAGCGGGAGTGAACGGGGTCGAGTTTTTCAGGACTGGGACGCCGGCCCGCGCGGCATAGTCTTGGTTCCATGCGTGCAGAGCGGCAGCCGGGAGACGAACGGCATCCCCCGTCGTCCTCCCCGGCGGAGACGGCCGCAGACCTGCACGAGCCGCGGCCCGACGAAGAGGACACCGGGCATCACCTCCACCTGCCGCATCCCCACCTGATCGAGGCCGACGAAGACCGCTTCGCCTGGCGCGCCAAAATCCGGCGTGATCCCCGCAAGCTGTTCTTCTATCGGATCGGGGTCGGCATCGCCGGACTCTTCCTGATGATCGCGGCCATCCTGCTCGGTCCCCTGCCCGGACCGGGCGGCATCCCGCTCTTCCTCCTGGGACTTGCCGTCTGGGCGAGCGAATTCGGCTGGGCCCAGAACGTCATGCTGTGGTTCAAGCGCCAGTTCGAGCGCTACCTGGGCTGGAACCGGCCTCGACGGCTCCTTTTCTGGGTCGTGGTGATCCTCTTCTTCTGGACGGGTGGCTATCTCATGATGGTCGTCTATGGCATTCCGCCCTGGCTGCCGGACAACATCGCGGCTCTGCTCGACCGGGTGCCCGGATTGGGCGAGGGAATGTTCCGCTGATTCCCTCGGCATACTGACGGCCATGCTGCAGGCCCGCCGCCCGATCGCCGCCGACTACGCCTATTTCGACCGCCCCTTCATTGCGATGGCCCACCGCGGGGGTGCGCTTCTGGAGGCCAACCTCCATCGCGAGAACACTCTCCACGCGTTCACGTCGGCTGCCGCCCTCGGGTACTCCTATCTCGAGACCGATGTCCATGCCACCGCCGACGGCGCACTCCTGGCCTTCCACGATGACCGTCTCGACCGCGTCACCGATCGGGAGGGGCTCCTGGCCGAACTGCCGTGGAGCGAAGTGAAGACCGCCCGCATCGGCGGTCTCGACGCCATCCCCACCCTGGCTGACCTGTTCGATGCGTTCCCCGAGCACCGCATCAACATCGACATCAAGGCCCCCGGCGCGATCGAGCCCCTCGCCCGCGCCATCAATCACCATCGCGCCCAGGGCCGGGTCTGCGTGGGCTCGTTCGGAGTTGACCGGATCCTGGCGTTCCGCCGCCTGATGGGTACGCAGGTCCCCACTTCCATCGCCGGCCCCGGCGTGGCCTGGACCCGATTCGTCCCCGGGCTCCCCCGGCTGCTCAACGATGCCGGCGTGGTCTTCCAGATGCCGATCGACTGGGAGATCGCCGGGCGGCGCGTACGCCTGCTCACGCGCGAGCTGGTCGACCGGGCCCACGCCGCGGGAAAGCTGGTCCACGTGTGGACCATCGACGATCCCGACACGATGCACGAGTTGATCGACCTCGGCGTGGACGGCCTGATCAGCGACCGCATCGACACCCTCAAGGAGGTCTGCGTCGAGCGTGGCCTGTGGACCTGATGGTGGCGAAGACGAAACAGGTTCAGGAATCGGGGAACAATTCCGGCGGGATGGACGTTGTGCAGGTCAACATGTCATCGGGAGGTTGCCATGGCTGATCGTTCACTGCGTGGATCCGGGCTTGGGGCCAAGAGCTTCGAGGACGAGTCCAGCATCGAGTTTGCACCCCGTCAGGAGATCGGATTCGACTGTCCTGTCGGTCACCACTTCGTCCGCGTGTTCGCGGTCGAAGCCGACTTGCCGACCAGTTGGGAATGTCCCCGCTGTGGTCGGGTCTCCAAGCGCTCGGACGGGGTTGCGATGGTGGTCAAGGAGGAGAAGCCCGCGCGCACGCATTGGGACATGCTGCGCGAGCGCCGCTCCATCGCCGAGTTGGAGGACCTGCTGGCCGAGCGTCTCGACCTGCTGAGGTCCCGCAAGACCGCCTGATCCACCTGTCACGAGCCTGCCGCCCACCCGGACGGCAGGCTCCTGCATGTCCCGAACACCCTTCGGGAGTGATTGCCGGCGTCGCTGGGCGTGCCGATCATGTTGTCGCGACCGTCTCACCCGATACCCTCGGCGCATGACCCAGGCCACGCAAAGCGCTCCACCGGGACTGCCGGTTGCCTCTCCCCCGGGCCTCCCGGCACGCACCACCGGTGCTGTCGAACCGGTCCTGGCCGGCAGGGAGATCCCGCGACAGCTCGGGCGCGTCCGGCTTGTCGCCGTCATCATCGTTCTGGCGTTCGCGGCGCTGACCGCCCTCCAGCTCATCGTGGCCAACCAGGCGCTCCATGCAGCCGCCAAGGACACCCAGCAACTCGTGCGGGTGCAGAACATCAAGGTGCATATGCTCCGCGCCGATGCGCTCGCCACCAATGCTTTCCTGGTCGGCGGGCTCGAAGCGCCCGAGGTGCGGGAGAAATACACCGAATCGCTCACTGCGGCGAGCCGCACGATCGCCGAAGCGGCAGAGGCCCAGCCTCTCGACGGTGCCGTGCTCGCTGAGCTCAATCAGGTTCTCATCGAATATTCCGAGGGAATGGCCCAGGCCCGCGCCACCAACCGCCAGGGGCTGCCCGTCGGCGCCGGCTATCTGCGGGCCTCCAGTGCCGAGCTTCGGGACCGTGGCGTCACTCTCGTTGATGCACTCGTCGACGCCAACACCGAGCGCGCCGCCGCCTCGCTGGGGGCGCAACTGCCCTGGCTGATGGTCCTGCCGGCCGTGGCCGCCCTCATCGGTCTCGGGCTGATCAACCAGTGGATCGCCCGTCGTTTCCGGCGCCGGATCAACACCGGTCTGGCGGCCGCCGCGGCCGCGGTCCTGGCCCTGGGTGTCGCCGCGACGACGCTCAGCGCGACCCAGGCGGCCTCGAATGCGCACCTGCGCACGGGGGCGTACGCCGC